>CAYNHY010000048.1:0-12278 GCA_964397225.1 uncultured Ruminococcus sp.
CGGTACGGGTGACACCGATAGAGGTGATCTGGCTTATCGCGTAGTTGATGGTCTTAAGCTGCTCGCTGTAAATAACGTTGCTTCCGCCCATCTGCCAGAGTCCCTGGAAGGACGTGATGATAAGCGTAAGCCAAGCGGGCTTGACCATCGGCATTGCGATCGACCAGAAGATTCTGAACTCCTTCGCTCCGTCGAGTCGTGCTGACTCGAGGATAGCCGTCGTTACGTTCGTGTCCATAAACTGCTTCATGAGGTAAAGACCGATAGACGAAGCAAAGGACGGAACGGTGACAGCAATGTATGTATCCATCCAGCCGAGGTAAGCGATGATAAGGAATACGATCGTACCTGCGATAGATGCGTTATACATAAGGGACTTCTGAACTACCTGGAAGAAGAAACGGTTACCGGGGAAGTCGATCTTCGCGAGCGCGTAAGCGGCAAGCGAGGAGAGAACAAGGTTACCGAATGTACCTGCGAACGAGATGAACACGGTGTTGAACACGTATCTTGAGAACGGTACCCAAGAGAAGTTCATCAGGTAGAACAGGTTCTTAAAGTTAACGAGTGTCGGCTTAATGGGAAGAAAGCGCGGCGGGAAGATGAACAGCTCTGTCATGGGCTTGAGCGACTGGGATATCGTGTATACCAGAGGAAGCACCATAAAGAAGCCGAGTATCGCGAGGAACACGGTAATTCCCGCGTCGCCGCCCTTCGAACGGTTGAGGACAACTCTGTGATTTCTTGTACGCAGCTTTTTCAACTTCATATCACTGTCCCACCTTCGAAATTAATTTGTTGATAAGGAGGTTTGCACCGATCATGATGAGGAACATGAGGAAGGTCATCGCCGAGGAGTAACCGACCTCCCAGCGTACACTACCGTACTCATCGATATGGTGCGTAACCGTATATCCGACGTAGTCTGTCGGCGGGTTACCGCAGAGCGTTGTAACGATTCCGCCGAAGTTAAATGCTCCGGTGATGGACATGACCGCACCGAACATAAGCTGAGGCTTCATGCTCGGGAGAGTGATGTACCACACCTCCTGCCAACGGTTCGAGATGCCGTCGATGCTGCCCGCCTCATAAAGGCTGCGGTCGATACCCTGAAGACCTGCGATAAACGACAGGAAGGTCATACCGAGCGAGCCCCACAGGGCGACCATGATACATATCGGCATAATGTAGCTCGTATCAGTCAGCCATTGCACCGGCGTATCTATAAAGCCGAGCTTGAGTAGCCAAGCGTTCAGCCAACCGTAGGAGTCTCCCGAGAAGAGCGTCGTCCAAACGATATAGACATTACCCGCAATGGAGGGGGCATAGAAGACAAGTGTGATTAACGCACGTACCTTCGGGTTGAGCTCGTTGATGAACCACGCGACTATGAACGAAAGAACATAACCGGCAGGTCCGACGATAGCTGCAAATATGAGGGTGGTCTTAAGAGCTCCGATGAACAGCTCGTCATCAAGGAACAGCGTAGCGTAGTTCTGCAGGAAGACGAAGTCGGGGAACTCAATCATGTTAAAGTTTGTCAGACCGAGCACAAGTGAGAGCGCGACCGGAATGATCGTAAACAGGAGGAAGAGAATCATGAACGGTGCTATCATGAAATATCCGATTTTGTTTACGTTCATCTGGTGCAGCGTCCACCGCGCCTTGGACATATCCTTGCGGGATACGACCTTTGTTTCAGATTTCGTAGACATTTGCTATCTCCTTCACTAATAGTTTGTCGACTTGATTATTTGTAGCTGCGAAGGGCTGTTGCGGCGTCTGTGAGGTAGCGTGCAAGCTCGGAGAAAAGCTCTCCGTTAGCGCTTTCGAGTGCCTTAGCGGCTGCCTCTGCGCTGTCCGCGTTGTTAGCGGATGCGATTGCCTCGCGAGCCGTGTCAAGGAGATCCTTGTAGCTTTCGGCGTCTGCCTCTGACAGTTCACCGATAGCATCCTCCGCCTGAGCGAAGCGCTTTTCCGCGAGTGTCTGTCCGATCTCGAGTGTTTCGTAGCCGAACTCCTCTCGCTTACGCGATATCTCCTTATTGATCGACGTGATGTATCCGAGAAGCTGATCTACGGGGTCTGCGCCGTCATTGTATGCGTTGTTTACTGCGAATGTGATGTAACGTGTGATGAAGTATGCTCCGGGGTACTGGCGGAGGCAGATTACCTCGTCAGCCTGACGGATAAGAGCGTCACGGTCATCTCTCTTCCACTGAAGCTGAGTGAGCGCGCCTCTGCTTGCAACGGTTCTCATTCCCGCCTCGCCGAGGAGGTTAACGAGCTCGTTGGAGTACTCTGCCTGGAACTCGGCTCCGGCAAACCACTTCATGAACTCCCACGCCTCGTCGACGACCTCGCAGCCGCGAAGCATCGTGATAGCGTCTGCGTTACCGACAACCGAGCGATTGATGGTCACACCGTCGTCCATGAGTCTGCCGGGCACGGAGTCAAAGCCCCAAAGTCCCGCAAGCTCTGTTGCGAAGAGCGTTACACTGTTATATGTAACATAAGAGGAAAGGAAGAGCGGTATCTCACCGGTCTTGAAGCGGTTAAGCCCGTCGTATGTCAGCGGGAGCGAATACTGTGTAAACATGTTTACAAGGTACTCGAAGGCCTCAAGTGAGGTGTTCGAGTCGAAGTTGACTCTCATTCCGTTGTCCGCCCAGAAGTCTCCGCCGAACTGATATATCATTGAAGCATAGGCTGTTGCATCGTGTGCAAGACCTATGTCCATGTTGTTGAACTGGAGCACGGGAACTGCCGCAAGGACGTCGTCCCAGGTCTCGGGGATGCCGATATTAAGCTTTGCAAGGATGTCGCTACGGTAGAACATCATGTTCCACTCGAGCGATACGGGGACACCGTAAACTCTGACAACGCCGTCCGTGTCGTCAAGCGTTACAGCCTCGAAGGCCTGCTCGTAGATCGAGTGATAAAGCTCGTCGAAGCCGTCGAGCTCCTCGATGGAGAGGATAGCTCCGCGGACTGCGTAGTCGATGATCGAGCCTGCCGACGCGGAAGCTACGGCAGCGTTCGTGCTTGTCATACCGTCAAGCGCAACATCGGGACCGATGCCGGCAAGCACGGACGGGAGAAGTGTTCCGCCCGAAACGAGCTTGACCGTTACGGGAATTCCCGTAGAGGGAGTAAATTTACTGTCTGTAAGGTCCTTGATAATCTGAACCTGGTCACGCGAGCTCGAGGACCATACGGTAACGTTCTCGCCCGTGATTTCGCTCTCGTCGTGAACTGCGAGTGCATTGTAATCGATAACAAAGCTGTAGAAGAACTTCTGAACCTCGTACCAGCTGCTCTTGAAGAAGCTTGCCTCAGCCTTCGGAACATCTCCGTCGGGGGAGGTCACGAGGATGTAGTCCATCTCGACGGTCTGCGTAAGCATTCCCTCAACCCAGGAAGCAAGAGACGAAAGGTCGCTCTTGAAGGATTCAAGGTTCTTTGCTATCTGATCCTCGTCGGTACCCATCTTCATGACACGCTCTGCGATCTGAGTCAGAGTGGAGGTGCCCTCGCTGAGCTGACCGTTTGTCTCGAGGTAATCGATAACGGCGTTAATCTCCTTGCCCTGATCGACAAGGTCGCGCATTACATTGGGGATGACTCGCGCGAAGCCGTAGTCACGGTACTCATCGGGCTCGGCACCGGTAAGACGTACTATCTCAAGGTAGTCCTCATTGAGCGCGGTCTGTGCCGCGGTGATTCGACTGAGGATATCGGCGATATCACCGAGGTTAGCCTCAAAGCGAACCGTGTGTACGCCCTTTTCAATGTAGAACTTAAGCGTCTCCTCGCCATCGTTGAGCGCGCCCGCCTGCCAGTTGTCGCTGAAGGAGAACTTCGCGCTCTGCGCTCTGTCGTAGGGAAGCTTGCCGTCGATGAGTATCTTACGTGACGTGGGGCTCGAGGAGGTGTTCTGTCTGTATCTTATAACAAACGTGTAGATCGCGGACTCGGGGAAATCGATCTCGTACTCGATCCAATCACCGACCGCGCTCGAGGAAATCTCATTTCTGAGAGTAGCCTTGGCACTCTGGGGCTGCGTGGAGGGAGAAACCGTATCGGAGGTGGGGTAGATGGAATAGCTCGACACGGCGCTCGGGGTCTCCGCCTGAATAATGAAGGGCTCGCCCTCGAAGTTCTTGTATCCGCGACGCTCGTACTCGTCGAGAATATCCTTATAAGACGGTGCGTCAGTATGCCGGTAGAACTCGATGTCGGTAAAGACAGCCGCCTCGCGGACTGCCTCAAGCGCTATCGTGTTCTCGCCCTGTTCAAGGTAAAGCTGGAAGGGGCTCAGAACATATCCGTCGGAATCTGTAAACACGTATTCCTGCCACGAGTAGTCGATGCTTCTTGCAGGACGAAGCTCGTTGCCGGACTGGTCAATATCGAAGCGACCGTTTTCGGCATATGACGAAAGCCACTTCTTACCCATCATAACGAATCTCGCCTCGCTGAAGGGAACCTTTCCGTTGACGTACAGTGTGCGCTCTATCGAAGCAACGCTTGTCGTTGACATAGCGACGTCGTCGACATCCTCAAAGAGCTCGCCCATCTCCGTCGGGGAAACGGGTCTGTACTTCATTTTCAGCGAATAAAGACCGGTCTCGGGAACACTTATATTAAATGTAACCTTTCCGGAGTCTCCGACAGCGACAGCGGACTCACCGTCGGTCATGCCGTTCTTGATCTCGCTGTAAAACTCGTCGCCGGGGGCGATTATCTTATACTCGCCCGTTGTAGCCTCGGTATTGATCGCACTCTCGCCAAGCTGAAGCTTGAAACCGGAGGGGCGAGCTGCCGATGAATACTGCGAAAGGTAATCATAGTACGACTCGGTCGACAGAACGCTGCCTATATTGACAAGGCTGTCATTCTTCGACGAAGCTGTACCGCCGCTATCCTGCGCCGCGTTGTCGGCTGTAGCCGCAGATACGCTCGACGCCATCGCGCCTCCCGTCATCAGCACGGCAAGAAGCAGCGATAAAAACTTACGGCTAACTTTGTTGCTCATATGATCTCTCCAATCTGCCGCCGACGCAGTACGATGTGCCGACAGCATTTCAAATTTGAACTTCGGAGCCGCGCACACAGTGCGTAAGCCCGTTAAAACGAAGATGTCGCGCCCCATTTCGGTAATTCGACATAAAAGTGTGCATAGCTACACACTTATCTTCTTTCAGTTAAAGATATGATACCATATTTGCACGAAAAAGTCAAGCATCCGCACACCCTCCGAGGCACTTCAAAGTCGTTTCGTGTCGACCTTCCCTTCCTTACTCGGCACTGCGAATGAACACTCGCCCGGGTGGTAAAATCAAGAAGCCGAAGCTCTGCCGGATTTACGGTAAGTGAAAATTACCTTTACACTGTTTTTTTCTCAATATTTATGCAAATTAAAGACGATCGCCCACAAAATACAGCCGTCTTTTGCGTTCGATCCAAAGATGGGTAATTTCGATTTACCTAACGATATTATGCCCGGCAGTTTATTTCAAAATCAATCGCCCGTTCGAGGTACATTTCGTTTGTTCACCATGCACAAAAATCGAGCTTGATTTTCTACACCCCCGCGAAATGCACAAATATTATCGTGAAACCAGCGCGCTGATTGCTGTTTTTACGATATTATGCTTTTTCAAGCCCAAAAGTCGAAAAATCGTTGACAAAAAGCCGATTTCGGCTTATAATATACTATGATTAGCATCACAGTGAAAGGCACGGTGAATCAATATGTATTATATAGGCGTTGATCTCGGCGGCACGAACATTGCCGTCGGTATCGTTGACGAAAACTCAAAGATCGTCAAGAAGGCAAGCACACCGACAAAGCCCGAAAGAGGAGCCGACGCGGTCGTTGCCGACATGGCAGCTCTCGCAAAGAACCTTCTTCTCGAGCTCAACATTCCGCTCTCCGAGGTAGCAAGCGCGGGCGTCGCAACTCCCGGAACAGCTGACACTGATCGCGGCGTTGTTGTATACGCAAACAACATTCCCTTCTCGAGCTATCCTCTGGCGGACAGGCTCTCCTCTCTGCTCGGCGGCATCCCGACCTACATCGAGAACGACGCGAACGCCGCTGCAAAGGCTGAGGCATTTGCAGGCGTTGCAAAGGGAGCTCCCTACTCCGTAATGATCACGCTCGGCACAGGTCTCGGCGGCGGTATCGTTATCGGCGGCAAGGTCTACTCCGGCTTCAACTATGCAGGCGCTGAGCTCGGACACATCGTTATCGAGAAGGATGGCAGACAGTGCTCCTGCGGCAGAAAGGGCTGCTGGGAGGCATACAGCTCCGCTACGGGTCTTGTTAACATTACAAAGGACAGAATCAGCGAGGCTATGGAGGCAGGACGCGAGTCTAAGATCTACGACATGATCGGAAACGATCTCTCGAAGGTTTCCGCCCGCACTGCATTCACCGCAATGAAGGAAGGCGACGCACTCGGCGCTGAGATCGTCGACGAGTACATCAGCTACCTCGCATGCGGCATTGTCAATATTATCAACATCTTCCAGCCGAATGTGCTTTCCATCGGCGGAGGCATCTGCAACGAGGGCGAATACCTCACAAAGCCGCTTCTCGAAAAGGTCTTTGCGGAGACATATTCGAGAGAAGGCACACCTCGCACGGAGATCAAGATCGCCAGCCTCGGCAACGACGCGGGCATCATCGGTGCGGCTGTTCTCGGCAGATAATTAAAGCAAAAGGACGTCTGTATTACCACAGACGTCCTTTTTCCGTATCAGCAGGCGGCTGACACACGGCAGACAGGAGACCGACACAGTGTCAGTCACCTGCCTGCTTTAATTTTATGCCTCGAGCTCAATTTTAACACCGTTTTCGCGGGTGTAGGATACCGTGTACGTTTTTCCGCGGAAGGAAAGGGATGACAGCGTAAAGTACGACCAGTCCTCGGGAACATTCGGCGTCACAGCAAGCTGTCCGTTTTCCTCGTGAATGCCGAGAAGCCCCGATATTACAAGGTCGCAGAAAGTGGAGTGATTATAATCCTTGCCGCGCTCGAGTCCGCCCGCGCCCTCGGGCCAGCCCCACTCACAGAGCAGCGAACGGCTTGACCAGTCGTCGCGCAGAGGATGACGAACCTCGTCTATCCACGGAACGACGCTGCCGTCCTCACGCGTGCGGGTGTGCATTCTCGCGTATTGCAGCAAAATGTCGATGTACAGCTTCTTATACCTCTCGCCACCCGGATAATTTTCGATGCAGCCTTGCAGCGCGACGAGCGTCTGCGAGGTCGCGAACGGCCAGACATAGCCGTTCCACAGGCATTCGTGGTCGACGTGATACAGAAAGCGCGGATGCGAGCGCTCGGCAGTCATAAGCCCGTAGGGACCTGCGAAGGCAGTTTCATCCCGAAGCAGCTCAAAGGCATCCTCCCGGCCGCGCGGCGGAAGAGAGAACATCCACGGTATATAGCCGATAAGCTCGCGCGGACTCTCTCCGGGATGTGCGTGCAGCGCGCTCTCGGGTGTCTCGCCCTCATCATAGTGAAATGCGCGGTAAAAGCCGTCCTCCCAGAGCTCCGTGTTTATAAGCTCTCGCAGCCTCTCGTGCTTTTCGTCGCAGCGCTCGGCAAGCTCGCCGTTGCCTGCACGACGTGCAAAGTGTGCAAGAGCCCGATAATCCGCACAAATGTAGGAGTTCAGCGTCGGACGAATGCCGCGTCTGGAGTGCAGCTCGGGAGTTGTTCCGCTGATCGAGCATTCCATGGCGTCCGGACCGTCCTTTGACCAGAACATCCCGTTCGAAAGCCCGTGCTCGGACTCCCAGAAGGAAAGATACCTCTCGGCGCACTCAAGAAAATCGTCGCCGTAGTCGTAGCAGCCGCTCACGCGCGAGAGCTCCCACGCCGCGTGAAGCAGCCACGCACTGTAGGCGTAAGCGTCCGTCGGCTGATGCAAAAAGAAGCGAATATATTCCGACAGGTAGCGGTGACCGTTTTTCAGCCAGCGTCCCTCGCCGATGTGGTGACCCGCCGCCGCAAGTATCGCATTGTGCTTGCCGCTCCACGGCACCTTCGGAAGAAATTCCGTGATAATGCAGCCGTCAGACGTTGTCTTCACATGCTTGCGGTATGTCCACCAGCGGAAATAATAGGTGCGCTCCAGCTCCTTGTCCGGGCACTCCAAAATCGGGATCTCGTTTTTCAGCCATTCGTATGCGTGTGCGTTATCTACCGTGTTGACGAACAGCTCGTCGTCGCATGCGTTGAACTGCTCGACGTAGTGTTTAAGGATATCCATAGAAGTCACTCCTTTCAAAAAAACTCAGAACAGCTCGTCAGCGGGCAGCTCCGCGTAGCCGATGTATTCTCTCCACTCAGTGCGTCCGTTGTACCAGAGCATCCACTTCTTTTCCTTCTCGTTTAATATCACGGCGGGCTTGTAGCAGGCGTCGCTGTCCCAGGCGCCCTTCTCGGGGGAGATGAGCGGGTTTAGCGGAGACTTCACCCAACCGGTAATTCCGTTATCGGAGCGCGCGGCGCAAATTCGCGCGGTATCGATGTCCTCGTAGCCGATATAGAAGAGCACATAGCCCCATTTGTCCGTTTTCACGATCTGGCAGCCACCGATGCGCTGCCGCTCATAGTAATTACCGTGCTCGCACACAAATATCGGATTGTAGCGTACCTTTCGCCAGCTTATACCGTCGTCGCTCTCCGCATAGGCGAGCACATTCGGCTCATACGTTTCTCCCGCGGAATACCACATGCGGTACCGTCCGTCCTCGTACAGTACGCACGGATTCATGACCGACGCATTCTCAAACGGATACTCTGGAAACATTATCGGCTCGGCGAGCCTTCGTGTAAAGGTTATTCCGTCGTCGCTCTCGGCATAGCCGATATAGCTGTGATCGCGCGCCTGACCGGTGTACCACATTTTATACACGCCGTCGACATAAAGCACGCAGTTTCGGTTCAGATTATCCTCCCAGCCCGTGCTCTCGTCGCTTTCCAGCGTAATTTGCGGTGCGTCCCAGTGGATGCCGTCGTCGCTGAAGGTAACGGCGCACGCCTTGCGCGGTCTCCAAGAGAAATCCATGCGGTAGCGTCCGTTGTCAATTGACGTATACGCATCAAAGACCGTTCCGGTGCTCTCGTCGCCGAGCACGGGATTGTTTTCATATTTCTTAAAGCTCATGATCGATTCCCTCGCTTTATATAAATTTCTGCATGATATATCGCCCGTTGCGGGCTATACCGATATAAAAATTACAGGCATACCCGCCTTTTTTGACAAAATACGCTGTGACAGCTATATTTTATCATATTTTTGCGGATATGCCTACTTTTTTTCGAATATTTATCGGAAAACTCCGAATTTGTTGTGCGGGCTGAAATTTTCGCCCGTTTTACAGAACCTTGCTGAGGAAGTCTCTTGCGCGCTGTGTCTTGGGCGCCGAGAAAAGCTCCTCGGGGCTACCCTCCTCAGCTATTTTTCCGTCGTCGAAGAAGAGCACGCGGTCTGCCATCTCGCGGGCAAAGCCCATCTCGTGAGTTACGACGACCATCGTCATTCCCTCGCGTGCGAGATCCTTCATTACGTCAAGCACCTCTCCGACCATCTCGGGGTCAAGTGCGCTTGTCGGCTCGTCAAATAGCATTACGTCGGGATCCATTGCAAGCGCGCGGACAATTGCCACTCTCTGCTTCTGACCGCCTGACAGCTGCGACGGATACGCGTCCGCACGGTCGGCGAGACCGACCTTGGCAAGAAGCTCGCGTGCGCGCGCCTCCGCCTCCTCGCGACTCTTGCCGAGCAGCTTCATCGGCGCTATTGTCATATTGCGCAGGAGCGTCATATGCGGGAACAGATTGAACTGCTGGAACACCATGCCCATCTTCTGTCGCATGCGGTTTACATCGACCTTACGATCCATAATATCGACGCCCTCGAAGTATATGTGTCCGCTCGTCGGCTCCTCGAGGAGGTTGAGTGAGCGAAGAAAGGTGGACTTGCCGCAGCCGGACGGACCGATAATTACGACGACCTCGCCGCGGTCTATCTCGACATTTATGCCGTTCAGCGCGTGTATCGTGCCGTTAAAGCACTTGTGAAGATCCTCAACGCGGATCACTGCATTATCGTTCATTGTTTCTCAGCTTCCTTTCGAGAATTTTAACAAGCTTCGAGAGTCCCATGACCATTACAAGGTATATCAGCGCGACCGTGACGAGCGGCATGAATGCCGAATACGTTGCCGCGCGGATCGAGTTGCCCGCGTACATGAGGTCGGCAAGACCGATGTAGAAGGCTATAGAGGTCTCCTTGAGGAGTACCACAAACTCGTTTGCGAGCGAGGGGAGCACAGCCTTGAACGCCTGCGGAAATATTATGTTGAACATCGTCTGCATATAGTTAAAGCCGAGACTGCGTCCCGCCTCCATCTGACCGTTGTCAATGGACATAATGCCACCGCGGACGATCTCCGCAACGTAGGCGCCTGAGTTGAGTCCGAAGCAGATGACTGCTGCAATGAACTTATCAACGTTCATCGGCATGAACACGACAAAGTACAGTATCATGATCTGCACAACAACAGGCGTTCCGCGGATAAGCGTGAGATAGATGTTGCAAATGAAGTTACCGAGCTTCAAAAACGGGCTGCGGTGAGTCAGCTTGTCGCTCGTGCAGCGAACGAACGCCACAAGAAAGCCGATAACGATACCGATAAGGAGCGAGCAGAACGTGAGTCTTATCGTCGTCCAGAGACCCTTGAGTATCGTGAGATATCTGTCGTGCTCGATGAAGTTCTTTCGGAAATCCGCCTTCAGCGAGTTCCACGCGCGAACGAGCGGAACGGACACGTCGGGCTTGTCGGTGCTGTAGCGCAGCTCGAAGCAGGAAGCAAGTCCCTTTGCGACGTTGCCGGTCTCAAGCTTGTGCGTTACGGGCTCACCGTTCTCCTCGACGGTATAGGAATCCATCGCAAGAACCTCGTCGGCGAGTCTTACCGCACCGCCGTAAAGAGCGTCGACCACGTCGTCCGCAGCGTAAAGCGTGAGCGTTCCGTCAATGTCGTAATATTCTACCGTGACATCGGTCTCGATGCTCTCGGCGGCAGCCAGCAGCTCGGCGAGACCTGCCTCGAATTCCTGCTTGAATTTAAGCACGGACTTGTACATTCCCTTATCGTCCTTGGCATCGGAGGAAAGAAACTCATTCACATGACCCTTCACCGCACCGTAAACATCAATGGTCGTTACACGGCAGGAAAGGATAACATCCTTTTCGTCGCCGTAGGACACGTCGGTCACCTCAATGCTTATGCTGTCGGCGAGGCTTCCCGTCAGTGAGCCGGGGGTTACCATCGCTTTAATATCGGAGGCAAGCAGCTTCTGCGCCTGTTCGGCTGTCGGCTTCACGGAGCTCTCGCTTTGCATTTTCATCGTAACGAAAAGTCCGCCGAGCACGCCGAGCACAATGAGCACCGCCACAGCTATTGCCAGTATCTTCTTTTTTGTCATTATTCTTCTCCGATCCGCCGCTTGGGCTGTATCATACGACAATTTCCGTAGGGTCGTGCGCAGCACAGAAAGAGCGCACTCTTAGGACAGAATTAAGCCGTTATACGCGGGCAGGAAGACGTCCGTCTGCCTGTCGACGGATAACGGTTTAAGACAGTCGACAGGTGCAGAGAGGTCTTCTCCGCACCTGCGATAGCTTATTTAAGGTTAATTACTCAGCCTTGATGTATCTTCCGATGATCTCATCGATGGTACCGTCGTCAAGGAGCTTTGCAAGAGCGGCGTTGATGTCGTCAACAAGCTCCGTGTTGCCCTTCTTAACAGCGATAGCGTAGTCCTCAACGGTGAACATAGCATCGAGGATTCTGAGTCCATCGTTCGTAGCAACGAAGCTCTTTGCGGGCTCGTTGTCGATGATGACAGCGTCAACGTCGCCGCCGAGTGCGAGGATAGCGTCAGCGCCCTTGCTGTAGGTGATGACATTGTCTTCGCCGAACTCGTCAACAGCGTACATAGCGCCTGTCGTGCCGAGCTGCGTGCCGATCTTCTTGCCTACAAGGTCTTCGATCTCGTTGATCTCGGAGCCCTCGGGAACGATGACTGCCTGAATACCGGTAGCGTAGCCGTCGGTAAAGTCAACTTCCTTCTTTCTGTCCTCGGTGATGGTCATGCCCGCCATACCGAAGTCCACCTCACCCTGGTTAACGGAGGTGATGATGGAGTCGAACTCCATGTCAACGATCTCGAGCTCTGCGCCGAGCT
>CAYNHY010000049.1:0-12196 GCA_964397225.1 uncultured Ruminococcus sp.
GCTGTAACCTTCAGTTCGGCGGCGACGACCAGTGGTCTAACATGCTTGGCGGCACCGAGCTCATCCGCCGCAAGCTCGGAGCTGACGCGAACGCCATGACGATTACGCTTCTCACCGATTCGCAGGGCAAGAAGATGGGAAAGACCGCAGGCAATGCCGTATGGCTCGATCCGAACAAGACCTCGCCCTTCGAGTTCTACCAGTATTGGAGAAACGTCGGCGACGCGGACGTTATGAAGTGCATACGCATGCTCACCTTCCTCCCGATAGATCAGATAGATGAGATGGATAAGTGGGACGACTCCCGCATAAACGAGAAGAAGGACATCCTTGCATACGAGCTCACAGCTCTCGTTCACGGCGAGGAGGAGGCAGAGCGCGCACGCGGCGTTTCGAAGTCGCTGTTCGCGGGCGGCGGTGACGACGCGAATATGCCGACAACGGAGCTTTCCGAGAGCGACATTCCCGAGGGCGGCATAACGCTTGTTGACCTCATGATAAAGTGCGGACTCTGCCCCAGCAAGGGCGAGGCGCGCAGGCTTGTTCAGCAGGGCGGTGTTCTCGTTAACGGCGAGAAGGCGACAGATCCGCTCGCGCTCTTCGACGTCGACGCACTTCGCGAGGGTGTGAAGATACGCAAGGGCAAGAAGGTATTCCATAAGGCAACTGTAAAGTAAAGAAGACGGCAATCGCGCCGCATATCACACGGTATGCGGCGCGAGCGAGTGTGGGGAGAAGGATGAAATATAAACTGATAGCAAGCGATCTCGATGGCACGCTTCTTGCGCCGAGCGGGGAGATAACCGAGGAAAACCTTGCAGCTGTGCGCAGCATAACGGACTCGGGCGTGCTGTTTGTTCCCGTAACGGGGCGCGCGCTTTACGAGATACCCGAGAGCGTCCGAGAGTGCCCGAGCATCAGGTATATAATATGCTCGAACGGTGCGGTGATATACGACCGTGCGACGGGAGAGAGCGAGCGGCACTGCTTCACGGCTGATCGCTTTGCCGAGATACGCTCACTTGCAACGGAGTATACCGCGACAATGACTGTACACTGCGAGCTTTATTCCGTCGCAGACGCGAACATGACGCGCGAGCAGTACGAGTACTACAGAGTCAATGAGTACTATCAGGCACACATAAAGCAGAATAATGTCCTGCGCGACGATTTCAAGGAATATATCGCGCTTCCGCACGAGGCGGAGATGATGAGCCTGTTTTTCAGATATGACAGCGAGCTTGAGGAGTGTCGCGAGCGGCTGCTGGCAATGGGAGATGTCGACGTCACCTCCTCGGTCGCGGGAAATCTTGAGCTTATCCGGCGCGGCGCGCTCAAGGGTGCAGCTCTTGTGAAGCTGTGCGACAGACTCGGGATTTCGACAGATGCCGTTATTGCCGTCGGCGACAGCAGCAATGATATTTCGATGCTGAAAACAGCCGGAACGGCGCTTGCGGCAGCCAACGCCTCCGAAGCCGTAAAGACAGAGGCAGACGAGATTATCTGTTCCTGCATTGACAATATCGCATGTGATATTTGGCAGAAATACGTAAAGTGAGCAGAAAAAATGCCGATACACACAAAAAATACATTGATTATTCTTGAAAAAAATAGTTGTACATGACAATTTTTCGAGGGGGTAATTGACATATTGACATTCCTGGTGCGTTGGTGTATAATGTATATGTAACAAGGGTGAATAGCCCATACAAGCAACATATTACACAAACGAAAGGAATCACGAAAATGAAACGTATTATCAGCATCCTTCTCACCGCAGTTATGCTTGTTGCTGCGTCGACAGCCGTGCTCGCCGTAAAGCCGTCTTATACCGATGTAAAAAGCGGTCAGTGGTTCTATGGCGATATAATGTGGGTCTGTGACAATTATTACGGATACGATCTTATGTCCGGTGGAGACCCGATCGCCTTCAAGCCCAACGGTATCCTCACCCGCGCAGACGCTGTTTCCTTCTTCTACCTCATCGAAGGAATGCCCGAGGCAGCAGCTCCCGCCGACGCCGCTTGGACTGCCGAGGTATCCGGTAAACCCTATGCTTCCGCCGTCGCTTGGGCATATTCCGCAGGCATTATAAACGGCTTCCCCGACGGAAGCTTCCGTCCGAACGAGGCCGTGACACGCGAGCAGCTGGCAAAGATAATTTCACTTTATGCCGAGCATCACGATGCTTATAAGGCGTCGAGCTTTGACCTGTCTGCCTTTAAGGACGCTTCGAGCGTTCGCTCCTGGGCTCGCTGTTACATCGCGTTCGCTGTTGAAAACGGCATTATTATCGGACGCACAACGACCACCATCGATCCCCGAGGCACTGCGACCCGCGCTGAGTGCTGCACGATGCTTAGACGTGTCGTTGAGAAATTCGACCTTGCAAAATAATATCATGAAAAAATAATTGAAAGGCTCATCCAACGCGGGTGAGCCTTTTTAGCGCCTGCCGAAATTGTATTGCGCCGACAAAGTGCAGCCGCTTTGACCGACCGCTTAATATATTTGCAGAGAGCGAGGAAATTCTATTGAAAACGGTACGCTTTTCGTGTATAATTATGGTATAAGGGATGCGCTCCCACATCGCCGTGCATCGACACGGGTTTGAATATCGAAAGGATAATTTTATGAGGAAACGAAGGATACTGTCGACTCTGCTTGCCGTGGTGACAGCGGCGGGCACAGCCCTCGGCGCGGTGTCGGTCGCTTCAGCGGCAGAATCGCCGTACAAGGACGTCAAAGCAGGACGCTGGAGCTTTAACGAAATAATGTTCGCGACCGAAAACGGCTACATGAACGGCAAGGGCGGAGGGCTGTTCGCGCCCGAGGAGACAATGACGCGCGCGATGGTCGTCACCGTGCTCTACCGCTTTCAGGGCGAGCCCGAGGTCGAGTACACCTCACGCTTTTCCGATGTCAAGGCGAAGGACTGGTACGCCGACGCCATACTCTGGGCGGCAGGAAAGGGAATAGTCAAAGGAGTTGAGGAGAGCGTCTTCGCGCCTATGGACAGCGTGACCCGTCAGCAGCTCGCCGCAATTCTCATGCGTTACGCGCCGCTTGAGTATGTCAAGGACGACAACCGAAAGGATATTACCGGCTACAAGGACTACAAGAAGGTGCAGGCGTACGCCCGCGACGCGATGTCCTGGGCTAACGCCACGGGTCTTATCACCGGAGTTACCACAACGACGCTCGAGCCTGCAAGCGGCGCGACCCGCGAGCAGTTCGCGGTAATTCTCAAGCGCTTCAAGGATGGCAAGTCCTTTGACTATGAGCTTGCCTACAATTCGCCGACTGTCAGCAGCACCTACGCCGAGAAGGACTACCCGCTCGTTACAGACGCCGATATTTACGTCGCAGTCGACGGCAACGACGCAAATCCCGGTACGCTCGAAAAGCCCATCGCTACCTTCGCGCGTGCGAAGGAGATGGTTCGCGAGCTGAAGAAGACAGCGACGGATGAAATTGTCGTCGCGTTCAAGGCGGGAAATTACGGTACGCTTGAAAAGCTTCGCCTGGACGCCGGCGACAGCGGAAGTGCCGACGCGCCGATAAGCTACTGTGCCTACGGCGATGGCGACGTCGTATTCTCGAACGGAGTGACGCTTCCCGCTGATAAATTCGAGCCGATCGACGAAGCGGACAAATATCTTTTTGACGAAAAGAGTTACAATAATATATATAAGCTCTCGCTCGACGGCTACGTCGCGAAGGGTACTGAAATTACCGCGCTGTTCGGCAACGGCGGCATCTGCTACGAGGCGCGTTATCCGAATAAGGACGAAAACGGCAGCGACAGATACTTCACCAACATGACAACAACCGTCGACAAGTATTCGAGCATTCAGCTTCAGGCGCTCCTGCCTAAGATCGTTGCCGGCTTCCGCACGACGGAGGGCATGAGAGTTACGGGCTTTCTGCGCGTGGGCTGGCTCTCCGAAACCTTCGACGTGAAGTCCTACGACCCCGAAACGAATATTATCACCTTCAACACCTACGAGGGCTTTGTTCCCTCGAGCGGATATGCTATCGGTGAGAGCGCGGGCGGCTTTGATTTCATGTATGAGGGACGCACGGATGACAAGGTGTTCTTCTCGAATCTGTCCGACGAGCTCGACACAGAAGGAGAATATTGGGTCGACCCCGATACCAATACGCTTTACGTATATGCGCCGAGCGGGGACTACACCGTCGCTCTCGGCGGCACGTTCATCAATGCCGAGGACGCCTCGAATATCAGCTTTGTCGGACTTACCTTCGACGGCTGCACCGATACGGCAATGATCGTCAACCACACGGATAATATCACGGTAGAGCGCTGCACGGTCGGCAATGTCGCGGGCGCATACGTCGTCAACGGCTATAAGGCGAAGAATTTCACCCTGCGCGACAGCGAATTTTATTCCTTCGGTGCGATGGGTGTCTGCATAAAGCCGCATGCGGGGGATAAGCAGTGGTCGCTTGAGTCGGCAAACACGCTCATCGAGAACAATTACTTCCACGACTTCGGCTTTATAAATATGTGGTCGTCCGCGGTGCAGGTCGGTTACGACGTCGGCGCGCGCATAGCGCACAATCTCTTTGAGCGCGGCGCACACGGTGCGATCGACTACGGCGACCTTATCGAATCCGTTGTCGAGTATAATATCTTCGACAGCATGATGCTCACAACGGCGGACTTCGGTGCGGTGTACACCTGCGACAGATTCACCACCCGCTCGAATGTCATCCGCTACAATATGTTCCGCAATATCCGCTCGGGCGGCGCGCAGTACGCGATATACCTTGACGGCCCGTCGAACAGCACGGAAATATACGGAAATCTGTTCTACAATGCGGGCTCCTGCGGCGTTACGATAAACGGCGGTCGCGATAATAATATACACGGCAACGTGTACATCACAACGCACAGCGGCGGACGCTTTTTGTTCGCGAATCTTAATCCTGAGACGGAGAAGTATCTCGATTCTCCCGACTCCTACGTTCCGCCGAGCCCCGTCGACATAACCGAGCTTGCGACGCTGATACCGCAGCCGGGTGACGCCGAGTATGAGCTCTGGAAGTCAAAGTGGCCGCTCCTCTACGCTTATAACACCGACATTTCAAGGCTTGGCGAGACGGAGTGCTTCTTTACCACGGTGAATTACGTCTCGGATAATTATCAAATAGGCGACAAGCCGATCTCCGAGCGCTCGTACCTGCTGTACGGCGTCGGCGCCGAGACGAACCGCGTCATCGGGCTTGACGAAAATCCCTTCTTCGCAGACCCGACGCACGGCGACTACACTATAGTCGGACGTGACGATATCGACCTTCCGATATCTGAAATGGGAAGATACTGAGTATAATACAGCAAAGGCTCTCCCGAGCATTCGGGAGAGCCTTTTGTCGGTATTTTTCGGTATACGATAATTAAGCGTCAAAAAGCTTCGTGTATAAGTATAAGGAAAATCAAACAATATCACAACTCTTATCCGCATAAGCGAATGGGTATTGTGCGTAATCGACATGGCGTTCGTTAATGTGACGAATTTTGAAGTAGACGAAAAACAGAACTGTGGAAAACAAACGGTAACTATGTTTTAACATTGAGCGAAAACGCAAAAAACCAGATAAATGCAACGAAATATGCACAAAACATACATAAGTGTTCTGCATTCCAAAGAGTATATGCTGTGTTGACAAAAATGATAATTCAGGTGTATAATGTGTTTGTAGAATACAGGATGAACTAAATAACAGCATTCAAAGCTGTTGGCTCTTTTCTTAACTGTGTCTGCAAACATTTTATATTTTTTTGGAGGAAACCAAAAATGAAGAAGACCACTCGTTTACTCTCATTGGCTCTTAGCGGCGCTACGGCATTTGCCATAGCGGCAGTTCCCGCATCGGCTAAGTATTTCTCCGATGTAAGCATAGGGCACTGGGCACGCGAAAGCATCAACTATGTTGCCGACAACGGCTTCATAGATCCGGTTACTTCGTCAACATTTGACCCCGACGGAACGTTTACAAGAGCCGACGTTGCGAAGATGCTTTACCGCTTCGAAGGCTCACCCTCCGTGTCTGTTACAAGTCAGTTTACGGATGTTTCATCAAGCGCTTCATATGCGAAAGCAGTCTCGTGGATGTATTCCAAGGGTATCATGACAGGGACCACCTCGACGACCTTCGAGGTTAATGATAGTACGAACTTTACATATACTAAAATTGATTGAGGTGTAGATTATGAAAAAGACAATGAATATTATGCTGCGGGTAGCAGCTCTTGCAATTGCTGTTGTGATGCTCGCTGTCTCCGTTTCGGCGACAGGTCGGACTTATAACTATAAGGATGTCAATAATAAGCACTGGGCGTATGACGCGATACAATATGTTTATAATGAAGGACTTATGCAGGGAAACGGAAATGCACATTTCAATCCCGACGGAGAGGTAAATGCGGCTGAAATCTATGCTACACTTTACAGACTTGCGGGTGAGCCCAGACCCTATTCCAAGTATGATAACATAGCTTCTGCTCAGTTTCATTACACAAAAAGCTACCGTGAGTGGGCTAAGGCTCCGGTGGAATGGGCAATAGAAAGCGGCATTGCCGAGTGTAGCTTTTGGCTTTGGCTTGAAGTACCCGGTAATTATGTTTATACAACAAATATCGGATTCCGTTTTTACCGTGAATGTGACGATGCCCTAATTTCAAGCCTGATGAAAAAAGTACATGCGTCAACTGCGTCAGAAGATGACGTATTCCGCAGCGCAACAAGAACGGATATCGTTCTCGCACTGTACTACTATGTAAGCACATATCTCTACGGAACAGTCGATGCTTCCGCCGATCTGTCCGGCTATTCCGACTTCGCGGCATACACGAAGGCTGCGGAGACGGTCAACGAGGGTGAATATTACGAGTCCGAGATAAATTCCGGTATATATATCCCGACACAGGATGAGTTCGAGTCCGCATGGAGGTGGGCGGTCGCTGCCGGTATCATCGAGGGCTATCCCGACGGAACGCTCGGTGTATCCAATGCCGAGATGTACACGATTAAGCAGCACAGCGAGTTGCCGCGCGTTATTTCCACAGAGGCGAAGTACGTTACACGTGCCGAGTACGCGCAGATGCTCGAGAGATTCGTGAAGTATCTCAGAGACGGCAAGGTCTTCGAGCGCACATACCTTGTAGTGACCGACGAGGTTGCAGAGGTAACGAACGCCGAGGGTGAGATCCTTATATGCAACAACGGCGAGTTCTCCGGAACAATGCAGGTATTCACAAAGCAGGAGATCATCAACGGCGGTTTCCCCGCATACAGAAAGGCATGGCTCGTTACTGTAAACAAGAGCGAAAGCTTCTCTTATAAGTATAAGGAAAGCTGAAGTGTCAACACAAAAGGGCGCACCCGAGACTCGGGTGCGCCCTTTGACGTTTTTGCCAAATGAGGCAGGGCTCACAAGGCGCTAATGCTCTGTGAGCCCTACCGTGTTGTTCGGAATTCAGGAGCGGTCGCTCCTTCTGCTCGGTCTTTCGTCATCCTCGTCCTCATTTTCCTCGGGAGGTATAACGTTGACGAGTATTTCAAGCACGCGCTTGTTGTCGGTTGAAGTGACCGTGACGTCAAGATTTTCGTATACGAAGCGGTCGCCCATGAGCGGTATTCTGCCAAGCTGCTCCATTACCCAGCCGCTTACCGTGACAGAGTCCGATTCGCTGTCTCCGTCAAGGTCGAACAGCTCGAACATTTCGTCAAGGTCTGCGCTGCATTTGATGCGGTACGAGCCCTCACTGAGCTTTGTGAATTCCTCGATGACCTCGTCGTGCTCATCCCAGATATCTCCGACAAGTTCCTCTAAGATGTCCTCCATCGTTACGATGCCGAGAGTGCCGCCGAATTCGTCGGTTACCACGGAGACGTGCGATTTCGTCCTTTGAAGAAGCTTCAGTATATCGTGTATCTTCATGCCGGGAGTGACGTAGACGGGAGACTTCATAATTGTGGAAAGCGGCTTCGACGTGACGCGCGGACCGTCGTAGAAGTCCTTCTGATGCACGATACCGACTATATTGTCGAGCGAGTCGCGATATACGGGAAGACGTGAGTAGCCCGTGTCGGTAAAGACCTGTGCGATGAATTCGTTGCTGCTATCTTCCTCAACACCGACAATGTCAACGCGGGGGGTGAGAATGTCAGCCGCCTCGCGGTCATTGAATTCGACGGCGGAGCGAAGAAGCTCGCTCTCGTCGCTGTCGAGCGTTCCGCCCTCCTCGACGGAGTCGATGAAGGTAATGAGCTCGTCGCTCGTGACGCTTCTGTCACCCTTGATCTTGAAAATCTTGGAGAGCAGGCGCTTCCATGCGGAGAAGACGAAGTTGACGGGGGTGAGGAGAATTATAAGTACGCGGAGGATGGGAGCCGAGAACATTGCAAAGGTCTCGGGCGCCTCCTTGGCGAGGCTCTTCGGCGATATCTCGCCGAATATCAGAACGATAACTGTCGCAACGACGGTGGAAACCGTGGCGGCGACGTTTCCGTCTGAGATAAGACCGATAAAGAAGACCGTGGAAACGGAGGACAGCGTGATGTTCACGATGTTGTTTCCGACAAGTATAGTCGAGAGAAGCTTGTCGTAATTCTCGGAAAGTGTGATGACAAGCTCAGCGTGGCGGTTGCCCTTATCGGCAAGTGTTTTAAGACGTGTGAGATTGATAGTGGAGAACGCGGTCTCCGTGGCTGAAAAGTATGCTGACATTGCGACGAGCACTAACATCAGCAATATGGTCGATATGTCGCCTTGACCCATTTTGTGTATTGATCCTTCCTTATGTTAAATGAAATTTTGTGATGCAGCTGACAGTGATGCGCGAGGGCGCGCCGGTATCAACACCGCATAAAAACATGTTCATTCTTTGCAAGGAGCGGAAAAATCGGGCACTCGCCGACAGGCGGCGCAGGCTCTGCGGCATAGGACACGCACGGCTCGTCAAAGGGGAGCGTGCATGCCGTCATGCGGCAATATCGGGGCACTTCATCCATATATTCGGTTCATTGGCTTTCGACAGCGCCGTGTTCCCGTGAATTCCTCGAGGAGAAATCAAAGTGTCGTGGGGCATCGGACAGCTGACGTGGGAAACAGAGTTTGAATTTACGCCGAGGCGCACCTCTGTTACCGCTGGGTGTGATATTCTTATTTCAGCGCGATGGCGGCCTTTGCCTTTGCGGCAATCGCTGCGGCATCGAGACCAAAGTAGGAAACGAGTTCCTTTGCGGGACCGCTTCTTCCGAAGACGTCGTTGACGCCGACGCGAAGCACGGGAGTCGGGCGCTTCTCGGAGAGACATTCGGTAACTGCGGAGCCGAGACCGCCGATAACGGTGTGCTCCTCGCAGGTAACGACAGCGCCGCAAGCGGCAGCCTCAGCGAGCACAAGCTCCTCATCGAGAGGCTTGACAGTGGAAATATTGACAACGGAGGCGCTTATGCCGTCAGCGGCAAGAAGCTCGCGTGCGAGTAGAGCCTGCTCGACCTCGATACCCGTTGCGATGAGGGAAACATCATTGCCGTCGGCAAGCTTGGTGCCGCGACCGATCTCGAATTTGTAGTCGTCTCCGAAGATCACCGGAACCGCCATTCTGCCGAAGCGCAGGTAAACGGGACCGTTGTATTCGATAGCTGCCTTAACCGCAAGGCGAGCCTCGACGGCGTCTGCGGGATTGAGGATCACCATGCCGGGGATGGTTCTCATGAGAGCGATATCCTCGCAGCACTGGTGGGTCGCGCCGTCCTCACCGACGGTAACTCCGGCGTGTGTTGCGCCGATCTTAACGTTGCAGTGGGGATAGCCGACGGAGTTTCTGACCTGCTCGAAGCTTCTGCCTGCCGCGAACATTGCAAACGACGAGGCGAAGGGGATCTTGCCGGTGAGCGAGAGACCGACGGCAACGCCGATCATATTATTCTCTGCGATACCGCAGTCAAAGAATCTTTCGGGGAATGCTTTCTTGAAAATACCGGTCTTTGTAGCCGCCGCGAGGTCGGCATCGAGAACCACAAGGTTTTCGTATTCTGCGCCGAATTCGGCGAGAGCCTTACCGTAGGCTTCACGTGTAGCGATCTTATCTGCCATTTTTATGTTCACCTTTCTCTTTATTCAAAGCGGCTCATCTTTCGCCGAGATCCTTCATTGCGAGCTCATACTGCTCCGCGTTCGGAGCCGCACCGTGCCATGCAACGTTATTCTCCATGTAGGAAACGCCGCGACCCTTGATACTGTGGCTGATGATCACGCTCGGACGATCGGTGCATGCGTCTGCTGCCGCGAATGCCGCCTCAAGAGACTCAAAGTCGTGACCGTCGGCTTCAATTACGTTCCAGCCGAAGGCGGCGAACTTATCGGTGTGCGGCATGGGGTTCATGACCTCTGCGATGGGACCGTCGATCTGGAGACCGTTGAGGTCAACGAGCCATACGAGATTCGAAAGACCGAAGTGAGCGGCAGACATTGCAGCCTCCCATACCTGACCCTCCTCAGTCTCGCCGTCTCCGAGAATGGCGTATACCTTGTTTGTCTTGCCGTCAAGCTTTGCGGAGAGAGCCATACCTACGGAAACCGAGGTGCCCTGACCGAGAGAGCCGGAGGACATGTCGACACCGGGGGTGTGCTTCATGTCGGGATGTCCCTGAAGATAGCTTGAGGTCTTGCGGAAGGTCTTAAGATCCTCGCGAGGAAAGTATCCGCGAAGCGAAAGCGCGGAGTAAAGAGCGGGAGCACAGTGACCCTTCGAGAGCACGAGTCTGTCGCGGTCTGCGTCATCGGGCTTTTCGGGGTCGATGTTCATCTTCTCAAAGTAAAGATATGCAAGCACATCCGCGATCGAGAGAGAGCCGCCCGGATGTCCCGAGGAAGCGGAATAGACCGCGTCGATAATGCCGACACGTATCTGTCGCGCGAGCTCCTTCAGCTCGCAGATTCTTTGATTATCCATTATATGTATCCTTTCTTGACCCGTCGGGGGTCAATGGGAGTTATGCCCCGAACGTCTGCGGGGCGCGAAAACATTGTCTCTTCTATTTTAATATATTTTCGCCTCAATGTCAATATAAATTAAGTGTATTTTGTCATATATCACGCCTATTTCCGAAAAAAAAGGCGTCGCGCCCGCTTTTTCGCACCGAGCGTCGGCAAACTGCTGATTTGCCGTGTGTCTTCCGAGCGGATGGGGACGACGATTTTTCCCGAATTTCCCGTCATGTCTTGTAAATCGCGCGCCTTTATTGTATAATAAGCTTGGAATTCAAGCCTTAGACAAAGGAGTACTATATGAAAAACTGGTTGGAAAGATTCAGAGACCCCGAGGCATCGTTCAGACCGCATCCGTTTTGGTCGTGGAACGATAAGCTCGAGGAGGGTGAGCTCAGACGTCAGATCCGCGACATGAAAAAGAGCGGTCAGGGCGGCTTCTTCATGCACGCCCGCGACGGACTTGTCACGCCTTATATGAAGGAGGAATGGTTCGAGCTCATTCGCGCCTGCAACGACGAGGCAGAGAAGTGCGGTCTCGAGGCATGGGCTTACGACGAGCTCGGCTGGCCGAGCGGAAGCGCAGGTGGCGCGATACCGGCGCTCGGCGAGGCATATCAGATGCGCTGGCTCCGTCTTCGCGAGTACGAGGGAAAGACCGAGGGCGACCTTATTGCGTATTACGCGGTGCGTGAGAACGGCGAATTCCGCCGCATTCGCTCTGTACGCGAGCGCCTGTGCGAAGGTGAGCGCATAATGTACGCTGCAAGCTTCTGCGAGGACTCCTATTTTGATATACTCGACCCGCAGGTCGTTCGTGCCTTTATCGATCACACCTATGAGGGCTACCTCAGGGAATGCGGCGGAGATTTCAAGAAGGCTTCGCTTTGCGGTTTCTTTACGGATGAGCCGCAGTACGCGATGTGCCGCAATCCGTGGTCGCTCGCGCTGCCCGAGCTTTTCCGCAGCGCCTACGGCTATGATATCACCGACGTTATCCCCGCGCTGTTTATCGGTCGCGACGGACATGAGGACGTGAGATTCGATTTCTGGTCGCTTGTCAACCGCCTGTTCACCGAGTCCTTCGGTAAGCAGATAGGGGACTGGTGCCGCGCGCACGACTGCCGCCTCACCGGTCACATAATGCTCGAGGATAATATGCTCTGCCAGA
>CAYNHY010000050.1:0-12176 GCA_964397225.1 uncultured Ruminococcus sp.
TCTTAAGGGAGAGTGCGTCAGTGCAGACGTTGCGCCGCTCTCCCCCGAGGAGCTGTACGGCTGCTGCGTTGATTGCCCGCCGACCTACGACAGGCGCGAATACGCCGTCGACCGCCTGCTGACAAGCCGAACGGTCGGACTGCCCCTGTGCGCGCTGCTGCTTGCCATTGTGTTTTTCATCACTGTTTGGGGGAGTGCGCCGCTGTCAGACGCGCTTGAGCTTGTCCTGTCGCGCCTTCTGCTTGTCGCAGATGCTGCCGCACGGCGACTCGGCATGCCGTCTGTGCTTCGCGATGCGCTGTGCGGCGGCATGCTTGGCGTATCGGCTCGCGTGTGCGCCGTAATGCTGCCGCCGATGGCAATATTCTTCCCACTTTTCACACTTCTCGAGGATCTCGGGCTTCTGCCGAGGATCGCCTTTATATTCGACCGCGCCTTCGCCTCATGCGGCGCGTGCGGTAAGCAGGCGCTCACGGTAATGATGGCTCTCGGCTGCAATGCGGTCGGCGTTACGGGCTGCCGCATCATCGACTCTCCGCGAGAGCGGCTTATTGCCATGCTGACCAATTCCTTCACGCCGTGCAACGGTCGCCTTGCGGTAATAATCTCGCTTGCCTCGGCTCTCTCGTATCTTTCGGGGCGCGGAGGCAGGCTGACTGTCTCCTTAACCGTATGCGGAGCTGTGCTTCTCGGTTTTGTCCTGACGCTCGCAGTCTCGCGCCTGCTGTCGGCAACTGCACTCTCCGGGAGGGGCACGCCGTTTACGCTGGAGCTGCCGCCGTACCGCGTTCCGAAGCTCGGCGAGCTCATCGTGCGCTCGGTGCTCGACCGAAGTATATTCGTGCTCGGGCGCGCGCTCTGTGCGGCGGCTCCGGCGGGGCTTGCGATATGGCTTCTTTCCAATATCTCCTGCGGAGAGCGCAGCCTGTTTTCGCACCTTATCCGCGTGCTTGAGCCGCTTGGGCGAACCCTTGGAATGGATGGGGTCATGCTGTGCGCCTTTATTCTGGCGATGCCCGCCGCCGAGCTCACCGTTCCGCTGATGATAGCGGGATATATGAATTCACCCGTCCCGGGCGGAGAGGCTGCGGTGTCACTCGGTGCGACGCTTGCAGGCTCCGGCATCGGCTGCCGCGCTGTTCTGTGCGCTGTGATATTCACCCTCTCGCACTTCCCGTGCAGCACCGCTCTGCTGACCGTAAGGCGGGAAAGCGGCAGCTGTACGGTAACGCTGCTTGCCGCGCTTTTGCCGAGCGTTATCGGGCTTCTGCTCTGCTTTGCCGTAAATGCAGGCGCAGAAATCGTCGAGCGCCTTACGCTTCTTCTATAATTACGACTCCCGCAGTTATGTCGTCGCACGCACCGTTCTCGAGCGCACCGCGAAGAATGCTCTGCGCCATGGCGGTCGGGTCGTCGCCGAGCAGCGCCTCACCGCCGAGCAGCTCATAAAGCCAGGGGCAATCCTCGAAGCTTTTTGCGACGCCGTCCGAGAGCATCACGATACGGTCGCCGGCATACGCCTCGAAATTTATAAGCTCCGCGTCGAGCGCGCGCAGAATACCGATAGGCACGGTCTTTGACTGAAGTCTGAAGAGTCTTCCGTCACGGATTACGAGCGACGGCGCCGCGCCGCTCTTTACAAGGCGCACGCGACCGTTCATCAGGTCAAGCTCAAGCAGATCCACCGTCGCGGAGCACTCTCCGCCCCGCGCACGCAGCAATGCATTCAGCATCTTGAGCGAGGTGTCCATGCTTGCGCCCGCGCGCAGCAGCTTCTCGATAAATACCGCGCTTATCCCCGAGCTCAGTGCCGCCTCGCGACCCGTGCCCATTCCGTCGGAGATCATCATAAAAAATCTGCCGTCGTCCGTCTCGAAGGCGTTGATCACGTCGCCGCAGTCAGCCTCCGCAGTCTTGCCGAGCCCGCGCCGATCCATTGAAAATGTACGCGTTCGGCTGTTATCCGCGCTCACTCGTCGGCAGCTCGCCGCGGACATTGCAAGGCTCGCCCTGCCGCAGCGCACGGAAAGCGAGGGCGCGGCGCACATTGTCATTGTGACCGTGCCTCCCGTGATCGAAAACTCGGGTGACGACATGCGAACGCCGCACGCGCTCTGCGCCGCCTTTATTATCTCGCTCTCGTCTGCGTGGCAGCTTTTTATATCCACGCCGCGCACCGTGACACGAAGGCGGCGTGCTCCGAGCACTCCGACGCTGTCCGCGCGAAGCGAGGTTTTTTGAAGCTGTATCCGAAGCCGCTCGGACAGCTCCGCGTCACAGCTGTTTTCCTCGCCACCGTCTGACGCCTCCTCAAGAAGGCGCGAGGTCAGCTCATAGTCCGCCGCGACGACGGCTGTTCGGTCGTAGAGACGGAATTCAGCTGCACTTCTCTGTGCGGAGGCGTTTACGGTGCTTATTATCTGCTCCATATTAAAGCAGCGCGACGCGAGTGAGCGCGGGACCACCGCCGCCGAGACTCTGCCGTCGCGCTTCAGCGCAAGCGCCATTTTTTCGCGCAGCTGCTCGCCCTCCTCCCCACCGGCACCGAAGCACGACGAATACATCCCGCATTTTCCACAGTACTGCTCGAAGCTGTCTCGGCACAGCTCGCGCAGCTCATCGGTATCGGGGACAGCCTCGCGCTCGGAAAGTCGGAACAGCATCCGCGACAGACTTGCAAAGCCCTCAGACAGGCTGTGCATTTTCCGCTGGAGCTCGCCCTCGCGAAGCTGCGCTGCACCCGACGTGTCGCGTAGTGAAGCCGTGCCCGTCACCTGCACTTCTCGCTCGAATAAGCCCGACGCACACAGCGGCGCGCAGACAGCCGCACCGACGATAAGGCTCGGCACGACGCTTCGCATTGCGGAAAGCCCCATGGCATACAGCGCCCACACGGCAGCTGCAACAAGTGAGCAGGCAACCGATGCCGCAGGCGCCACCGCTCCGAAGGGTGCTGCGGCAAGCGCGGCGACGGCAGGTATCGGCGACAGCTGTGTCGGGCAGGCGAGCCCGAGCACGACAGAATACAAAAGCCCCCACAGCACGCCGTAGCGTCTTTGCGCTATCACGGCAATAACGAACGCCGTCGGGAGCGCGAGATCTACGTGCGGAATTATATTCGCCGCGCCGAGCACGCACGACAGTGCCGCCGCGCAGCCTGATGCAAGGTAAATTACGCTGTCGCGCCCGTCAGTTGAAAATAGCTGCGAATACAGGTAGACCGCGACCGGCGACAGTGCTCCCGCGAGCGCGACAGAGGCAAGGTATTCGGGGCCGTACAGTCCACTCGTCAGCTCGAGCCCTCCGGCGATCAGCACAAGTGCTGCGGCAAGCAGCATTCGCGCCCATACAGACTCGTCAAAGCGCAGCGACGCAAGCCTTTCCTTCAGGCTGCCGTATGTCATTTCATGCTCCTCCGTCGGCGAAAGCACCAGGCAAAGCAGCACGCGAATAAGCAGCGCTCCGACGCCTGCCGCGCCGCAGACAGCTCTCTCCGACATTATCCCGCCGATAAGTGCTCCCGCGCTGCACAGCAATAGCTCCGTCCTGCCTACGGCGGCACAGGTGAGCGATATTCCGAGCGGAGCGGCGCCGCCCGGCAGCTGAGCGACGGAAAACAGCACTCCCGCCGCCGGATACATAATTTTCTTTGCGGCAAGCACGCAAGCGTCTCGCAGGCTCGGCTTTGCCGCACCCATTGTCCTATCCTTCATGATACACTTCCTCCGTATGTGTTGTTACCGTTATTATATCTCTTTCGTTATAATAAAGAGGTCGAAGCCTGCACGGCGGAATTTGATTTATTTTAGAATAAGCTGCGAGGCGCGGTCGCTGCGTGCCGCAAAAGCGCTTTGCAGCGCAGAGCACGGCTTTCCGAGGTGAATTCAAGCTTAAAGCCGCAGCGGAAATTCGCCGACAAAAAAAAGCGTTCCGCATATGCGGAACGCTTTTTTGTCTTATATTACTTTATAGCTGCTGTCTTTTCCTTCTGGATAACGTCGTGTGCGCCGCCCTCGACAATGCTTGTCGCGGAGACGAGCGTCAGCTTCGCCTTCTCCTGAAGCTCGGGAATGGTCAGCGCGCCGCAGTTGCACATTGTGGACTTGACCTTGCTGAGTGAGAGCGCAACATTGTCCTTGAGGCTTCCGGCGTAGGGAACGTAGGAGTCAACGCCCTCCTCGAACGAGAGCTTCTTGTCTCCGCCGAGGTCGTAGCGCATCCAGTTGCGGGCGCGGCTCGAGCCCTCGCCCCAATATTCCTTATAATACGTACCGCCGATGTTGACCTTGTTTGTCGGGCTCTCGTCGAATCTTGCGAAATAACGGCCGAGCATTACAAAGTCCGCACCCATTGCGAGCGCGAGGGTAATGTGATGGTCGTACACGATTCCTCCGTCGGAGCAAACGGGAACGTAGATGCCTGTCTCCTTGAAGTACTCATCTCTTGCGCGGCAAACCTCGATGAGGGCTGTTGCCTGACCGCGACCGATGCCCTTTGTCTCACGTGTAATGCAGATAGAGCCGCCGCCGATACCAACCTTGATAAAGTCCGCACCGCAGTCTGCGAGGAAACGGAAGCCATCCGCGTCAACGACGTTTCCGGCGCCGACCTTTACGCTGTCGCCGTAATTCTCGCGGATCCACTTGATAGTAAGTCTCTGCCACTCGGAGAAGCCCTCGGAGGAGTCGATGCAGAGAACGTCTGCGCCCGCCTCAACGAGTGCGGGAACGCGCTCTGCGTAGTCACGTGTATTGATTCCCGCGCCGACAACGTATCTCTTCGACGCGTCAAGAAGCTCGTTCGGGTTTCTCTTGTGCATATCGTAGTCCTTACGGAATACAAAATAGCAGAGCTTGCCATCGTCGTCGATTATCGGCAGGGAGTTGAGCTTGTTGTCCCAGATAATGTCGTTTGCGACCTTGAGAGTCGTGCCCTCGGGTGCTGTGATAAGTCTCTCAAGGGGTGTCATGAACTCGGAGACCTTGGTCTCGGGGTCCATACGGCTGACTCTGTAGTCGCGTCCGGTCACGATACCGAGAAGCTTGCCGTTCGCGCTGCCGTCGGAGGTGACGGCAACGGTTGAGTAGCCGTTCTGCGCCTTCAGCTCAACAATGTCGGCAAGTGTCGCGTCGGGAGTGACATTGGATCCGCTCTTTACAAAGCCTGCCTTATAGGTCTTCGCGCGCTTTACCATTGCAGCCTCGTCCTCGATGGACTGAGAGCCGTAGATGAACGACACGCCGCCCTCTGTTGCGAGGGCTACGGCAAGTCTGTCACCGGATACCGACTGCATGATAGCCGATACCATGGGGATGTTCATTGTAATTGCGGACTCCTCGCCCTTCTTGAAGCGGACAAGGGGAGTCTTGAGGCTGACGTTCGCGGGGATGCACTTATCGGAGGAATATCCGGGGATAAGGAGGTATTCGTTAAAGGTATGTGAGGGCTCGTTTATAAAAATCGCCATTATGATTATGTCCTTTCGATCTCTTATTTAGCTTTTGCTTCGCAGTAGATGCAGCGGTAAACGCCATCGTCGCCGACCCGCTTGAATATGTGGTCGAGCTCCTGCTCCACCGTGGTGATGCAGCGCGGGTTCTTGCACCTTATTACATTTTTGAGAATTTCCGGGGGTGCTATCGTGCGCTTCTCGACAATCTCGCCGTCGCGTATTATATTGACAGTAATGCCGGGATCAACGTAGCCGATAACATCGAAGCTGACGGGAATGTCGGCGTCTATCTTAATTATGTCCTTCTTACCCAGCTTTGAGCTTGCGACATTGCGAATGAGCGCCACAGAGCAATCGAGAGAGTCGAGTCCGAGCAGAGAATAGAGCTCCATTCCGCGACCCTTCGCTATGTGGTCAATTACTATACCGTTCGTGATGGAGTCGATATTCATATCGTTCCCGCCTCCTTCAAGAGCTTCAGAATAAGCGCCATGCGGACGTATTTTCCGTTGAGCACCTGCTTAAAGTAGCATGCGCGCTCGTCGCGGTCGACCTCGACTGCGATCTCGTTAACGCGCGGGAGCGGGTGCATGATGCACAGCTCGCGCTTTGCCGACTTAAGCTTTGCCGCATCGAGAATATAGCTGTCCTTCAGGCGGAGGTAGTCCTCCTCATTGAAGAAGCGCTCTCTCTGTACTCGCGTCATGTAGAGTATGTCAAGCGAGGGCATAGCGTCCTCGAGGCTCGGGTTTTCGCTGTAGGGAATGCCGTGCTTTTCGAGCACGTCGCGCCTTATATAGCTCGGGAGGGACAGCTCCTCGGGGGATATAAGCACGAAGCGCACATTCTCATAGCGCGACATCGCCGAGATGAGCGAATGCACGGTGCGTCCGAACTTGAGGTCGCCGCAGAGTCCGACGGTAATGCCGCTGAGCGAGCCCTTCTCGCGCTTTATCGTGAGAAGATCCGCGAGCGTCTGCGTCGGGTGGTTGTGACCGCCGTCGCCCGCGTTGATAACGGGCACGGTCGCGTTCATGGACGCGACGAGAGGCGCGCCCTCCTTCGGATGGCGCATTGCGATAATGTCGGCATAGCAGCTGACAGTGCGTGCCGTGTCGGCAACGCTCTCGCCCTTTGACGCGGAGGAATTCTGCGCCGCGGAGAAGCCGAGCACTCCGCCACCGAGTTCCATCATAGCCGCCTCAAAGCTGAGCCTTGTGCGTGTGGAGGGCTCGAAGAACAGCGTCGCCAGCTTTTTGCCGTGGCAGCACTCCGAATATCTCTCGGGGAAATCGATGATATCCTGCGCCGTGTCAAGCAGCTCATCTATCTCCGCAGTCGACAGGTCAAGTATATCTATGAGGCTTCTCATTTTGTCGCTCCGTTAAGCTCGAGGTACGCCTTGATGCGTGCAACGTTCTCGGCGTTCTTCCCGTCCTCTTCAAGGTATTCGATAATGTCGTAAACGTCGACGACGGAGTATACGGGGAAGCCGAACTCATCGGAGATCTCGCCCATAGCGGAGCGCTCCGTCTTTCCCTTCTCCTTGCGGTCGACCATTACGAAGGTAGCCGCAACGGAAGCTCCCTTGAGAGAGGAAAGCGTTGCCATACTCTCGCGAATTGCGGTACCCGCTGTGATAACGTCCTCGGTGATAACGATCTGTTCGCCCTCGACCGGCTTATAGCCGACGAAAACGCCGCCCTCTCCGTGATCCTTCTCCTCTTTTCTGTTGAAGAAGAACGGAACGTCGAGTCCTTCCTTTGCAAGACCTATCGAGGTCGCGACGGCAATGGAGATTCCCTTGTATGCAGGTCCGTAGAGGACTGCGCGGCGGCGACCGAACTGCTCGAGATAAGCGCGTGCGTAGAACTCGCCGAGGCGGGAGATCTGCTCGCCTGTCTTAATGTCGCCTGCGTTGATGAAGTAGGGAATGCGGCGACCGCTCTTTGCGACGAAGTCGCCGAACTTCAGAACGCCCGCTCCCTCAAGAAACTTTATAAATTCTCTCTTGTAGCTTTCCATTTTATATCTTCCTTTCGCGAAATCAGTCAATTATCAGCCGACAAACTCCGCAACGCAGCGCTCGTATGCGGCAACGGGGTCTGCGGCAGCGGTGATGGGACGGCCCACAACGATGTAGTCCGAGCCGATGCGGCGTGCCTCAGCGGGAGTCATAACCCGCTTCTGGTCGCCGATGTCTCCGTCGGCAAAGCGAACGCCCGGAGTTACCGTTACGAAGTCGTCACCGCAGGTCTCATGGACCTTGCCTGCCTCAAGAGGTGAGCAGACGACGCCGTCGAGTCCCGCAGCGCGTGCGTTTGACGCGTAGTGCATAACGACGCGGTCGATAGGCTCCTTGATAAGCAGGTCGCGCTCCATTGACTCCTGGTCGGTGGAGGTGAGCTGAGTTACCGCGATGAGCATCGGGCGTGTGCCGTCGGGACGGGTAAGTCCCTCGAGAGCTGCCTCCATCATGCGGCAGGTGCCGCCGGCGTGGAGGTTCGTCATGTCAACGTCGAGTCCGGAGAGGACAGCCATCGACTTTTTGACCGTGTTCGGGATATCGTGAAGCTTGAGGTCGAGGAATATCTTGTGGCCGCGTCTCTTTATCTCGCGGACGATCTCGGGCCCCTCCGCGTAAAAGAGCTCCATGCCGATCTTGACGAAGGGCTTTTTGCCCTCGAACTTATCCAAAAATGCGAATACAGCCTCAGCGCTCGAAAAGTCACAGGCTATGATTACGTCCTTTCCCATTATGCCACTCCTATTATATCACTTAAATTTTCGATGCCGTACTTGTCCATGACGGCGGGGAGAGAGTCGATTATATCTCGGCAGGCGTAGGGGTCGACAAGGTTTGCCGCGCCCACCTCGACGGCGCACGCGCCCGCCATCATCATTTCGATGACATCCTCAGCCGACGATACACCGCCCATTCCGATAACGGGGATGCCGACGGCGTGCGCGACCTGATATACCATGCGGACAGCGACCGGGAAAATGGCACTTCCCGAAAAGCCTCCCATCTTGTTTGCGATAACAGGCGCGCGGCGGCGCAGATCTATTCTCATTCCGAGAAGCGTGTTTATAAGGCTGATGCCGTCCGCTCCCGCCTGTTCGCATGCCTTGGCAATGGACACGATGTCCGTCACGTTCGGCGAAAGCTTGATGAGCACGGGCTTTTTCGTTACAGCCTTAACTGCGCGAGTCACCTCTGCGGCAGCCTCGGGAGAGGTTCCGAAGCTCATTCCGCCGCCGTGAACATTCGGACAGCTGACATTGACCTCAAGCCAGCCGACAATGTCGCATGCGTCAAGGCGCTCGCAGGTATATGCGTAATCCTCAACAGAAAAGCCGCTGACGTTTGCCATTACTTTTTTGTGAAATATTCGCTCAAGGCGCGGAAGCTCCTCGGCGATAACGTGGTCAACGCCGGGATTCTGAAGTCCGACGGCGTTTATCATGCCCGCTGTACACTCCGCGATACGGGGTGTCGGGTTTCCGAATCTCGCCTCGCGCGTGGTGCCCTTGAAAGAGAACGTGCCGAGGACATTGATATCGTAAAGCTCGGCGAATTCCGCGCCGAAGCCGAAGGTTCCGCTTGCGGGGATCACGGGATTGTCAAGCGTGATGCCGCAAAGCTCTGTTGTCAGTCTTCCCACAGCAGCTCCTCCTTTTTCATTACGGGACCGTCCTTGCAGATCCTCTTGTAGCCCGTAAGCGTCTTACACGAGCAGCCCATGCACGCGCCGAAGCCGCAGCCCATACGCTCCTCGAAGCTGAGCTGACCGCTCGTTTTTGACGCGCGGTGCAGCGCGCGGAGCATCGGCTCCGGACCGCAGGCGTAGAAATATGTGTAATCAATATCGCTCATAGCGTCGGTGACAAAGCCGCGAGTGCCGCGAGTGCCGTCGACGGTCGCAACTCTCACGTCAACGCCGAGTGCGCGAAGCTCGTCCTCGAGGAATACCTCCTCAGCCTTATTGAAGCCGAGCACAGCGACAGGGTGCTTGCCCTCGGCGATAAGTCGGCGTGCGAGCATGTAAAGCGGAGGGGTGCCGACACCTCCTCCGACGAGCAGGGGACGCTCGCCGGAGAGTGAGGTATCATAGCCGTTGCCGAGTCCGACAAGCAGGTCAAGCTTGCCCTCAGTCATATCGCGAAGCTGCTCCGTGCCGCGACCGACCACCTTATAGATAATAGTCAGCACGCCGTCCTCGGCGTCGCAGACGGAGATGGGTCGGCGGAGAAAGAGCCCGTCAAGCTTAATATTCACGAAGCTTCCGGGGCGGTTGATCTCGGAAATGTCGCCGGCAAGGCGCATTTTCATAACATCAGCCGTCAGCGGAGCATTGTCTATGATTTCATAAAGTCCTTGATACATTTCGCCTCCGTCAGGAATCGATCGTGGAGATCGTGAGAGTTGTGTCCTCAAGCACGTCGAGGAGCACGCGAACGGTATCGAGAGAGGTGAAGATAGTTACGTTGTTCTCGGTAGCAAGGCGGCGGATCTCGTAGCCGTCGGAGAGCTGACCGGTGGAGTTTATGTCACGTGTGTTGATAACATATGCGATGTGTCCCTGACGCATTGCCTCGGGGATCTCCTCGCTGCCCTCGCCTATCTTGCCGAGCACGTGTGTGCGAATTCCGTTTGCCTTGAGGAATGCCGCGGTTCCCGCAGTTGCCTGGATATTGAAGCCGAGGTTGTAGAAGCGGCGGATGAGCGGAAGCGCCTCGTCCTTGTCGCGGTCGGCGATCGTTGCGAATACCGTTCCGTAGTTCTGGAGATGAGTTCCCGCAGCCTGGAGAGCCTTGTAGAGCGCGCGGTTCATCTTGTCGTCGTAGCCGATAGCCTCACCGGTCGACTTCATCTCGGGAGAGAGGTAAGCATCGAGTCCGCGGATCTTGTTGAAGGAGAATACGGGCACCTTAACGTAGTGGCGCTTTCTCTCGGTCGGGTAGATGTCGAATATTCCCTGCTCCTTGAGGCTCTTGCCCATGATGACCTCTGTCGCGATATCGGCAAGGCTGTAGCCTGTCGCCTTCGAGAGGAACGGAACCGTTCTCGACGAGCGTGGGTTGACCTCGATTATGTATACGTTCTCGTCGCGGTCGACGATGAACTGAATGTTGTAAAGTCCGACGATGCCGATGCCGAGACCGAGCTTCTTTGCGTAGGTGAGCACCGTGCCCTTTACGCGGTCGGAAATGCTGAAGGGCGGGTATACGCTTATTGAGTCACCGCTGTGGACACCGGTGCGCTCGACGAGCTCCATAATACCGGGAACAAACACGTCGCGTCCGTCGCAAATGGCGTCGACCTCGATCTCCTTACCCTCGATGTACTTGTCAACGAGCACAGGCTTGTCCTCGTCGATCTCAACGGCGGTCTTGAGGTAGTGGCGGAGCTGCTCCTCGTTTGCTACGATCTGCATTGCGCGACCGCCGAGCACGAAGCTGGGACGAACGAGCACGGGGTAGCCGATACGCTCGGCTGCTGCTATTCCGTCCTCGATGCGTGTTACCGCCTGACCTGTCGGCTGAGGAATGTGGAGCTCGGAGAGAAGCTTCTCGAAGCTGTCGCGGTTCTCTGCGCGGTCGATAGCCTCGCAGTCGGTTCCGATGATGCGAACGCCGCGCTCATTGAGCGGAGCGGCAAGGTTGATCGCTGTCTGTCCACCGAGGGAGGCGATGACTCCGTCGGGCTTTTCAAATTCGATGATGTTCATGACATCCTCGGGAGTCAGCGGCTCGAAGTAGAGCTTATCCGCCGTCGTGTAGTCGGTGGAAACGGTCTCGGGGTTGTTGTTTATGATAATTGCCTCGTAGCCTGACTTCTTAATTGTAGTGACCGCGTGAACGGTGGAGTAGTCGAACTCAACTCCCTGTCCGATACGGATGGGACCCGCGCCGAGCACGCAAAGCTTGCTCTTGTCCGTAAGGCGGGAAGCATTTTCTCCGGTATAGGAGGAGTAGAAATAAGGAATATACGCGCCGGTGTGGCAGGTATCGACCATGCGGTATACGGGGAAGAGCTTGTTTTCGCGTCTCATGCCGAATACCTCAAGCTCATCAACGCCCCAGAGGCGTGCTATGAAGCGGTCGCTGAAGCCCATCTTCTTTGCCGCGCGAAGTGTCTCAAGGTCGTGCTTGTCGCGAAGCGCGTTCTCCATGTCGACGATCCTCTTCAGGGACTCGAGGAAGTAAGCGGTGATCTTTGTAATGTCGTGCAGCTTTTCGACGGACATGCCGCGGCGAATGAGCTCCGTTACGGCGAAGATGCTGTCGTCTCTGAACTCGCCGATGTAGGCGACGAGCTCGTCGTCCGTCATCGGGTCGAATTTCGGCAGATGGAAGTGGTAGGTGCCGATCTCAAGCGAACGAACGGACTTGAGCAGGCACTCCTCGAGGTTCGAGCCGATGCCCATGACCTCTCCGGTCGCCTTCATCTGAGTGCCGAGGTTGTTAGCCGCGGTCGCGAACTTATCGAACGGGAAGCGCGGGAGCTTCGCGACGATGTAGTCAAGCGAGGGCTCGAAGGCTGCGTTTGTGTTGGCGATGGCGATATCCTCGAGAGCCATGCCGACGGCAATTTTCGCGGTAACTCTCGCGATGGGGTAGCCGCTCGCCTTGGAAGCAAGCGCGGACGAGCGGGAAACGCGCGGGTTGACCTCAATGAGATAATACTCGGAGGAGTTCGGATTGAGCGCGAACTGAACGT
>CAYNHY010000051.1:0-12127 GCA_964397225.1 uncultured Ruminococcus sp.
TGTACAAATGTCGAAAAGTATGGTACAATAGAATGTGTAGTGTCATTTTGCCGCAGAGGCAAAAATCAAATCGGCACGCGAAAGCCATATATTAAAAATGAAAACAAACGAAAAAAACTCAAATAAGAGATACAGCAGGGTCCCCCGTCGCGAGGACACACCGCGCGACAGACGTGGCGAGACCGAGAGCGAGGACATCCCCGGCATCGTCGCGGGACGCAATGCGGTTCGCGAGCTTCTGAAGAGCGGTCGCGAGATCGACAAGATAGTCGTCAGCGGTCGCGAGGGCTCGGTCATCGCGCTTGTAGCCGAGGCGCGCGAGCGCGGCATTCCCGTAACGGACGCCGACAGTGCAAAGCTCGACTACCTCTCGCGAGGCGCAAATCACCAGGGCATCGTGGCATTTGCCGCGCAGAAGGAATATTCAACGGTCGAGGAGATCCTTGAGATCGCACGCGAGCGCGGCGAGAAGCCGCTTATCGTGATCGCCGACGGAGTTGAAGACCCGCATAACCTCGGCGCTCTCATCCGCTGCGCCGAGTGCGCGGGTGCGCACGGCGTTATAATTCCGCGCCGCCGCTCGTCGGGACTCACCCCCGTTGTCGCAAAGGCATCTGCGGGCGCTCTGTGGCACATGGCGGTCGCCCGCGTCGCGAATATCGCGCAGACAGTCGAGCTTTTGAAGAAGAACGGCATCTGGACCTTCGCCGCAGAGGCGGGAGGCACGGCTTACTACGACACGGACTTCGACCTGCCGTGCGCCGTTGTTTTCGGAAGCGAGGGTGCGGGAGTCGGACGGCTCGTTCGCGAAAGCTGCGACTTTACGGTATCGATCCCCATGTACGGTCATGTTAATTCTCTCAATGTATCCACAGCGGCATCCGTAGTTCTCTGTCACGCCGCAAGAATGCAAAGAGCTAAGTAAAGCTCAGACGAAAGGTACGGTTATTATGGGTCTTTTCAAAAGAAAGCGCAGGGCTGCTCTCGACGAATTCGCCGAAAGTCTTGATGCTGTAAGCGAAAGCGAAAGCAATACCGACAAGGAAAGCGTTGCGTCGACGGGCGGCGGCATAGCATCGCTGTTCAGCGATTACACTGAGGACCTCGCCGCGAGCCTTGACACCGATATTATAATTGGCGCAGACTCCGGTGAGCTCGCGACAGGCGATGACGAGCTCGAGCGCTTTATCGACGGAGATGAGTTCATTGAAGCCTACGAGGCATCACATGCTTCGGACAAAAAGGACGCGGAGGACGACATTCTCGCAGGCTTTTCACCCGAAGCCGAGGACAGCGGCAAGGGACCCTGCAAGCAGCCTCAGGAAAAGCCGCTTGCCGATGAGCCGGACGGCATCGGCGGTAATGCGCCGGAGTCCGCAGCGACCGCCGATACCGCGCCAAGCCCCGACGCGGACGGCACAGCACCCGACGCCGAGACGCCGGGCGCCGAGCGTGAGCTGACGACAGATGAGCTCATCGAGGAATTCATAAGAAACGGCGGCTTTGCCGCGTTTGACGCTCCCGAGCAGTCGGAAAGCGAGCCTGCCGAGGCTCCCGAATTCGTTCTCGACAACGGCGAGGACACGCCGGAGAGCGCGGCGGAGCTTGATACCGAGGCGCTCCCGACTCCCGAGAACATCGACGACTTTGACTTCAATACAGCTGACACCGACGGCGTCGGCACGACGGACATGAACCTCCGCATTGCCTTCGGTCTCGAGGAGGACGACGACGTCGAGGAGGAGCTCAGCGACGCCGTCAAGAAGCTTGGTGACCGCCTCGAAGCAAATCGCAGAGTCGGCAAGAAGGCTCTCCCCGAGCACGCGGAGTACACCGACCCCATTCAGGCACGCGACATTGCGGGTGAATATAAAAAGCGCCGCCGCGGCGTGTCGCTCAGACTGTTTTTCTCGTTTATATTCGCAGCGCTTCTTCTCGTATTCGAGAATATTTCGGTAATAACCGAGCTGCTCACCGGCACGGCAAAGCAGTTTGCGAGCGCTCTCGACCCGGCGAAATATCCCGTGGTCTATATTATGGTCAGCCTTCAGCTTCTGCTGCTCTGCGCCGTATTCGCGCTTCCCGAGCTGCGCCACGGCTTAAAGAGACTTTTCTCGGGCGCTCCGACTCCCGAAAGCATCTCGCTTGTGCTTGTTGCGGCGGGCGTCGTCCTGTCGTCGGTAGCGGCATATTTTGTGAAGGATACAAGTGAGATCGTGACCTACAACGCGGTATCCGCCGCGTCGGTCGTCATGACGCTCGTTTATTCACGGCTCACTATCAAGCGCGAGATGATGAGCTTCTACATCGTCGGCTCGAAGAAGAGAAAATTCGCGATGAAGAACGTGCCCGACAACGAGTCGCTGCTCGACATGTCGGACTGCGACGAGGATATGTACGGAGACGTAATGCGAGTTGAGCAGTGCGGCTTTGTCGACGGCTTCTTCTCGAGAATGAGCACTCCGGACACAATGACCGGCGCATTTGTCGCCTCTATCATGGCGCTGGCAGTTGCAGCAGCGGTGCTCTTCGGAATATTCACCTCCCGTGCGGGAGAAAGCATCGTCAGCATCGTATCGAACGCGTACCTCGCGCTCATCGCAATGACGCCGCTCGCGCTCCAGCTCACCTTCAGCTACCCCTTCTACAGAGCCTCCCGCGCCGCCTTCGAAAACGACAGCGCAATTGTCGGTGAATGCTCTCTCGACGAGTACGCCTCCGCCGCGGTCGTGTCCTTCGACGACGGAAACCTCTTCCCGTCCTTCGGCGTTAAGGTTCAAAACATCAGAATATATAACAATGCCCGTATCGACCGCGTGCTCTACTACGCCTCCAGCGTCTTCAAGAGTGCGGGCGGACCGCTCTCCGACGTATTTGAGGTCGCTACCATGGAAATGGGCAGAAGCGACTCGGTCGAGCTCATCGACGCGGAGGCCGGCTTCCTTGAGGCGCGCGTCGACGGCGTTCGCATCGTATTCGGCAGTCACGCCGCTCTCGGCGCGAAGGGCTACGAAATCGCCGACAGCGTCGCTCAGGACGACGTCGACTTCTCGGACGAGCTGAGCATAATGTACATGTTCCGTGAGGATATGCTCATCTCCAAGATGTACATAAAATACGTCCTTGACGGCGACACGGAGTCCATGCTACGTCAGTTCCGCGACTACGGAATGTATCTGTGCGTTCGCACCTATGACCCCAACATTGACGAGGACATGATCTGCTCCAAGCTTGCAATGAAGGACATCCCGCTCAAGGTCGTTCGCTACCGCAGCCCCGACGACGTCAAGGGAACGTGCGAGCGGACCGACAGCGGCTTTGTCACGTATTCCTCGCCGAAGACGCTGCTTCAGCTGCTGCCCTTCTGCGACAAGGTAATTCACACCAAGCGCACCTGCGCCGCGCTCACCGTAATGTCGATAATCATAAGCATAATGCTCATCGCAGTGCTCACGATGTCCTCGGGCATCGGCTTCTTGCGCGGCATTCACATTATCGCATGGCACGTCGCATGGATGCTGCCCGCATACATCGCCTCGAAAATATTCATAAGATAACCTGTCGGGGAAAGGTCTGCGGACTTTTCCCCGCACGACATTGTGACACAGAGAATGTGTCGGTAAAAAGCCAACACCTCAGTGCCCGCGCGGCACTATTATTCGGAGATTATTATGAGAGAAGATATAAAAAGCTTTCTGAGCTCGGTCGCAAAGCCCGGTCGCTATACCGGCGGCGAGACCGGAAGCGTTTACAAGGATCCAAGGGACGTTGATCTGCGCGTCGCCTTCTGCTTCCCCGACACCTACGAGATCGGCATGTCTAACCTCGGCATGCGTATTCTTTGCGGCTGCTTTAATTCGCTTGAGCGTGTGTGGTGCGAAAGAGTTTACGCGCCGTGGGTCGACATGGAGGACGAGATGCGCCGCCGCGACATCCCGCTTTTCACGCAGGAAAGCGGCGACCCTGTCGGCGAGTTTGACATTGTCGCCTTCACGCTGCAATACGAGCTGTGCTACTCGAATGTGCTCAACATGCTCGACCTTGCCCGCATACCTCTTCGCAGCGCCGACCGCACCGACGACGACCCGATAATTCTTGCGGGCGGTCACTGTTCGTACAACGGTGAGCCCATAGCACCCTTTGTCGACATATTCTCAATTGGTGAGGGAGAGGAATCGCTCGTCGAGCTTGCCGAGCTCTACCTTAGGATGAAGGACAACGGCACGTACACGCGTCACGCGTTCCTCTATGCTGCCGCTACCGAGCTGCGCGGCTTCTATGTTCCCTCACTTTATACCATAAGCTACAACGACGACGGCACGATCCGCGCGATCACCCCAGACGAGGGTGTGCCCGCACGCGTTACAAAGCGCGTCATTGAGGATCTTGACCGCGCGTATATTCCGACAGACCCCGTAATGCCGAATATCGACACCGTCCACGACCGCGTCACCCTTGAGGTATTCCGCGGCTGCGTGCGCGGCTGCCGCTTCTGCCAGGCGGGCTTTATCTGCCGTCCCGTGCGCGAGAAGAGCCCCGAGGTGCTTGACGCACAGGCGAGACTGCTCTGCGCCGCAACGGGCTACGATGAAATTTCGCTCTCCTCCCTCTCCATCAGCGACTACTCGAAAATAGGCACGCTCACAGACCGCCTGCTCGAGTGGACTGACAAGGAAAGGGTAAATCTCTCGCTCCCCTCGCTCCGCGCCGACACCTTCACAAAGGAGCTCATGGACAAGATCTCCTCCGTCCGTTCGAGCACGGTCACCTTCGCGCCCGAGGCAGGCAGCCAGCGTTTGCGCGACGTTATAAACAAGAACGTCACCGAGGAGGAGATACTTAAGGCTGCCTCTGTCGCATACGGCGCAGGCAAGAGCAAGGTCAAGCTCTACTTCATGAACGGTCTGCCGTTCGAAACGGACGAGGACGTCTGCGGCATTGCCGACGTCGCAACTCACGTTGTCGATGAATATTATAAGACGCCAGGCAGAAATCGCCGTCAGCAGCCTCAGGTCACGCTCTCCGTCGCGTGCTTCATTCCGAAGCCGCACACGCCCTTCCAGTGGGAGGGTCAGAACAGCTTCGACGAGCTCGAGCGCAAGCAGCAGCTGCTCTCCTCCTGCATCAAGGACAGGAAGGTGCGTTACAATTATCACGACGCTCGCGTGTCTCACCTTGAGGCTGTGTTCGCCCGCGGCGACCGCAGACTCGCAGACGCACTCGAGCTTGCGTGCAAGCGTCACTTCCGCTTCGACGCGTGGACGGAATATTTCGACCTCGACCGCTGGCTCGAGATCTTCGACGAATGCGGGCTTGACGCGTCGTTCTACGCGAACCGCACGATACCCGATGATGAGCTGCTTCCGTGGGACATGATCGACTGCGGAGTCACAAAGGATTTTCTCATTCGCGAGAGACATCGCGCAGCAGAGGCTGCGACAACGCCCTCCTGCCGCGAAAAATGCTCCGGCTGCGGCGTGAACCGCCTTGTCGACGCGAAATATTGCCGCTGGTGCCCCGGACATCCCGGCGGGAACGAGGTCGAGTCGATAACTGGCAACGCACCCGAGACGCTTGTGGGCGAGGAGCTTATCCGAGAGAGGCAGCGCACGAATCCGAAGCCTGTCAGAGCCGTCCGCGTCCGCTTTGAAAAGAGCGGTCCGATGCTCTACATCTCGCACCTCGACCTTGCAAAATGCGTCATGCGCTCCATCACACGCTCGTCGCTCCCGCTGTGGTACACGGAGGGCTTCAACCCGATCCCGCATCTTGTCTTCTCTCCACCGCTGTCGGTCGGCTGCGGAGGTGTCGACGAGGTGCTTGACTTCAAGCTTGTGAGCGACGTGGATGACTCTGAAATACTCGAGAGGCTGTCCGCCGTTATGCCCGCAGGGCTTCGCGTCACGCGCGTCTACACGCAGGACATGAAGCTCAAGAGCATCGCATGGGCTGAGAACGTCATCACCTTCAAGAACGTCGCAAGGCTGCCGAGCGCGGACGAGCTCGACGCGGTCAGCCGAATGTTCGACTCTCCCGTCGTAATGGAAAAGCGCTCCAAGAGCGGCACGAAGGAATGCGATATTTCGCCTCTTGTTCGCGCCTGCCGCGCCGAGGTCGACGGTGACACGCTGCGCGTGAGCGTCACGACAAGCGCCTCGGGCGAGAATTACCTGAACCCCGAATACGCCGCTCGCGCCGTTTCCGAGCGTCTCGGTCTCGACTCCGACAGCACGTATCACTACATAATGAGAGCTCGCCTGCTCTGCGCCGACGGCGAGACGGAATTCAATTAAAGCCGACAGGGTCCCCTGCGTTGAAGACGCCGGAGACCCTGTTTGTGTTGTACAGCCCTCACAGTATCCCCGCAATGGTGAGGCGTTCGGAAACGGTGAGCTTTTCAAGCTTTTCTCTGAGGGCTGCGAACGTCGTTCGGTAATATGCGTCATCGTGCGCTCTCGCCGCAGAGGACAGCGTTGCAAGGAGCGTGTCCGTCTCGTCAAGCTCTCGGTGACCGATGAGCGCGGATATCACCTTGCCGCGCGACTTGAAGTCTGCTGTCGCCACGTCGAGCCTTTTTAACAGGCTGTCCGTCTGCTCCTCGCTTTCCGGCAAGGACTCGGGCAGCGCCGCTATGCTCTCGTCGAGCTCGCGCACGGCTTTTGTTATATAGCAGCCAGAGAGCGCCACGGCGACGCTCACGGCTACCAGCGCACACAGCGCGCATATGAATATTTTCATTTCGTATCCCTCTCCGCGCTCTCGCGCTCGATATCGAGCATGTCGCTGTCGCCTTTGATTATAAGCGTCATTCCTCCCGCGTCGTCCGCCGTCAGAAGGAACACGTCCTCCGCCTTCACCGAATGCCGTTTCAGGAAGCTCGTAAGTCGCCGCCTGTCAAGCCCCGCTTTCTCAAGCTCGCTCTCATGCACCCTTCCGTCCGCAATTATAAGATGCGAAAAGCCGCTCTCATCCGGCGAGAAGCCGAGACTGTCGGGCGTCATCGGGGACGCCGATGCTTTCTGAAGCACGGACAGCTTGCCGTTCTCCTCGAGAAACGCATATTCAACGTCCGCTATGTCGAAGACTCCCTTGAGCCTCAGCTCGCCGAGCAGCTCCTCAAGGTCTACCCGATTCTTCAAAAGCTCCACGCGGTTGAGCTTACCTCGGCTGATCACGGCGACCGCGCCGCCGCTGAACAGCTGCCTGAAGCGACTGCTCTTTGTTTGCAGAAACGAGAAGACTACCTCGAGCGACAGCAGAAGGATAATCGGAAGCGCCGAATGCAGCAGTGGGACGTTCTTGTCCGTTATCGGAAAGACCGCAAGCTCGGAGAGCATGTAGGTGATAACGAGCTCTGACACCTGAAGCTCGCCAATCTGTCGCTTGCCCGTCAGGCGTACCGCGACAACGAGCAGAAAATACATTATTAACGTTCTAACAAGGCACGTTACCATTCTTCGCCTCCGCCACGCAGAAATGTAACTATATTATCGTGCCACGCGGGCGGAAATATTCGTCGATGGTAAAAAAAGCCCTGCGCGAGACGCACGTAATGTGCGTTTTACGCAGGGTAAGTCTTTTTTCAGTGAAGCTCCTTCTTGAGCGCGCGTGAGAAGAGCTCGTCGAGCGCTGCACGGTGGTCGACTCCGCGGTAGAGAATGCTGTATACCGCCTCGCATATCGGCATGTCAACGCCGTGACGCTCCGCGAGTCGGTGAATTGCATCTGCGGTATAGTAGCCCTCGGCAAGCAGCTCGTATTTCTCGCCCCTCACAAAGCTCTCTCCGAACTTGCGGTTATGGCTGTAGCGAGAGAAGACCGTCGCCTCGTAATCTCCGAGGTGGCACAGCCCGTATGCCGAAACGCCCTTTCCGCCGAGCGCCTCGATAAGGCGTGCGACCTCGCGCGTGCCGCGTGACATGAGCGGTCCCTTGAGCGTGCTCATTCCGATGCCGTCGAGCATTCCCGCTGCGATACCGATAACGTTCTTCGCCGCAGCTCCTATCTCGTTTCCGATAAGATCCTCTCCGTAGTAGAAACGGATAAGGTCGCTTGAAAGCTCGTTGACAAGGCGCTTCTTTGTCGCGCTGTCGTTGCTGTCGATGACCATGCAGTTCGGAATTCCCGCATAGAATTCCTGGACGTGCCCGGGACCTATCCAAACCGCAACGCTGTTCGACGGGTCGGTGCATTCGCGTGTGACCTCCGACAGACGCATGCCGGACTCGATCTCGATGCCCTTCATGCAGAGGATGAAGGTGCTGTTCTTTATTCCGAGAGTACACAGCTCGCCAAGCAGTCCGCGAAGGGACTGACTTCCGACGGAAATGAGCACCGCGTCTCCCGACGGGACGTCGTTTATGTCGGTGGTGAGGCGGATCGATTCGGGTAGGGTGACAACGTCGTTCGCGCGAGTCTCGATAAAGCGTATCATGGACGGATCGTTTTCTCTGCCGTAGAGGGTGACGCTGTGACCTATTCTGTCAAGGTACCACGTAATGAGCGAGCCCCATCTGCCGCAACCGATAACCGTGATCTTCATTATTTTCCTCCGTAAGCCGCAATCGCGGCGATAGCTTATTTTTCATGTAAAAGACGCCAATTTGACCGCGGGTCGGTAAGAATTGACGTGCATTCGATTATATTGTAGCATATCGCGCCGCACTTTTCAATGCCTTGCGTAAAAAAAGCCGTCGGGCGGCGTGGCTCGGCGGCTCATAGCAGTCGGGCGGTACCGAGTCGGCGCCGCCGTGTGAGCTTTACATATTCATTAAGGTCTGCAAAAAGCCGACCGCGCCGAAGGCTCCAAGCGTCATGATAACGCCGGCGGTAAGCACTCCGAGTGCTATCATCGGGAGAGAATCCTTTATTCTCATGCCGAGCACCGCCGCAATAAGCGAGCCCGTCCACGCGCCCGTTCCCGGAAGCGGGACTGCGACGAAGATGAACAACCCGAGCATCTCGTACTTCTTTATCCTGTCAGCCTTATTGGCAGCCTTTTTCTCAAGCCTCTCAGCAATGCGTCCGAGCAGCCTCGAGTTTCGCTTCATCCACTCGAAGATGGGTCTGACAAACAGTATGAGAAACGGCACGGGAATGAGGTTTCCGACAACGCACACAAGATATGAGATAAGCGGATGCAGTCCGTCCGCCGCCGCCCAAATAAGCGCGCCTCGAAGCTCGAGCACCGGCACCATCGACGTGCCGAAGACCTTCAGATAATTCATCAGAAATTCCATAAATACTCCTTCGTGAGGCTTACTTTTTTCGCTTCAGCGCCTTGACTGTGCCGTCGGGGTATTTCAGCGACGTGTGGTCAAGTATTCCCTTCATGCCCTGTCTGAACTCCGCAAGGTACGCCCGGCGCAGTCTGTCGCGCTCCTCGGTCTCCTCAGCTGTCAGCCCTTCAGCCTTTGCCTTCGCGGCAAGCTCGTTTATTCTCTTAAGATTTGAGTTTTCCAAAGTCAAAAAGCTCCTTTCGGTCAACGGATGCCTACAGCACGCCGTTTCGCCGCGCGGTAAGATAATCCTCAAGTATCAGCTTCGCGGACAGCTCGTCCACGTGGCTCTTGTGCTTTCGCGAATCGAGTCCCGAGCCCGACAGAAATTTGTGTGCGCTGACTGTCGTCAATCTCTCGTCGTAAAGCACCGTGCGAATGCCCGTCAGCTGCTCGAGGCTCTCAGCAAAGTCACGGCAACGCGCGCTGCGCGGCCCCTCGGTGCCGTTCATATTAATTGGATTACCGACGACGATGAGCTCGGCTCCGAGGCGTCTTGCACACTCTGCGGTGCCCTCGAGCGCCTTTTTGAAGCCGCCCTCGATGCAGCCCGCACCGACAGCCATCATCTCATTGCGGTCGCAGGAGGAAAGCCCCGTGCGCGCATCTCCGAAGTCAACTCCGACAATTACCATTACTCAGCATCCTCTTCGCTCTCGTGCTCTGCCTGTGCGTCTGAACTCTCGCACTCGGCAGCAGGTGCTGCCGGCTCCTCGCCTACACTCTCGGTATTCTGCTTTGACTCGCGGTACTCAAGCACCTCGGCAAGGGTCGGGATGGACGGTGAGGCGCCCGCACGCGTCGTTGAGATCGCAGCGGCGACGTTCGCCATGCGGATAGCCGAATGTATATTTCCGTTCTGTATATACGAATAGGTCATAACAGCGGTAAACACGTCTCCTGCGGCTGTGGTGTCGACGGGAGTGACGTTCTCCGCGGGATACACATAATACTCGTTGCCGTCAAACATGAACGCACCGCGCTCTCCGAGCTTGATAACGATATATTTCGCGTCAACCTGCTTGCGAAGGCGGATAGCCGCGCGAAGGGCGGAATCCTCATTCGAGGGCGTAATGCCAGTGAACACTCTGCACTCGTTCTCGTTAGGAGAGAATATCTCCACGCGACCGAGCGAGGACAGCGGGAAGTCGAGACGCGCGGGCGCAGCGTCGATAAATACGGGAATACCTCGCTCAGCTGCAAGGCGGCACGACTCGATGACAGCCTCGTCGGCTATCTCCATCTGGAGATAAACAGCGTCGGGGTAGCAGGTGAAGGGCTCCTCGAGCTCAGCGGCGCTCATTGCAGCATTGGCTCCGGGGAATACCATGATGCGGTTCTTGCCTCCGCGCTCCACGAGAATGGACGCAAGGCCTGTCGGCGCATTTTTGTCCTCAATGATAAAGCGTGTGTCAATGCCCTCCGAGCGGTAGAGGCTCTTAAGGCGCGCTCCGTTCTGATCGGCGCCGAGTCGGCACACGAATACGCAATCCGCGCCGAAGCGGGCAAAGGCGATAGCGCTGTTTGCTCCCTTTCCGCCGGGAACATAGGAATATGTTGCTTCGCGATCCATGACGGTCTCACCGGCATAGGGTACGCGCTCGACATTTTGAATGAAATCGATATTTGCGCTGCTAACGACAAGAACTCTTTTTTTCAAGGCTTTGCCCGTCCTTTTCATTTGATTTTTTACCGACATTTTATCCATTGCGGTATTTTGCCGATACAAGAACATTGTAACATATTTTACACGGAAAATCAAGTATTTTATTTAGCTGTGACGGCATCACGCGCATAAAAGGCGGGACCCGTGCTTTGCCGCGCGGATCCCGTGTGATTAATGTTCGTTTTTATTCGCTCTCGGACTCAGGTCTCTTTTCGGAGCTTAAGCTTTTGGCGATCTTCGCCTTCTTCTTGTGTCTTTAAGTGTTCTCAGACCCGGGTCTTTTTCACCGTCCGTAGCGATTTCCTTGCTTTGACGCTTCCGCAGGCTTCATTTTCTTTTCGAGCTCACGAAGCAGCGTACACACCGCGGGGGCGAGTATCACATTCGCTGCAAGCTCCGCGAGGAAATTAACACCTACCATCGTGAATATAAGAAATCCTCCAACCGTTACGCTCGTTCCGTCCACGCCGGCAAAAAGAGGCGTGCTTCTGAAGAAAACAAGGCAGCCGAGGACAAACAGTCCCGTGTTTACGACAGGGCACACTACAGCGCTCACAAAGGTCGACGCAATGTCGCCGCCCTTGAGCCTTGCGGTGAGACGTCGCATAAGTCTGTAAACGACTCCCGAGCAAAAGCCCGCAGCAATTCCCTTGACCATTACCGTAATTACCGTTCCGACAGCGCTCCAGCCGAGCCAGACTGCGGCATCTCCCGTCAAAAAGAAGACCGCTCCCGAAACCGCTCCGAGCCACGCACCGGCACCCGGCCCGAGCAGCGCCGCGCCGATAATTACCGGCACAAGCGTCAGATTGATGCTTGTGACACCGAACTTGATAAAGCCGCCGAGCATTGAGAGCACTGCGACGAGCGCCGTGAGCAGCGCCGTAAAGGTGAGCCGTTCGATGTTCTTTTTCCTGTTGCCTATATTCATTTTTCCTCCTTGCTGTCGTCCGCGCACGGCGGTACAACGCATAAAAAATTATATATTATCCGCGGCAACGCGGTAATATACTACTGTCTGTTCCTGTGATACAGAATATTCAGCCCCTTTGGGACGAGGTATTCGTCGAGGGTGACCGTGTGGGTACAAAGCGGAATTACCGTGCCCGCCATGCCGCCTGTGGCATAGGTGTCGAGCCGACGCTCGTATTCCTCACATATTCTGTCGATCATCCCGTCGACC
>CAYNHY010000052.1:0-12006 GCA_964397225.1 uncultured Ruminococcus sp.
ATAAGCCTCAGCGTCGCTCTTGAGCTTCTGAAGGATCATCGCGGAAATCTCCTGGGAGTGTAATTCTTGTCGTCAACGGAGACCTTGTAGTTTGCGCCCATCTCGCGCTTGATGCTCATGATGGTGCGGTCGGGGTTGGTGATAGCCTGACGCTTTGCGACCTGACCTACCATTCTCTCGCCGGTCTTCGAGAATGCAACGACCGAGGGGGTCGTTCTCGCTCCTTCGGGATTAGGTATAACTGCGGGCTCGCCGCCCTCAAATACTGCCACGCAGGAGTTGGTGGTACCGAGATCTATTCCAATAATCTTTCCCATGATAAATTTCCTCCGAAATCTTTGTTTTTAATTTGTAATTTATATTATGAAATCAGTTAGCAACCTTTACCATTGCATATCTGATAACTTTTTCGCCGTACTTGTAGCCGCACTGGAGAACATCTGTGATCTCACCCTCTCCGAGGCTTTCGTCCTCAACGTGCATTACCGCATTGTGAAGCGTGGGGTCGAAGGTCTCTCCGACCTCTCCGAAGACCGTAACGTTCATCTTTTCAAGAACCTCGGGAAGCTTTCCGAGAATGAGGCGCACGCCCTCGGCGTATTTCTCGGGATTCTCGTCGCCTCCGCCGAACTTGTCGGCGTACATGAGGTTATCTATGATCGGCACGATGCCCATGATCGTATCGGCAACAGCCTCGGAATACACGCCCTCGCGCTCTGTCTTGCTTCTGCGGCGGAAGTTGTCGTACTCTGCGGCAAGCCTTGTATACTTATCCGTAGCCTCAGCCGCGGCGCTCTCAGCCTTCTTCTCGGCGTCGGCAAGACGGGTTTTAAGCGACTCGAGCTCAGCCTTCAGTGCCTTCGTGTCCTCTGTCGCGCAAGCACTGCACTCCGCGCTCTCGGGTGTCTCGCACTCCTCACAGGTGCAATCGTTGTTCTTTATCTCTTCTGCCATTTTACTCTCCTTTGGGTACGAATTATTCTTTTTTTGCTTTATCCTCGGCACCGTCATCGCCTCCCGTCAAAAGCCTTCCGACTCCGTCGGACAGGTGATCGATCATTGCGATCGCGCGACCGTAATTCATTCTCGTCGGACCGATAATCCCGATAGCGCCTACCGGAACGTCGCCTCGCTTTACAAGCTTATATATGAGCGTGGAATTATCCATGATCTTAACAAGGTTCTCACGGCCGATGTATATCTTTACCTTGCCGGGGTCGCTGTCACTGTACGCGCCCTCCGATATGACCTGCAACAGATCATCCTTTCGCTCGAACAGCTCGAGCATATCCCGTAGGCGGTCAGTGTCGTAAAAATCCGGATAGGACAGGAGTCGATTGATACCGTCGAAGCGAAGCTCTCCACCATCGAAGGAGGAAATAAGCTCGCATACCGCCTTGACCACGGGCGACACGAGGTATTCGTATTCTCCCATAGCCCGCTCCATGTCCATCATGATCGGTATTGTGATCTCACTCGAGGTCATGTTGGAAATGCAGGTATTCAGCACCGCCGACAGACGTGACGCAGCCTCGGCGTTGACCGGAAGCGCGCTTCTGATATACCTTGTTTTGACTGCACGACCTATTATCATAACCAGCACGAGCACGTAATCGTCAAGAGGCAGCACCTCAAAGCGCGATACCGTTATTCTCCGCTGTCGCGGCTTCAGAGAAAGCGCGGTATAATCGGTAAAGCGTGACGCCAGGCGCGCCGCCGCATCGAGAATGCCGTCAAGCTCCGTCTCCTTGCCTCGAAGCGAGCGCCGAAGCTCCGCTATCTCCGCATTTGTAAGTCGGTACCTCTCAAGCAGCGAATCGACGTAAAGCCGATAGCCCGCCTCAGACGGGATTCGCCCCGCCGACGTGTGCGGCTGCTCAAGGTAGCCCATGCTCTCGAGCTCAGCCATTTCGTTGCGAATGGTCGCCGACGAACAGCTGATGGTGCCGTCTGCGGTGAGATACTTGCTTCCGACCGGCTCGCCGAGCTCAATGTGTGCTTCAACGATGGCCTTCAGTATCTGCTTCTTTCTTTCGCTGAGATTGACCGCATCAGGCTTTTTTTCAGGCTCCATTGTTTACACCTCCCGTGTATCGGTGGCGTTTAGCACTTTAAGAGCCCGAGTGCTAACCGCTGTATATAATTTACCACCATTCGCGCTCAAAGTCAATAGGTATTTCAAGATTAGTTGTGAAGAATATGTTAATTCGCGCAAACGGGGCGTCAGCACTCGTCGATGCGCTCCGCTAAAAGGCATATTTTCAGCCATTAAGGCGCACTAACGCAAAAAGCACTCGCGGCAGGTGCCGTACAAGTGCTTTTATCCGATATAGCGAAGCTTATCAAGCAACAGTGTGCCTCCGAAAGCCGAGAGCGCTGCCGCCGCGGCGTAAATATACAGCCGGTCGAAGGTCTGCGGAGCTGCGAAGTCTTCGGCAGCTGCTGTGCTTCTGTACGGTCGGCTGTCGCTCCACGTATCCGAGCTGCTGTACTTTCCCGAGCGCGCGGAATAATCGATTCCGTTGACCACGGCAAGCTCGTATATTCTCACAGCTGCATTCCTCAACGCAAAGCCGATGCGCCCCTTTGGGATGCCGCCGACTGTCATGCGGCTCAAGATCTCGCTGACGCCGCCGCAGCTCACCGTCAGCTCGTAATAATCGCCGTCGCGTATCGGTATCTTCACGTCTATCCGCTCGCCTGCCGCCATATTGCCCGCAAGCTCATCACCGAGCTTTCCGAAGCCCTCGCAGTCACCGTTTGCGCGGAACGGAACAGCAGTGATATTATCAGGCTCCGCCCCTCGACTGGTGAGCATCACGGCAAGGTACGCATTGGATGCGTCGAGCCTTTCAAACGAGAAGGAAAGCTCAACGGTGCAGTCATCCGACGGAAGCTCATACGGGAATACCGTGTACGCTCTGCGATCGCTCAGCACATCAGCAACGAGCGCGCCGTCGTCGACATACAGCTCAAAGCCGTCGGCGCCGTCCGTGCCCTTGACGATCCCCGCGTTCGCGATATCGGTCACAGCTGAAAAGCTCTGTCTGTAGAGCACGCGCCCCACGGGCGCCGCGCACACGGACTGTGAAAAAACGAAAAGGGCGAGAAGGCATACCGTCAAAGCACATTTGAAAGCACGCATATTCTCACCCCTTGATTACACTGTATTAACTGTAAATATTATACCTTATATTTGCCTCACGGTCAAGGGCTTTGACGTTATTTGTCGAGTGGCGTCGGCATATTTCGAAAAGTGCTTCCGCGTCTCACTCACCGTGCTTTAATATGTAGGCGGCGCGAAGCACGGCGCACTGCGTCTTGCCGTCAGGTATCTCGCCGCGCATGACACGCTCGACCGCCTCATCGAGCGGCATTTTTATAACGTCGAGGAATTCGTCCTCGTCGAGGCTTCTCTCTCCGAAGGTGAGAGCGCGCGCCATGAACATGCGAATTCTCTCTCCCATGATCGCGGGTGAGCCGAAGTAGTCGCCCATATCGATAAGCTCGCCGGCTACGGCTCCCGTTTCCTCACGAAGCTCACGAAGCGCCGCCTCGCGCAGATCCTCGTCGGGCGAATCGAGCTTTCCCGCGGGGATCTCGGTAAGTATCCTGTCGACCGCATAGCGGTACTGACGCTCGAGTATGACCTCGCCGTCATCCGTTATCGGAATAATGCACACCGCACCGATGTGCTTTACATATTCTCTCGAGGACTCGACACCGTGCGGAAGCTCGACCGTATCACAATACAGCTTCACGACACGACCGTCGTATATCAAGGTAGAATCCTTCGTCTTTTCCCAAAGCTCCATAATAACCTCCGAAATACCGAATTTACGGTATTTTATGCAAATGTAAAATGTTGATATCCGTCCGCCATGCGTTTAGAGTCTCATGCACATGATATCGAATGGAACATCCTCGCCGTTCAGCCTGAAGAACGACGGATGAGTGCCGATAAGCTCAAAGCCGTGCTTTCGGTACAGCGCCGTCGCCGGTGCGTTATCGTGCCTTACCTCGAGCTCGATAAGCATAAAGGAATTCTCGCGCGCGAAATCGATGACAGCCGAAAGAAGTCGGTCGCCGATACCGCGACGCTGATATTCGGTGAGGACAGCAATGCCGAGCTCTCCCCGGTGACTCATTCTTCGCGGCAGGCGCGAAAGCGAGGCGTCACCGACGATTTTTCCGTCCGCGCGGGCAACAAGGAGAATTCCGTTTCTCCCGTCGGACATGCGCGTTATGAATTCCGCCTCCTCGGCCACGGTGCAGCCGACGCCCTCGGCGCCGAAGGTCATGTTATCACTTTGCGCTCCGACAAGCTTCAAATATTCAAGCATGTCGGCAGCATCGTCTGCTGTCGCTCTTTCGATATAAAAGCTCATTCGCTCACTCTCCTCTCCTATACATAATATTATACATTACAAGCGTCGAAAATTCAATCCCTCTGCTGCCTCACAGCGAAAAAAGAGGTCGGACAGCCGACCCCTTTTCGCGTTTTGCTTTACTCTGTGTCCGCACCCTGCCGCGCCTCAAGAAGCTCCGCTCCCGCACGGCAGACAAGTGCCGTAATTATCAGCTCGTTTTTTAGAATGCTCTTTTTGGAACCTTTATTCTATGATACTTTTTTATCCCCGTGTCAATAGCTTTTTTTGCTTTTCGCTGCATTGACATGTCGCCGAAAAAGCGGTATAATGTTTCGAAGATACACGCTCGCAAGGGAGAAACGGCTATGAAGAAGAAAAACGAAAAAACCAATGTCATGCGTATACTTGAGCAGAAGAAGATAGAGCACAGCTTTCACTATTACTACGACACAGATGCCGTAAGCGGAGTTGAGGTCGCCGACGTGCTCGGCGAGGACGCGCGACGCGTGTTTAAGACACTCGTCACTGTCGGCGCTAAGGGCGCGCACTACGTATTTCTCGTACCTGTATGCGACAATCTAAATTTGAAGAAGGCGGCTCGCGCGGTCGGCGAGAAAAGCATCGAAATGCTGCCCGCGCGTGAGCTGCTGCCGCTTACGGGCTATGTCCACGGCGGCTGCTCACCCATCGGAATGAAAAAAGTCTTCGAGACTGTCATCGACAGCTCAGCCGAAAAATTCGATACCGTATTTTTCAGCGGCGGGCGCATCGGCTGCCAGGTCGAGCTGTCGCTCGGAGAGCTCGAGCGCGTCCTGCGCTTTAAGCTTTGCGACATCGCAGACTCCGCTGAATAATGCTCGCACAGCCACTTGCCGCAGAGCTTCCTCGCCTCTGCGGCTCGTCGGCTTTTTTGCCGCAAAGTCAAAGCAGCACTTGACAACTCGGCGAAAAGGTATTATAATATCATCAGTTAGCCGTGGCTAACTGCATGCAGCGCGGCTGCAAATTGGCATTAAAGGAAGGTAGCGAGACAATGAGCGGCAACGCACAAAGGGATGTTCGTATTCTGCAAAGCGGCGACGGCGACGCAAGGCTCGTTTCGCATCACGTATTTTCGGGAATCACGCTGACATATGCCTCGGTGCATATGCGCGCCTTCACGCTCGACGCAGCTCCCGACTCCGTAATCGAAATCGAACACTGCCGCGAGGGGCGGCTTGAACGGATGATACGCGGAAGACACATGTACATTGCGCCGGGCGACCTGTCGGTAACGCTCTCGGCGACGCACGCCGGAGAATATTCATTCCCGACGCGGCATTATCACGGGATATCCGTGTGCATTGACCCCGCGAAAGCACCCGAATGCTTTTCCTCGCTTCTTGAGGATGTGAATGTCAGACCGCGAGCGCTGGCGGAGCGCCTTTGCGGCAGCGTCGGCTTTTTCGTGCTCCGTCGGCAGAAATATATCGAGCACATCTTCTCGGAGCTTTATTCCGTGCCTGCGGAATATGAGAAGGGCTATCTCAAGCTGAAGGTGCTTGAGCTGCTGCTCGTGCTCAGCGGTATCGACCCCGCGACAAACGGCGCCGAATCGGCATTCGTACCGCACAGCGCACGCGCGCTCGCCGGTGAGGTCTCCGAGCATCTGAGCCGCCGTCTCGGCGAACGCGTAACGCTGAATGAGCTCTCCGAGCAGTTTCACGTATCGAAGACCTATCTGCAAAGCGTGTTCAAGGGCGTGTACGGCGTTACGGTCTACTCATATATACAGCTGCTGAAAATGCAATCGGCTGGCGCGCTGCTCACTCACAGCGACAGGACGGTGATGGATATTGCCGCGGAGCTCGGCTACAGCAACGCAAGCAAATTCTCCGCAGTGTTTTCACAGCTCATGGGCTCATCTCCCGCCGAATACCGAAAAAAGCATACCGTTGTACAGCGCAGAGCTCTGAGGACCGTCTAAGGTTCCTCTAAGCCCTGCTTTTTAAGTTTTGCTCATGCCCTCTGCCTGAAACCATGCTTTCAATAAAAAGCAAGAGACCCGCCTCCGAGGAAGCGGGTCTCTTGCGTTAGTGTAATGAAAGCTTATTGCTATTACTTGAGGATTACAGGGATATCAACAGACATTGTCCACTCCCACTTGGAGATGTGACGAGCTGTGAAGGTAATAAGACCCTTGCCTGTCTTAACAGCGTTCTTGAAGTTCGCGTCAATATTAACCTGAAGAACATAGTTCAGGGTGTTGTATGCGGGAAGCATAGACTCGAGCTTAGCGAAGAACTTATCAGCTGTGAGCTGACCGCCGAGGTCGATGGTAAGGAAGCCGTTAGCGTCAGTCTTGGAAAGGAGACCGATGAGAAGCTCAAACTCCTCGGGCTTAGCTATACCCTCGATCTGATCATCGGGGCAGTTGTGACGAACAGTTACAGGGAACTGTCTGTTGTCACGGATACCTTCATCGAGATTCTCGAGCTTGTTGTCGCCGCACTCGTCGTAGTACTTCATGATGGAGAAGTGTACGGAGAACTCTGTGGAAGCGCCTGTAGCGAGCTCGGTAAGCTTGAATGTACCGTCGTCGCCGTCACCGGAGTGGTTACCGCAGCCGTTGTTGGAGTAGTTCTCGGAGATGCTGATAGCCTCGAGCTTGTGGGTTGTCGTGTTAAGACCCATGTCAGCTACAACAGCAGCTATGACAGCTTCCTTGTTTCTCCAGGAAGAACCGTAGTTAGCGTACATCTCAACCTGACCGTGAACGCCGCAAAGTGCGTTCTCCTGCCATTCGTCGGCGATGGTCTCTACATCCTTCTGGACGAACTTGAAGTTGTACTCTACCCAAGAAGCCTTCTTGAGGGGCTCCCAGGATGCGGAAGGAACGAGCTTAACGCGAAGCTTGCCCTCGCCGCCGTTGTCGATGAATGTCTTAACATCATCAGCAACAAGTACGAAGTAGTACTCGGGGTAATCGTAATCGAGAAGGTCGTTAAGGGTGTGCCAAATAGTTGCGTATGTGGGACGAACCTTAGCGGTGTGAGAAGCGAGGTCTGTTACGGGAACTACAACTGTGCCGTTTTCATCCTTGAGACCGTCGAAGCCTGCTGCAAGAACGGGCTGCATCTTCTTGTCAACGGAAATTGTGTTGTAGTTGTCGGAGCAGTAGTACGGAGCGTATACAGGCTTACCGTTTACTCCGAGAGCGTCAGTGTAGCCCTCATCTTTGTTTGCACCTGCGTCATCCCAGGAGGTATCGGCATAGTCGCCGTCCTGGCAGTTGTAGTCGAGCAGCGAAAAATGCTTCTGGATGCATGTGTTGATGGTGAAGGGGATAACAACATCGCTCTGTGTTGTGTGGAGAATGTAGTTAACATTTCCGGAAGAACCTGCGGACCAGTCGCACTGGAAGCTGTTCTTAAGAGCCTGATAGCCGGACTCGTTGAGGTCACCGTCAAGGGTTACATAGTACTGAGCATCGAATGCGCTCTTCTTGAGAGCGGGAGAAGCGTTCTCCTTTGCGAGCTGTGTAGCGAAGTCATTGATGGTCTCGGAAACAACCTGAAGCAGAGCAGCGTCTGTGAGAGAGCCGCCGTATGTGAACATGAAGTTAAACTGACCGCCGTGGATGCATGTGCTGGAGTCGAGGAACTTCTCGAGAACAACATTCATTCTGTTGTACTCAGCCTCGTATGCCTCGTCGTTGCCCTTGAGGGTAACTGTCATCTGCTTCTTGGTAGCGCCGTTCTCCTGGAAGCAACCGCCGTTACCGAAGGAGATTCCGTAGAAGCCATTGTCGTTCTTACCGAGAAGAACAAGTGTGAGGTAAAGGTTGGAGTCAGCCTTGAGACCGTCAGCTGTGATAGCAGCTGCGGGAACTGTCCACTCAACTGTTACCATGTTGTCATCACCGTAGGAGATGACGTAGTCAACAGCGGGAACGGGAGCCTTCTCACCGAGAAGCACGTCGCCGAGACCGCCCTGACCGGTATAAGAACCGCCGGCATACTCGCCTGTTGCTGTGTTCTTACCGATAGCGTAGTAGATTACGTTGTCGCCGCTCAGGTCATCCTTCTCAGACATGAAGAGGTTGAGGGATGTACCGCTGAAGAGCATGTTGTCGCCACTTGTGGTGGAGTCGCATGTCTGGTTACGGTTGATATCCTTCCACTGAACTGCGATGTGGAGACCGTTTACTCTATCCCATGCGAAGCCGACCTTTGCGGAGTCTACCATTGCCTGGATAGCGTCTGTTGCGCTGCCGTTTGCCTTGTCGCGGAGCTCAATCTCCTCAACGTATGTGTCGAGGTAGGTGTACTCGGTATCGCCGAGTGTGCCGTCGAGCTTGATGCTGCCGGGAACAACCTCCTGAGCCTCGGTTACGATATCGCAAACGCCGGGGTTGGGATCCTTGTAGCCAATGTCGAAGGCAAGGGGAACCTTAACATCAGCGGGCTCGTCGAACTTGGAAAGGCTGCGAATGATTACCTCAACATCATAGTTGACGGTAGCGAAGCCGGACTTCGGAGCCTGCTCTACGATAGCGTTGATGTCAGCTTCCTTAAGTACGAGCTCGAATCTTGTCTCGTCGATGCCGAGACGGTTGTTGATCTCGTGCCAGATAGTCTCTGCATTAACATCGGAGAGCGTCTCAATAGAGATGGTTGCATCCTTCTTGAGGTTCTCGATGTATACCTCAGCGTCCTTCTTTGCCTGGAGGGACTTGTATTCCTCGTGGCAAGCGCCGTATGCTACTGTGGGATTGTTGACCTGGAAGAACTTAACCTCTCCGCCCTCAACGCCGGGAGCGTAAAGCTTGATAGCGACAACGTGAGAAGCAAACTCGATGTTCTCGCCGCTCTCGTTGTGTGTGAGAGTGAAGATGAGGTCAGCAGCAGCGCCGTTTCCGCGACCCTCTCCTGAGAATTTGTTCTTAAGATCATTGAAGCCGTCGTCATCAACCTTAAGAGTGTAAGCCGAGGAGTCAAGACCGATACCCTCAAGAATAACAGCTGCAAGGCTCTCGGATGTAAGGGAGCTGCTGTAATTGAAGCGAGTGATGAGCTCGTTGTGAACTGCACAAACTGCCTTGTCAAGGAATGCGTCAACAGCCTTTGTCATTACCTTCGTGGGGTTGTTGTCAAAGGTGGGATGCATTCTCATAAGGATGGTAGCGCACTCAGAACGCTTTGCTGTTGCCATAGGCTGGAAAGCGCCGCCTTCCTTACCGTTCATGAGTCCGCTTACGCGAACTGCATCGATGAAGGGAACCGCCCACTTCTGGAAGCTCTTAGCATCCGAGAAGCTGTCTACTACCTTGTCGCCCTTGATCTCAACCTTCGTGAACTCAAGGAAGGTCACGATCATCTTCGCCATCTCCTGACGCTTGATCTGATCGTTCGGCTTGAAGTAGTTCTTGCCGTTCTCGTTGTATCCGTTTACGATACCTGCGTTAACTGCCCATGTGACCGATTCGGCATACCACTGACTGTTCTTGGTATCCACGAACTTAAGGTCGGGAGTTGTCTCTGTCTTTCCTGCGAGAGACCAGAGTGCCTTTGCGAACTCTGCTCTTGTGAGCTCGCTTTCAGGCTCAAATTTTTTGTCTGACTTACCGTTCATAAGAGAATACTTGTACACGTACTTGATCGCGTCGGTGTACCAAGTGTTCTTCACGTCGGTAAAGGGAAGCTCTACATCGTCAAGCGATGCGTCTTCCGCGTATACTGCTGTCATGCCAAGGCTCATCACCATCATGACCGCCAGCAGTATGCTGAGTAAACGTTTCATAAACTGTTTCCTCCGTTAAATAAGATTTCATTACCTATGGTAACTGAATGTATTGTAGCACATCACCGCTCAAAAATCAATACTTTATTCAAAATTCGTTCTTGAACTCGCTCGGAAAATTCCCACTTAAACGGGAATATTTTATTGTACATTATGTGTTGTTTTATCTCTTGTGCCCGAATACAGTCACTATTCGCTGATGCTTTTTACGTTTTCGTCTCCCGTTCGTCAAATTGCCCAAACCGATGGTCTTTTTTTTGTTAAAAGAGACATAAATGACTTTTTCCTCTGAAATGGCAAAAAGCACCCCCGAGAAATACTCGGGGATGCAGTCCTGTTTATCAGCCGGGTAGTTTAACGCTAAAGTAATAGTAGTACTCTCCGCTGCTTTCGGGGGCGTGGATTACTACGGGCACGCAGCCGTCGATATCCGTCGCATTTCTGATGCTGCCGACGATAATATTGCTCGGCTTGAGCGTTTCGCCGGTGGTGTGTACCTTGAGTGTCTGCGCGTCGCAGAGCTTTGTAATACTCGCAAAGTCGTCGCTGACGCTCCATATCTCGAGTGCCGCCTGCTTTGCGGAGCCGTTATTGACGGCAAGAATATGGACCTTACCGTCCGTGCCCTCGACGATGGCGGGGCAATAATTGTTGCTCTTATCCTCAAAGGCTATCTCAGAATTGCGTACCTCGTTCAGCCCATTATCGTACACGGCGTAATACATCTTCGTCTTCGCACCGTAGACGGTGGTGTACATTATGTGAAGATTTCCGCGCGTGTCGAGCAGGGATGCGCCGGTGGCGTAGTGATTTGCCTTATAATGGCGAACGCCGCTGTCCGTCGTGCTGTACTCGGGTATGAAGACGTCCTTCATTACGAATTCTTCCTTATGAGCATCCGCCACGCGAACGATCACGATGCCGTCCCAAAGGTAGCCGCTCTGCACCTTGAAATCGACGCCGAGCAGCTCGCGAAGCGCATCCACGGTCGCGTCTCTCTGCTCGATGAACAAAAATCCGCCGTTGCCGTCAGGATAGGCATTTGCATAACATATTCTCCAGTCGACCTCAATAGTGTAGCAGTCCTCCTCCCAGGTGCCGCTTTCGATGTCGTAGATGAACCACGCAACGTAGCCCGGGACGTCGCCGCCGTTGAAGATGGCGTATATCTTGCCGTTGTGGTTGTCAAGCACAGCCTGCGTGTAGCCGTAGCCGTGACACTGATTGCCGGGAACGTCAAACGAGCGGGTCTGCACGTCCTTGGTATACGTGTCGGTCTTCGCGTCGTAGGTGTAAAGCGTGAGGCGAGCCGAGCCGCCGTCGTTCATGAGGATGATGTACACCTTGCCGTCCGTGCCCTGGAGGACGTTCGGAACGCAACTTCCGTTAGAGTGATTGAAGTCGTCCTTAAAAATTCTGCGAGCGCCGCTTGAGGTGATTTCGAAGAAGGTCATCTCGTCGAGGCTTCTGCCTTCCTGATTGACATCCGCCGTTACAAACACGGCGAAGGTGCCGTAGCGAGTTCTGACGACCTTGACCTCGTGACCGCCGTGCGTGCCTGTGCCGCATATCTTCGACTCGCTGCCGTCGCCATTATCGTCGACGCGAAGCGCCTCGGAGATCATCACGCCGATCTCATCATCGGAATATACCGTGCCGATATTCTCGGGTGTCGGGTCGTCGGCGGGGGCTGCAATGTCCTTCCAAGCGGTGCTCGGGAACACCTTGATCGAGGTATCCTCGGGCTCCGGAGTCGGTTCGGGGTCGGGTGTCGGCTCCGTATTCTCGGGGAGGATGCGAGTAATTATCATTGCGACCTCGGCTCTCGTCGCTGTCGCTGTCGGATTGAAGTTGC
>CAYNHY010000053.1:0-11969 GCA_964397225.1 uncultured Ruminococcus sp.
GCGATACGGTCGAGATGTATATTCCCGACGAATTCTTCGAGGACGCGCCGACGGCACGGGAATACAAAAAGGCGGATATTCCGCTGAATATCGTCTATGAGGACGAAAACGTGCTCCTTGTCGACAAGAAGCCCGGAGTGCTCGTGCATGTCGGTGACAACGGCGACCCTCGCCTGACGTCCGACGCGGAGCGCACGACGCTTATCTTCGCGATAAAGGCGTACCTTGTCTCGCGAGGCGAGTACGTTCCGGAAAACGAGAATTCCTTCGCGCCCGCGCTGTGCAACCGGATCGACAGGAACACCGGAGGCATCGTAATTGCAGCGAAGAACGCCGCGACGCTTCGCGCGCTCAACGAGGCAATTCGCCGTCGCGAGCTCGATAAGCTGTACCTGTGTGCCGTACACGGCATTCCGAGCCGCAGAGAGGCGACAGAGAAGGCGTATCTGTTCAAGGATCACCGAACGAACCGTGTGACGGTCACTCCGAAGCCCGTCAAGGGCTCAAAGGAAATCATAACCTCGTACCGCGTGCTTAAGAGTGACGAAAGACGCAATATGGCGCTGCTTGAGGTGTCGCTGCTTACCGGTCGCACGCATCAGATCCGCGCACATATGGCATATCTCGGGCATCCGCTTGTCGGCGACGGAAAATACGGCATCAACGCCGCAGACCGTCGGCTCGGCTACAAATATCAGGCGCTGTATTCGCATAAGCTCGTGTTCAAGTCACGCCTTCCCGAGCTTGAATATCTTTACGGACGCGAATTCACGGCGGAGCGCGACGGAATATTCTTCCTTGAGCTGTTCAAATAACAATAAAGGGTCGGCGCACCTCGACGGTGCGCCGACCCTTTTGCATACTACAGACGCTTCCAGGTTTTTCGGTCGAATAAGATGAGCACGGGAAGTATCTCGAGCCTGCCGAGCAGCATTGTCAGCGTCAGGACGAGCTTCGATATCGGGCTGAACGCCGCAAAGCTCAGATAGGGTCCGACCGCCTCAAAGGCGGGTCCCACATTCGATATGCAGGTGAGCGCGGCTGAGAAATTGCTGAAAAAGCCGTGCGTTACCGTGTACGTTCCGGCGTCGGAGCTCACGGTGAACAGCTGACCGTTCACGGGGTCGAACGCAAGCAGGAATATTGCGGCAAGAAAAAGGAAGAAGTACAGCGTGATGAACACGAAAACGTCGCTGACAGTCTTCTTTTCAAGCTCCTTTCCCTCGAACTTTGCGCTCGATACGTAATGCGGGTCGATGAGACTGCGGATATTTATGTACGCGCCCTTCACGGCGATGACTATTCTTGAGACCTTAATGCCGCCGGCGGTTGAGCCCGCCATCGCGCCGATGAACATTGCGGTAATGAGCACCGTCACGGCGAGCATCGGCCATACCTGATAGTCCGTTGTCGTATAGCCCGCGGTCGTCATGAGCGAGGACACCTGAAAGAGCGAATGGCGGAAGGTCTCCTCGGTTGTGTAGCCCTGCGGCAGCGAGGACGCCGCACGCATGAGGCTTGTGAAAACGAGTGCCACGGCTCCCGCGATTATCGCAAAATACGAGCGGAGCTCCTCGCTTCTGAGCACCGACCTTGCCTTGCCGATGAGAATGAGATAATAAAGCCCGAAGTTGCAGCCGAAGAGAATCAGGAAGACCGACATGACATACTGCGAGAACGGGTGGAACATTTCCATGCTGCCGGGGAGGAAGCCGAAGCCGCCCGTGCCCGCGCAGCCGAAGGTCGAAAGAAGACTGAAGAACAGCTTTTCATTCTCGTAGCCGGGTATCGGTCGGTCGAGCATAAGGAGCACGACCTCAAGCACTGTCATGCCGAGGTAAATAAGGTACAGTATTCTCGCCGTGACCTTCATGCGTGAGACGAGCTTGCCGACCTGCGGTTCCGCGCGAAGCAGGTGCATCGACGAGCCGTCATGACTCTCGGGAATAAATATCAGCACAAAGACAAGAATTCCCATGCCGCCGATCCAGTGCGAGAAGCTGCGCCAGAACAGCGTGGAGTGCGAAACTGCGGTAATGTCGGTGATGACCGACGAGCCTGTCGTGGTAAAGCCCGACATTATCTCAAAGCACGCGTCAATGTAATTCGGAAGGTCGCCGTTTATCACGAACGGGACGGCTCCGAACAGCGTCATCATGATCCAAACGGCGGCAGTCAGCGCAAAGCCTTCCTTTTGATAAAGATTGCCTCGCGCGGGTCGCGGGAGCTGGAGCAGTGCGCCGAACAGGAACAACGCGGCGACAGGATAGGCAAATGCAGAAATGTTTCGTGCGCCCTCGCCGTAGATTACGGCGACAGTGAGTGGGGCTGTCATGAGTAGCCCCTCGAGAATCATTATCTTTCCGAGCAGTCTGCCGAGCAGCTTATATTCCATGCTTCACCTCATTCGAAGGCGTCCGTCAGGTCGTCGAAGCTCTTGTGCGTCGTTATGACCACGACATTGTCGCCGAGCAGTATGGAGGAGCTGCCGTTCGGGATGATGACCTCGTTGTTGCGGATAATGCACGCAATGAGGCAGCCCTTCTTTATTTTCAGCTCGGAGAGGGGGGTGTTGTATATGCGGCTTTCCTTGCGCGCCGCGAATTCAAGCGCCTCGACGCGGTTTCCGACGAGCTGGTAAAGGGTCAGAATATTGCTGCCGCGGGAGTTCGCCATGGCGCGCACGTAGCCGACGACACGCTCTGCGACTATTCGCTTTGACGAGACGCTGTCGTGCGTGCCGAGCTCGTCGTACATTGCAAGCAGCTCATCACTCTTGATTTTGGCAATTGCCTTTTTGACGCTTTTCTTGTCTGCGAACATTGATACGACGATGTTTTCCTCGTCAATGTCGGTCAGCGCAACGAACGCATCGACGGCTTCGATGCCCGCCTCGGTCAGAAATTCGTGGCTTGTTCCGTTTCCGCAACAGACTGACACCCTCGGCAGGACATCGGCAAGCTGCTGCGCCTTCTCAGCGTTTTTCTCAATGAGCTTAACGGTATAGCGCCTGTCGGAGAGCGCGTCGGCGAGATAGTAGCCTGTCTTTCCGCCGCCGACGATCATCACGGAGCGGAGGCGTGACTTGACAAGCGCGGTTTCCTTGAGAAAGCTGCTGAGCCTGCGCGAATCTGCCGTGATGTGGAGCTTGTCGTTTTCCTCTATCACGAAATTGCCGTCGGGGATGAATACCTCGTTTCCGCGTCTGACCGCGCAGATGAGCACGCCGTCCGAGGCGCTCTTTCCGATAGAATAAAGGCTCTTGCCGATCATGGTGCAGCCGTGTCGCGCGACAAGCTCGATAAGGGTAGCCTTTCCGTTCGCGAAATGCTCGACCCGAGCCGCTGACGGCAGGTCGATGAGATTGAATATCTCACGTGCCGTCTCAAGCTCGGGGTTAACTATCATCGATATTCCGAGATCGTCCTTCATGTCGGGGATCTGCTGCCTGTAGTCGGGATTGCGGACGCGCGCCACGGTGCTTTTGCAGCCGAGGCGGTTCGCTACAAGGCAGGCGAATATATTCAGCTCGTCATTGCGCGTCAGCGCCACCACAAGCTGCGCCGACGGAACGCCCGCCTCCCTTTGTATGTCGATGGAGGCGCCGTTTCCGATGACGCCGAGAATATCGTACTTCTCGACAAGAGCTGCCACCTTTGCTTTGCATTTGTCTATAACGGTTATGGTGTGCTGTTCGCCCGCAAGGCTTGCGAGCACGCTTTTGCCGATGTTTCCGAGCCCTATGATCACGATATTCATGCTCGGTACCGTCCTTTCCGAGTGCGGGAGCGCTCAGGTGTTTTTGATGATTACCTGCTCGATTACATCTGCGGCATGCTCGCACAGGTCGCAGCAGTCCTCAAGCCCCTCATAAATTGCGTGGCTCGCAATGAGCGTCTTTGCGTCGCTTTGCGTGCCGAAGAGCTTGTATATCGCCTGAGAATAAAGCTCGTCAGCCTCGCCCTCGATGTCGTTCACCTTAACAAGTCTCGCGCGGAGTGTGTCGGGCTTCTTGAAGCTCTTGAGCTCGCTTGCCGCCTCGTCGAGCGCGCATACGCAGCGCTTTACAGCACCGGCAAGTGCGGCGGTGCCGCTCGGGATGTGCTCGACGCGGTACATGTAAATGTCAAGTATGACCTCGTCGATGGCGTCAGTGATATCATCGATTATCTGAACAAGGCGGAGGATATCCTCCTGATCGATGGGGGTGATAAATTCGGTCGACAGCGAATTCAGTATGCTGTGGTGAACGCCGTCCGCGGTGTGCTCTATCGCGTGCATCTGCTCGCGGTACGCGCCGATGCTGTCGGGTGTGAAGCGTGTGATTATCTCCTCAAGCAGGCTCGCCGCCTGCACGCAATACGAGGACTGCTTCTTTATAAGCTCGAAGTAATTGTTTGTTTTCTTAGCCATGTTAAACTCTCCGTTTCGTTTATCGTAATTTGTCTGTCGCCTCGCTGGCTCAGGCGAATATCATGAGGAACAGCTTTGCCATTCCGAAGCCGAGCAGTCCGCAGCCGGGGAAGGTGAATACCCACGTCAGGACGAGCTCGCGAACGACTGCCCAGTTGACATTTGTAATGCGCCGTGCCGCGCCGACGCCCATAATGGCGGTGGTCTTCGTGTGCGTTGTGCTCACGGGGATTCCCGTAAGCGACGAGAGCAGCAGGCAAAGCGTTGCGGAAAAGTCAGCCGCAAAGCCCTGGTAGGGCTTGAGCTTTACCATATCCATGCCGACGGATTTAATAATGCGGTAGCCGCCAATCGAGGTTCCGAGTCCCATGACTGCGGAGCAGAGCACCATCAGCCACAGCGGAACGGTAAAGCTTGTCGCGTCAGCCTGACCGTTTGCCATAGCCGCTCCGAGCAGGAATATCGCCATGAATTTCTGACCGTCCTGTGCGCCGTGCATGAATGCCATAGCCGCGCCTCCGGCGACCTGCGCTCCCGAGAAGAAGCGCTCGCACTTGAGTCTGTTGCGCTGTCTGAAAAGCAGCACGGTGAGCTTCGACGACAGAAAGCCGAGCACGAAGCCGAGCAGCGTCGAGAGCAGAATGCCGTACACAACCTTTATCCACTCGCCGCCGTTAATGCCTGAAAAGCTGTTTTGCAGCGCGACGGCAGCGCCAGAGACGCCTGCAATGAGCGCGTGGCTCTCGCTTGTCGGGATACCGAAGTACCACGCCGCCGTAGCCCAGATAACAATGGCCGCCATAGCCGCGCACAGCGCAATAAGTGCCGTGTGAGCGTTGCCGCCGAAGTCCACCATGTTGTATATCGTGAAGGCAACGGACGCGTTGAGCGAGGTCATGACGAGAACGCCGAGAAAATTGAATATTGCCGCCATGATGATCGCGGGGCGGACTCCGATGGCTCTTGTCGAGACGCAGGTCGCGATGGCGTTCGGCGCATCGGTCCAGCCGTTGACGAGAATAACTGCCAGTGTCAGCAGTGTTGAGACGCACAGCATCGGGTTGTGCGCCGCCTGAATGAAAAACTCTGTCATTTGTCTTAAATTCCTCCGAGCGGGGGTGATTGGGCGCCGCTACAGCTCGCCGCGCCGAGAATATTATAATATATTTTCGGCAAAGACGCGGCAAAAGCTTCACCTTTACCGAAATAAATAAAAATAGTGCGCTACAGCCGATTATTCGGCGGTAGCGCACCTGAGCTTTGATAATATTTGTCCGTGACGGCTCATTCCGCATTCATCCTGTAGCCGACGCCGAGCTCGTTTGTAATGTAGGTCGCCTCGCCCGGCTTCACGCCGAACTTCTTGCGAATGTTTGCCATATTGACCTGGAGCTTCTTGACGCTTCCGTCGTCGGCATAGCCCCAAACGCCCTTGATTATCGCGGAATAGGTCATCATTTTGCCGCTGTGCTGCGAGAGAAACACGAGGATGTTGTACTCCGTCTGCGACAGCTTGACCTCGCGTCCCTTTATGAATACCCGGCGCGCGTCGTAGTGTATCTCGAGATCCCCGAGCGTGAATTTTTCGTCCGGCAGCTTGCCGCTTTCGGCACGCGGGCTGAAATGGCGCAGGGCGGTACGTATTCGTGCAAGAAGTTCCGCAGAGCCGAAAGGCTTTGTAACGTAGTCGTTTGCACCGCAGTCGAGGGCGAGCACCTTGTCGCGCTCGGAGCTGCGCGCGGACAGCACGATAACGGGAGTTAAGCTGTCGCTCCTGATGTGCTCAAGCAGCGTCATGCCGTCGCCGTCCGGCAGACCGAGGTCGAGTATCACGATATCCGGTCTGTGTGAGGCGAAAAGCCCGCGAGCGAGCGAGCAGCTTCCCGCAAGTATCACCTGATAGCCCTCGCTTTGAAGCAGGGCGAGGAGCACTGAGCGGAGGCTCGCGTCATCCTCGACGAGCAGAAGCTTATATTTGTTATTCTCCATCGCACATGTCCTCTCTTTTTAATGTAAAGCGAAACAGCGCGCCACCGCCCCTGCGGTTTTCGGCAGAGATCTCGCCACCGTGCGCCTTTATGATGCTCGCGCAAAGCGTAAGCCCGATGCTCGCCGAGCGCTTTGAATTGTCGGAGACCTCGCGGTGAGCCGTGATGCCGCCGCGGAACAGCTGATGCAGCATGTCCTCGGGAATTCCGCAGCCGTTGTCGGCGACCTCGAACACGGCGTCGTCGCCGAGCGCCTTGACTGACAGCGTAAGCTCCGTCATGCTTTTGGCGTGAAAGAGCGCGTTCTCGAGAAGGTTGATTATTACCTGCTCCACAAGCAGACTGTCGACCGAAACGAAAAGCGGCTCGTCGCACAGCCCGACGTCGACGTCGGTGTTCGGGTGCCGCATGAGAAATTTCGTCATTGCCGAGTCGACAAGCTCGTCGACCACGACCGCGCGTCGCTCGAGGCTAACGTCTGAGCTGTCGAGCCGCGTGACCGACAGCAGGTTTTCCACCATACGAATTAACCACTCGGAGTCCTCGCAGATATTATCGAGCATCGTGTCGCACTGTGCGTCGGTCAGACGCTCACCGCGGGATTTCAGTGTTGCCGCGGCGCTGTATATCGACGTCAGCGGAGAGCGCAGGTCGTGCGAGACCGCGCGGAGAAGATTGGCGTGCATTCGCTCGCGCTCGGCGTCCTCCCGCGCGCGAAGATAGAGCTTCAGCTTCGTGGTGAGCGCGCTCGTAAGCACGGAAAGCAGCGCCATCACGACGGCGGAGACGAGATTGACCGGGGTGATAAAGTCAAAGGCGAGATAGGGATAGGTGAATATGTAGTTTATCGCGAGCGTGCCGACAGCTGCCGAGGCGAGCCCGTAGGCGTAGCCGTTTGTGAGCAGGGAAATGAGAAACACGGCAAAGACGAATACGGTCGTTATGTGCTCCTCGACGTCGAGCTGCCGAAGCAGAATGCTCAGAGCTGCGGCTGCCGCCAGAAGAAAAAACGATATTGCCGTGCTTTTCACGACAGTGCGAGCCTTCATTGTGCCTCCTTCCGCGAGACAAAGCCCGCGCCGGGCCTCGGCGCGGGCATATCTTGCCGTGTCATTATTATCTGGTACCGATAATATGATATTTTCCGCTCTTCAGCACATCAACGAGTCCGACAGCGTCGCATATCGGCTTTTCTGTCAGAATACCGCCTGTCGGCACGTGCCACGCATCGTGGTGGTCGGAGCCGGAGGTGAGTATCTTACCCTCGCCGCCGACGCTCTTGGCAAGCAGCATGGCAACGTCGTTGTGGCTGTCGTGTCCGGGGTGAGTGTTCATTACCTCGTAGCCGTCAATGTGGTCGCGGTTTGCGACCTGCATGCCCCAGCGGAGAGGGTGCGCCTGGATCAGAACGCAGCCTGCCTCCTTCAGCACATCGTGTATCGTGTGGAGCCTTTCGTTGAAAAGGTTCGGCATTTTGCGAAGCACCTCGTAATACGGTCCGAAGACGAGGAAGTCGCCGCGGAAATCATTGATAGCGAGCTCGAGTCCCGGAATGAGGTGAAGCCCGGTTCCGGTCTTCTCGGCAGTCTCAGCTACGATCTCGTAGTGACGCTGTATGTATTCCTCATAGGTTGCGAGCCCCGTGTCCGGAAACGACCAGCTGCTGAAGTGGTTTGTGAAAACAATCGAGCTGTAGCCGAGCTCGGCGTAGCGGCGGACGGTGTCAACGGCTGATTCCGAAGCGCAGCCGCTGAGCTCCGAGGTGTGGCAGTGAAGCTCTGTCTTAAACATCATTGGGGTGCGACCTTTCTCAGAGTCTGTCTATAGACTCGAACGCGTCTCTGATGACAGCTGCGGGATCAAGCTTTTCCATGTAGATGATCTTGTGTCTCATTACGTCAAAGGAGTAGCGGCAGCTCTCGTCGAAGATGGGGGCGGGGATTATCGAGAACTCGAAGGCATCGGGAACGGAGAGCACGGCAGGGGCCGCGATATCCCAGATAATGCGCTCGAAGCGTCCCGCGTACTCGACAGTCTCCGCGCGGAACTCATCGGGCAGCGTGTCGCGGAAGAATATTACCGCATCGGACGAACCCTTCATAACGCTGAGCTGCTCGTCGTCGACGCGAAGCATCTGTGTTCCGTGACCATCCGCGCCGAAGGCGGGGAGAAGAATGAGCGGCACGCCACAGTTGAGAAGATACTGACCCGCTCTGTAGTCCTGCATAAGGTTGAACTCGTTGACATTCGGGTGCTCGAGACAGTGACCTCCGAGCCAGATGACGCATATCTTCTCCATGATGGAGGGGTCTGTCATTATGGCGGAGGAAACATTGGTGCAGGCACCGGTCGTCAGAATGTATACAATGTCGTCGGTCTCGTGTGCGGTCTTTATAATGCTGCGGACGGCGGGACTGTCTACGGGAGCGAAGTCGGGGCTTTCCGAGATCGGAGTGGGGCAGCCCTTGAACGTGTCAACGGTGCCGGTGCGGTGGCACACGTTCAGTACGCGGCCGATCTCCTCGTAGCTTTTTTCCATGCCGTCGGCGAAGCTCTCGCTTCTGTGATTGTTGAACAGCGCGGCGTTGATCGAAAGCACATTGATGCGCGGGCTTCCGAGCGCGTGGGCGATGGCGTACTGGTCGTCCATCTCATTGAAGGTGTCCGAGTCGAAAATGACGTTTTTTACTCTGTCAGACTTAATGTCGGCAAGTATCTCGTTGAGTGTCATATTTTTAATCCTTTCGAGGGGAATAATTTGTATAAACTAATGATAGCAAAAACGCGTCTCAATGTCAATAGCTTCGGCGAAACTTTGACGGACGTTTTTTTATACGAAAGAAAAGAGCGGGGGAATATGAAGCAACGGCGAAAAAAATATGAATTATTTTCCTTATATTATTGTAAACACAAGACTTTTATGTTATAATGTAAACATCGGGGGAACACCCGAAATCATTACTTATTTTAGAAAGGAACACTATTATGTTCTGTCCTAATTGCGGGGCGAATGTCCCCGAAAATCAGCCTTTCTGTGCTCAGTGCGGCGCACAGACGGCACCCGCAGCAGCTCCCCGTTACCAACAGCCCGCTTCCGCTCCGGTAAAGCTTAGCATCACCAAGGACGCAATGTTCGGAATGCGCGTCGTGATCGTTGCGCTTGCAATTCTCAGCATATTCTTTCTTTTCTCGAAGGGCATTTCTTGTCATATTGAGCAGGAAGGTCCTATCGACGATGAGATCAAGGTCAATACTCTGTTCGAATGGGATGACTGGTTTAAGTATTACTGCATGGACGAAGACAACCTTGAAGAAGATGAGCCTGCCAGCGCAGCTGTTGCTATAGTGTTCCAGACTCTTTCGGTAGTGCTTATCGTTGCAGTAGTAGCTGCTACCGTTATTCCCGTTGTGGCGCCTCAGCTTGCTTCGAATAAGTTCTACAATCTGATCCCCGCTGCGATCGCGGCATTTTGTCTGCTTTTGTTCGTTATTATGTTAATACTTGCGCTTGCGCTTTGCGGAGAGATGATGGATATGCTTGATGAGGTGGGAATGAACCCCTCTGTCACACCCGCTTATGCAAGCTGGTTCTACATGGCATGCCTCGGTGGCATAGGCTTTACCTCCTACAAGATGTTCAAGGGAACAAAGTAATTTTTACATATCCGAAAAAGCTCCGCGCCTTGCGGGGCTTTTTTTGCGTCTTGACAAAGCGTGTGTTTTCCTATATACTATCCTCAGAAGAAAAACTACGGAGCGGAATATGAAAAAGCTATGTAAAATACTTGCACTTATCACGGCGCTTTTGACACTTGCCTCATGTAACGCCGACGCCCCATCGGGAGAGAGCGCGGACACTGAAGCAAAGGTCACACTCACCGTTGGCGACATTACCTACGAGCAGCTGCCCGACGGCATGCTTTCCGTGGCGAAATACAACGGAAGTGAGGAGCGCGTCGAGCTCGAGAGCAGCGTCGACGGACGCGCAATCAGTGCAGTGTCCGCCTTCGCCTTCGAGGGCTGCACCCTTTTGCGCGAGATAATTCTCCCCGAGGGAATAAGCTCTGTCGGCTCCTGCGCCTTTGCGGGCTGCACCTCGCTTGAGAAAATATCGCTCCCGAGCACGGCGACCGACCTGCGACGCGACGCCTTCGAGGGAACGCCGTATTACGACGCGCTCGCGGACGGCCCGATCGTGATAAACGGCACGCTTATTGACTATAAGGGCGACACGTCGGCGGGAGACCTTACCGTACCCGCCGGCACGCGCCGCATCGCGCCGCGTGCGCTTTACGGCTCGGACATTACAGGCGTGACGCTGCCGGACAGCGTTACGTCGATAGGCGAACGAGCCTTTGCCGAATGCACGTTGCTGACGAGAGCGGAGCTTCCGAGCGGCATTACCGATATCGGCATCGCGGCGTTTGAGAACACGGCTCTGCCGACGCGCGAGGGCGGCGCGACGGTCGTCGGAGACATCCTTGTAGGCTTCAGCCCGAAAAGCGCAAACGCGCGTATTCCGAGCGGCGTGAAAACTGTGGCGCCCGGCGCCTTTGTCGGCTGCTCGCCGATAGCGATAACCGTGCCGGACACAGTGGAGACGCTGTGTGATTACGCCTTCTACGGACTGCTGAAAACAGTGCGTATCAACCTTCCCGCGAGCGTTCGCAGGATCGGAAAGCACGCCTTCGAGCTCTCGCCGACACTCAGCTCGGTTTCGGTCGACGCGGGCAACGAATATTTCTTCATCCGCGACGACGGCGCACTCTGCGGTGTCGACGGCGAGGTCATGTTCGAGAAGCCGAGAGCAGAGAGCACGGTGTCAGACACGCGGGAATGACGGCAAATTCACATTTTTTGTGTCGTGATGTTGAACAAAAAAACACTTCCAAATTTGTTCAATGTGCCGAAATGGTTTTTGAGTGCGAAAAAAGTTCCGAAAAGGGTTGAAAAATGCGTCGAAATACTTTATTATATGACTGACGTTAAAATCGTGACGCCATGGGCGTCAGGTCAGAAAGGTTGGTTTTTCCAAAATGATTAATGCATCGGATAAGGTAAGAGTCGGTATCATCGGCTGCGGCGGTATCGCAAACGGCAAGCACATGCCCTCCCTCCACAAGCTCCCCAACGTTGACATGGTAGCATTCTGCGACCTCGTTGTAGAGAGAGCCGAGGAAGCAAAGGCTAAGTACGGCACAGCAGACGCTGCTGTATACGAGGATTACAAGAAGCTCCTCGAGGATAAGACTATCGACGTTGTTCACGTCTGCACACCCAACAGAGCTCACAGCTTCATCACTGTTGACGCTCTCGAGGCAGGCAAGCACGTAATGTGCGAGAAGCCGATGGCTATCAACTCCGCAGAGGCTCTCAAGATGCTCGAGGCTGCAAAGAGAACAGGCAAGCTCCTCACCATCGGTTACCAGAACCGTCAGAACGCTAACTCGCGTTACCTCAAGCAGGAGGCTCTCGACGGAACCTTCGGCGATATCTACTATGCACGTGCTATCGCGCTCAGACGCCGCGCAGTTCCCACATGGGGCGTATTCCTCAACGAGCATGAGC
>CAYNHY010000054.1:0-11746 GCA_964397225.1 uncultured Ruminococcus sp.
CTCTCCCTTAAGAAGCTCGCACAGACGCCGCTTCAGCGTGTCAAGCCCGCCGCCGTCGCGTGCCGAGCACATAACGCAGGGAACACCCGTCAGTCTCTCAAGGCGTGCGCAGTCTATCTTAATTCCGCGCCGCGCGGCTTCGTCTGCGAGATTGATGCACAAAATATACGGCAGTCCGAGCTCGGCTATCTGTGCGGCGAAGCGGAGCGAACGGCAAAGTGAGCACGCGTCGCAGACAACGACGGCGGCGTCGGGAGCCCTTCGGTTTTTGTCGCAGAGCTTGCCGCTGATGTAGTCGAAGGCTATCTGCTCGTCGGGCGAGCGAGCATTGAGCGAATATGCACCCGGCACGTCGACGAGCGTGATCTCGCACTCGCCGTGCCTGAAGCTGCCGTAAGCCCCGTCGACGCTCTTGCCGGGCCAATTTCCCGTGTGTCGGTGCATGCGCGTGAGCGCATTGAACAGCGTGCTCTTGCCGACGTTTGGGTTCCCCGCGAGGGCTACGGTGAAGCAGCTATCCTTCATAGGTCGCCGTGATAAGCTCGGCGTCGCCGTCGCGGAGTGCTGTGATGCTCTGCGAAATCCTGTAGGCGCGCATTCCGCCGAGAGGGCTTCGGCAGACGCACTCGACTGTCTCTCCTGCAATAAAGCCGAGCTCGCGCAGCCGCGTCGACACGTCGCTGTCGCGAATATCGGTAATTGTCGCCGTCACTCCGAGCGGAAGGCGTGACAGCGGCACGTAATTTATGCTTTCGGTCATAACCGGAATTCCTGTCTAATATGATTGTGTAACGGACGGCAGCGTCCGTTTATTTCAGTATATGCGGAGGGGCGAAATGAGTTTCGGGAACATCGAGCTGCGCCTTGCAAAGGTGCTTTACAATTCACGCGGCAAGGAGAGCGTAAGCCTTGTGCGCGCAGCAGAGCTTATCGGCGTCACACCGTGTGTGGCGCGCCGTGCGGCGGAACGGCTTGAGCGGCGGGAGCTTGTTGTCCTTCACCGCTACGGAAGGCTCTCTCTCAGCTCACAGGGCGAGGAATACATAAAGCAGGCACTCGACGCGCTGAAAAGCGCCGAGCGCCTGCTTGCCCTTGTCGGACGCGAGGACGACGAGCTTGTGCATAGCCTGATGTCGGCATTACCCGCGGAGGTGCTGACAGAGCTCGAGCGAAGGCTCACCCGACAGACGCCGCTGCCCGCTTCGCCAAAGCAAAATTCGCCGACCCTATTGCAATTGAGCCCGAAATGATATATACTAATGTTAAATTGACACAAACGGAGAATTTATGGGTGCATACGATATGCTGTCGGCTGTGTACGACAGACTTAATGAAGATGTGGATTACGCGAAATGGGCAGGCTTTTACGAGTCCTGCTTCGAAAGATACCTTTCCGAGAAGCCGTCGCTCGTTTTGGAGCTCGGCTGCGGAACGGGTTCAATGACCGTCGAGCTGGCGCAGCGCGGCTACGACATGACCGCTCTCGACATTTCCCCGGAAATGCTTTCGCACGCGTATTCGAGATGCGCGAACGCGGGCGTGTTCGGCGTTTTGTTTCTCGAGGGAGACATGTGCGACTTCGAGCTGTACGGCACGGTGGGCGCGGTCGTGTGCTGTCTTGACGGGATAAATCACCTGCTGTCGGAACAGGAGCTTGCGGAGTGCTTCGCGCTCGTGCATAATTATCTCGACCCGGATGGGCTGTTCCTGTTCGATGTGAACACGCCGTATAAGTTTAAGAATATCTACGCGGACAACGACTACGTGCTCGAGCGTGACGGCGCAGTATGTGTTTGGCGCAACCGCCTGTCCGACGATGCGCGGCAGTGCGATTTCCACCTGACAGTGTTTGAGGAGGACGGACACGGGCTATACACAAGACAGGATGGCGTGCAGAGCGAGCTGTGCTACGACATGGAGACATTAAAGCGACTTCTCGCCGAGGCGGGCTTTGAATTCACGGCGGTCTTCGCAGACACGGATTTTGGTGAACTTGACGAAAACACCGAGAGGTGGCACATCGTCGCACGAGCGAAGAAATAACAAAAAAATTGCCGAAGGCAGGCTCGACAATAAAATAAATTCAGGGAAATCAGAATATAAAGAAGTGACAATTACGCCTCGGCGATAAATCTGTCGGATTACAACACAACGTGCGAACGCAATTTGCCGCTACAATGTTAGATAAGCAATCCTCTTCGGATTTGCGTGTATCCAAGAGCGATTGCTTTAATGTATGGATTGGGGTGGGTCCGATGAACAGTTTTCAACCTGCGTTTTTGAACGCAGGATCAGCAGCAGGATTTCCGTAAAAAAGAAAGAGAGAAATATTTATGAAAAAAACACTTATCCACTCGCTTGTTGCAGTAGGTTGCGCCGTTGTACGGAGGAAATTAACATGAAAAAAATTTTTGTTCTAATCTTGGCGATGCTTATGATGTTAACTGTTGTTCTGAGCTCATGTGCAAGTCAAAATACTGACACAAGCGCAGAATCAAATCTTGAAAGTACGGCTGACCCCCTCAGGTACATTTCACAGTATTCAATGCTCTACCCCGAGTGTACGATTGACGAATTGATCGAAGAAAGCGTGCTTGTTGTCCGTGCAAATAAAAAAGCTGCTGTCGGTGCGGAACAACGGGATACACTCGTTTATACAGACTATGCTTTTGAGGTTGAAGAGGTCTTCTTCGGCGACAAGTCTGTCGGAGACGAAATAACCGTTCAGTTTATCGGAGGAGTAATTGACGATCACGAATATATTTATGAGGATCAAATCGATATTTCCGAGAGCAACGAGGTTATCATGATACTTAATTATCCGACTGACGGAAACGATGAGGTCGTCACAACGGAGCGCTATACCTTCTATCCTCCGATGGGAGTGCTCAGCCTTACCGACGAGAAGTCAGAAGACGGTCATGCGTATTTTGAGGCATATGCCCCCAATGTCAAATATACCACCTACGAGCTGAGAGACCTCGTGGATCGTATAAAGGGTTAATGTTTTACAATCGAAAAAGCCCCGCTCGGCTGAACAAATCCGAGCGGGGCTTTTTTTACCATTCGTCCAAACACAACGTGCGAACGCAGTTCGCCGCTACGATGTGCCGGTTGTTCCAACGCAACATGCGACACGTCATTCGTTCTGTAACAGCAGACGTGACAACATACGTCCGGCAACAATCCCGGCAGGAGCGACCTGCGGTCGCTCGTTCCTCCATCGTAAGCCCGAGATTTAAGGCTGCCGTGCCGATGTCCTGAGCTATCAATACGCGTCCACGGTGTCCATGTATTCCGAGCTGTGGCGAGCGATGAAGTCCTTTCGCTCCGCAATGTCGTCGCCGAGCAGCGTTTCGAAGATGTACGCGGTGGCCTCGGCATCCGCCTTGTTTATGCGAATGAGTCGGCGCGTTTCGGGGTTCATGGTGGTCTCCCACATCATGTCGGGCTCGTTTTCGCCGAGTCCCTTCGAGCGCTGAAGCGTGTACTTTGTCCCCTCAGCCTCGAGTCGGGCGCAAAGCTCAGCCTTCTCTGGCTCGTTGTACGCGAAAAGCGTGTCGCTCTTTGTCGTGATCTCGTAAAGCGGCGACTCAGCGATGTACACCTTGCCCTTTTCGATGAGGGTGGGGAGCAGGCGGTAGAACATTGTGAGAATGAGCGTGCGTATCTGGAAGCCGTCCTCGTCGGCATCTGTGCAGATGATTATCTTCGCCCAGCGAAGCGCGTTAAGGTCGAACGGAACAATGTCGCCTTTGACCTTGCCCTTTATCTCGACGCCGCAGCCGAGCAGACGGAGCAGGTCGACGATTATGTCGTTTTTGAATATCTTGTCATACGATGCCTTGAGGCAGTTGAGCGTCTTTCCGCGAACGGGGATTATCGCCTGAAACTCTGCATTGCGTCCGAGCTTACAGGAGGTCATCGCCGAGTCACCCTCAACGATGTACAGCTCGCGGCGCTCGACGTCCTTCGAACGGCACGAGACGAACTTCTCAATGCGTCCCGCGGCGTCTATGCCGCCCGAGAGCTTCTTCTTGAGGTTGAGTCTTGCGCTCTCCGCATTCTCGCGTGAGCGCTTGTTAATGAGCACCTGAGATGTGATGCGGTCAGCGTCTATCGGATTCTCCGCGAAGAATATCTCAAGCTGCTCCTTGATAAACGCCGTCATCGCCTCCGCAATAAAGGAGTTCGTTATCGCCTTTTTTGTCTGATTGGCGAACGAGGTGCGCGTCGAGAACGAATTCGTAACGAGAATGAGGCAGTCCTCGACGTCGGCAAAGGTGATCTTCGATTCGTTTTTGTTATACTTGCCCTGCGCCTTCAGCCTCTTGTCGATGGCGTAGGTGAATGCAGCCTTTACAGCCTTCTCCGGCGAGCCGCCGTGCTCAAGGTAGCTCGACAGGTGATAATATTCGAGCACGTGGACGGTCTTCGACATGCAGAAGGCGATGTCGCACTTGAGCTTGTAGTCAGGCAGGTCTGCGCGGTCGCGTCCCTTCGTTTCAAGGTGCCACAGCGCACACTTCGTCTCAGCGGTGTCTCCCGCGAGCTCGCCGACGTAATCGACAATACCGTTCTCGTAGTAGTATTCCTTCTCCTCGAACTCTCCGTCCTCGTTTTGCCAGCGCAGGCAGAAGTGGATTCCGGAGTTTATCGCCGCCTGTCGGCGCAGCATGTCCTCGTAATATTCGCGTGGAATGTCGATCGAGGTGAAGACCTCAAGGTCGGGCTTCCAGTGAGTTACTGTGCCCGTGCGGCGCTCGCGGCGGTCGAGCTCGCGCACACGAAGCTCACCGACGACCTCGCCGCGGCGGAAATCTATCTCCGACAGGTGCTGCCCGTCGTAGGAGCGAACGCTCATGTATTCGCTCGCGTACTGGGTCGCGCACGCGCCGAGTCCGTTCAGTCCAAGCGAATATTCGTAGGCGGAGTCGTCGCCGTTGTTGTACTTTCCGCCCGCGTACAGCTCGCAGTATACCAGATCCCAGTTGTAGCGTCCCTCAGCCTCGTTGTAGCCGAGAGGAACGCCGCGTCCGCGGTCCTCGACGGTTACCGAGCGGTCGTTGTGAGCGGTGACGGTTATCACGTCGCCGAAGCCCTCGCGAGCCTCGTCAACGGAGTTTGAAACTATCTCGAATACAGCCTGCTCACAGCCGTCAAGACCGTCCGAGCCGAAGATAACATTCGGGCGCTTGCGGACTCGGTCGGCGCCCTTGAGCGACGATATCGATTGGTCGTTGTACTTGGCGCTTTGCTTTTTAGCCATGATCAAATATATCCTTTTCCTTTAATAATTTGCGAAAAAAGCGGTCAGTCCCTCGCGGTCATGCGTGCTGCGGCACAGAGAATTCCGAGCTTGCCCGCCTCGTAGGTTATTCCGCCCTGTAGGAATGCCGTGTACGGCTCTCTCATCGGACCGTCGCATGAAAGCTCGATCGACGAGCCGCCCACAAACGCGCCTGCCGCCATTACGACCTCGTCGGCATAGCCGGGCATTGCCCACGGCTCGGGAGAAACGTGAGCGTCAACGGGGGAGGCGGACTGAATTCCGCGGCAGAAGCTGACAAGAGCATCACCGCTCGCGCATTCGACGGTCTGAATTATATCGCTGCGCCTCTCGAAGGGAGCGGGGGAAACCTTATAGCCGAGCGCGTCGAAGATGTACGCGGCAAGGTGAGCGGTCTTCATTGCCTGAGCGACGACGTGCGGCGCAAGGAAAAGTCCGCGGAGAATATTTCTGTTCTGTCCGAGAGAGGCTCCCGCCTCAAGTCCGACACCGGGGCACACGAGGCGATAGCCCGCAAGCTCCACGGCGCGCTCGCTGCCTGCGATATAGCCGCCGCAGTCAGCCATTCCGCCGCCGGGATTTTTGATAAGCGAGCCGATTATCATGTCGGCTCCCTCGAGTGTGCCGTCGGTAAAGCACGGCTCACGCTCCTCGGTGAATTCACCGTAGCAGTTGTCGACGACGACAAAGGGGGCAGGGCGTCCGAGCTCTGCGGCGCATTTTTTTACTGCGTCCGCGCATTCGCGTATCTCACGGACGGTGAGCGTCGGGCGGGCAAGATAGCCCTTCGAGCGCTGGAGGTAGACGACCTTGATGCTCGCGTCCGCGCGAAGCGTCTCACACACGGCGGCAAGGTCGACGCGACCGTCCGAGAGCGCGGTCTCACGGTAATTTACGCCGTAATCGGCGAGGCTTCCGGTGCCGTTCGCGCGCCTTTTGCCCTTCTCGTCGACACCGATGACCTCAAGCATCGTGTCATACGGGTTGCCTGTGACGGAGAACAGCGTGTCGCCCGGACGGAGAAGCCCGAAAAGACCGACGGTGAGCGCGTGAGTACCCGAGATGAAATTATGTCTCATAAAGCCCGCCTCGGCGCGGAATACCTCTGCGCATATGCGGTCGATGGCGTCGCGTCCGAGGTCTCCGTAGCCGTAGCCCGTGCTCGGGGCGAAATGCACCTCGGAAACCTTATTATTACGGAAAACATCGAGCACGTGCTCGGTGTTGCTCAAAGAGATACGGTCGATATCTCCGAATATTTCGGAGAGCTCGCGCTCTGCGCATGTCGCGAGAGCACGTATGTTATCCGGAATCAGCATAATATTGCCTTTCTCATTTTGAATGATTTAATTTTCCGCCTCGCGCAGGGCGCAAAGCGCCGTCACCGATTTCGACGGCGACATCATGAGACTGTCGTTGAGCGTCAGCCCTATCCGACGCGGCGGGTCGAGAAGCTTGAATATATCCTTCTGCGCGGAAAGCGGCAGATCTCCGTAGCCCGGAGAATATCGTGTCTTCAGTGCGCCGAGCTCCGACTCAGCCTCGCGGCAGAAGGTGTCGCACAGCGCCTCTATACGCTCATTGCCGACTGCCTCGAGCATGTGCGCCTCGGACGGAGAGAGCGCGCCGCGTGCTGCAATCAGCCTGTCGAGCTGTAGTCCGACGGTTGCGGCGAAGACGAGTACCCTTCGGCTGACTCCGACATATCGCGCGAAGTCCGCGCTTTCCCATTCGGCAAAGCCGAGCTTGATTATATTTTCCGAAACGGATACGTCCGTTGTCGTGCAGCACACGCGGCTTTGGAGAATGCCGTCGGCGTATGACGCCGCAGCCTCGGCAAGGTGGCGAAGCGCGGGCGTTCTGCCGTCCTTCGGTATCGCCGCGTAGCGGAGCACCTCGTCAATGTCGACCGGCGGCAGGGTCAGCTCCTTAACACTTGTAAAGCTCACTCGCGCACGTCCTCAAGTCCGATGATCTCGGAAAGATTGTCGCGGATGCGCCGCGCGGTCTCGGGGTTGTTCATCGTGTATATGTGTACATTCGTAATACCGTTCGCGTACAGGTCGATTATCTGGTCTGTCGCGTAGGCAATGCCCGCCTGCATCATCGCCTCCGGCTTATCGCCGAAGCGGTCGACAAGGCTCTTGAAGCGCTGCGGCATAAACGAGCCGGAGAGCTTTATCGCGCGCTCGACCTGTCGGGCGGAGGTTATCGGCATGATGCCCGCAACGACGGGAACGGTAACGCCCGCCTCGCGGAGCTTGTAGAGAAAATTGTAGAACAGGTTGTTGTCGAAGAACATCTGCGTTGTCAGAAATTCGACACCTGCCTCGACCTTTTCGCAAAGCGCGCGAATGTCTGCCTTCTGGTTGCGGCTTTCGGGATGCACCTCGGGGTAGCACGCGCCGCCGATGCAAAACGAGCCGTCCTCGGCAAGCTCGCGAACGAGATCGACCGCGTGGCGGTAGCTCCAGAGGCTTCTGTCTGAGCCTTCAAGCTCGGGTGTAAGATCTCCGCGAAGCGCCATAACGTTTGTGATGCCGCGCTCCTTCATAAGGCGAATCTGCTCTCGGACGGTATCGGGAGTCGACGAGACGCAGGTCAGGTGAGCGAGCATCGGCACACCGAAGCTTTTTTCGATATTCTCGGCGATGTCGAGCGTGTAGCGGCTCGTGCCGCCGCCCGCACCGTAGGTAACGCTCATGAACGAGGGCGAGAGAGCGGCGATCCTTTCGGTCGCCTGCTTAACGTTCTCGATGGCGGTATCTGTTTTCGGAGGAAATACCTCAAGCGAAAGCGAGAGCCTTCCGTTATTTAATACTTCTGTGATTTTCATGCGGTTTTTTTGCCTCTTTCGTGATATTACTCGATATATGATATCACATATTGCCCGCTCTTTCAAGCGATTTTTATTAAATTCGAAAGCGTCAACGAAATAATTGCCGTTCACCCCTTGATTTTCACGAGACTTCATTATATAATAACATTAATATCACGAAAGGACGTTGCAGTATGAAAAAGATCAAGTTCATCGAAGAATTCCGTGCTTTTATCGCGCGCGGAAACGTGGTCGACATGGCGGTAGCAGTTGTAGTCGGCGGTGCCTTCGGAAAGATAGTCACCAGCCTTGTAAACGATATCATCATGCCGCTTATCGGTCTTCTCACGAACGGCTTTAACGTATCGGGTGCGAAGTGGGTCATCACCTCCGCCGTTCTCGCCGAGGACGGAACTGTGGTAACACCCGAGGTCGCACTGACCTACGGTGCGTTTTTGCAGTCGGTAATTGACTTTTTCCTCATCGCGCTCAGTATTTTCATATTCCTGAAGCTCATGCTCGCCGCGAAGTCGCGCTTCGAGAAAAAGGAAGAGGAAAGCCCGCAGAGCCCGAGGAGAAGAAGGAAACGACCGAGGAGCTGCTTTGCGATATTCGCGAGCTCCTTCGCGAGAAAAAGTAAGAGCAAAGAAAAGCTGTCCCCGCCGCGAAGCTGTTCGCGAGCCGGGGGCAGCTTTTTGCTTTATTTTGAATTTACGACCTTTTCCCACAGAGCTTCATAAAGCTCACGGGTCTTGCCGTCCATGTCGTGGAAATACTCAACGGGAGGCATGTCCTCCTCGGGGGGGTAGAGAATTTCGTTTCCGACGTAGGAATACTCGGGGTTGTTAATGACCGACGTGTTCGGCGACGCGTAGCAGATGTACTCCGCATTAGCCAGCGCGATATCGGGCTCGAGCAGGAAATTGATGTAGAGCATCGCGGCTTCAAAGTTTGTAGAGCTCTCGGGAACGCAGATTGCATCAACGAAGATGTTCGTACCCTCCTTCGGGTAGACGAATTCAAGGTCGTCGTTTATCTCCTTCATCGTGAGGAAATCTCCCGCGTAATACGGAGCTATCGCGGCGTTGCCCTGCTGCATCTTGTTGAATATCTCGTCCATAACGCGACCCTGAAGCAGACTGTTCTGCTCGATGAGCTTGTCAGCCGCCGCGCGCCAGTCCGCCTCGTTCGTCGTGTTGAGGTCTATGCCGAGGAGAATTTGCGCTATCGCGAAGGCATCACGGGGATTGTTGAAGGTAAGAATATCGTCGTCGTACCGCTCGTCCCACATGATACTCCAGCTGTCTGGCTCCTCGGAGACGAGCTTCGAGTTATAGATAAGTCCGACCATGCCGACGTTGTACGGCACGGTGTACTCGTCGTTCTCGTCGTAGAAGAGTCCGCGGTACCTTTCGTCGATGTAGTCGTAGTTGTCGAGCATGTCAAAGTCGAGCTTTCTGAGCATTCCCTCGTTTTTCAGTCTCTCGATCATGTAGTCCGAGGGGATGATAATGTCGTAAGACACCGCACCGCTCTTCAGCTTTCCGTACATTGCCTCGTTCGACTCGTAGTTCTGGTAATTCACCTTGATACCGGTAAGACGCTCGAATTCGGCGTTCACGTCAAGCGTGCCGTCCGAGCCGTCGGAGATATATTCACCCCAGTTGAACACATTGATGGTCGTGCCGGCGTATTTCGAAAGACCGGTGGAGCTGTCGATGAAGTAATTTCCCTCTACCGAGATATTACTCTCCGTGTCGCGGTCAGACATGAGCATACCGAACGGGATGAGAGAGAAGAGAAGCACCGAGCATACGGTGATCGCGACGCGGCGGCGGGTCCTTGCACCCTTCTTCACGCGCGAGGTCTCGTCCTTCACGCCGACAAGGTTTGAAAGCACGAGCAGAAGCAGCACCGCGATAAAGATAATGGTGGACAGCGCGTACATATCGGGCTTGACGGTCTTCTTTGTCATCGCGAATATCTTGAGCGGGAGCGTCTGAAAGTCCGCGCCGTTCGTGTAGTAGCTTATGACGAAGTCGTCAAGCGAGAGCGTGAATGCCATTATAAAGCCGGAAAGAATTCCGGAATAAGCCTGCGGCAGGACAACATTGAAGAACGCGCGTGTCGGCGTGCTTCCGAGGTCCATTGCAGCCTCCGACAGATATCTGTCGGTCTGACGCAGCTTCGGCAGGACATTCAGTATGACGTAGGGCAGGCTGAAGGTGATATGCGCGATGAGCAGCGTGTAAAAGCTGAGAGACTGCGCCGCGCCGAGCATTCTGCCGACGAATACGAAAAGCAGCATCATCGACACACCCGTGACGATATCGGGGTTCATCATGGGGATGTTTGTGACGGTCATTACGGTGCTCTTGAGCGCACCTCGGCGGAGCTTCCAAATACCGACTGCGGCTGCCGTGCCGAGCACGGTCGCGACAACGGCGGAGGCAAGTGCGAGAAGGAGCGTGTTCTTCAGCGCCGTTACGGTATCGCTGCTCGAAAAGAGCTCACGGTACCAGCGGAGCGAAAAGCCCGAGAAAACAGCGGTGCTTTTTGACTCGTTAAAGGAGAAGAACACCATAACGAGGAGCGGCGCGTACAGAAGTACGTATACGAGAGCGGTAAATACGTTACCGAGTGCCTTTGTTTTCTTCATACTATTATCTCCTCATTTCCGTTCGAGAAGCGGTTGATAACAGCCATGCTTATAAGGATGAATATCATAAGCACGAGTGAAAGCGCCGAGCCGAGGTTGTAGTTGTTCTGCACCTGTATCTGACGCTCGATAACGTCGCCGACGAGCATTATCTTGCCGCCGCCGAGCTTCTGCGAGATATAGAAGGTGGAAACGCTCGGTACGAACACCATTGTAACTCCCGAAACGACCCCGGGAACGCTGAGCGGGAGAATGACTCGTCTGAGCTTCGAGAGCGCATTCGAGCCGAGATCCTCCGCACTTTCGAGCAGCGAGGGGTCTATCTTCGACATTACGGTGTATATCGGAAGTATCATGTAGGGAAGATAATTATATATCATTCCGAAGATGACCGCTCCCGGTGTGCCTATCATCTTGAGCGGCGAGACGCCGATGAACGAAAGTATGCTGTTGATGATGCCGTTTTTCTCGAGGATGTTCATCCAAGAGTAGGTGCGAATGAGAAGGTTCATCCATTGCGGGAGCATGACAAGCAGCATCATGATGCGCTGAGACGACGGTCCCTTGCGGCTCATGACGTATGCGAACGGATATGCGATGGCAAGGCAAATTACCGTTGCGACGGCGGAGTAAAGCATCGAAACGGCAAACGTGCCACCGTAATCGCGCAGAGAGGCGATATTGTCAAGCGTGAAGGCGCCCGACTCGTCGGTGAAGGCGTAGTAGGCGACCATAATAACGGGTACCACGACAAATATTGCCGCCCACAGGTAATACGGGCAGGCAACGAGCGTGGACGCGAGGCTTTTTTTCTTCATCAGTCCTCATCCTCCGCGTCTTCCTCGCCGTCCTCGTCGGGATAAGGATTACTGAGCTCGTCGAGCTCGTCGCTGTAGGAGCTGTAGTCGCCGTAGAGACCGGAATATTCGGACTTTTTCATGATATGTATCGCGTCGGGCTCGACGAAGATGCCGACGCG
>CAYNHY010000055.1:0-11635 GCA_964397225.1 uncultured Ruminococcus sp.
AGTACATCGTTATCGATGACTGCTGGTCTTGCAGAGAGCGCGATGAGAACGGCGATCTCGTAGCTGACCCCAAAAAGTTCCCGCACGGACTCAAGTATCTCGCGGACCACATCCACTCTCTCGGACTCAAGTTCGGAATCTACGGATGCTGCGGTCCCAAGACCTGTGCAGGATACCCCGGAAGCCTTGACCACGAGTATCAGGACGCGCTCTTCTTCGCTCGCAATGAGATCGACTTCCTCAAGTACGACTGGTGCTCGCACCCGAGACAGGTTGACGGCTGGACTCTCTACAACAGAATGAGAATGGCTCTCAACGCAACCGGCCGCGACATCCTCTTCTCCATCTGCAACTGGGGTGAGGAGGACACTCTCTCCTGGGCTCGCTCCGTCGGCGCGGACATGTACCGCTCCACATACGACATCAGCGACAATTTTGACATCGTCAAGACGCTCTTCAACGAGCAGAAGCACAATATGTGCCTGTCCGGTCCGTCCTGCTTCAACGACATGGATATGCTCGTCTGCGGTATGTACGGCAAGGGAAATGTCGCAAACGGCGGATGCACCGATGAAGAATACAAGACACACTTTGCTCTGTGGTGCATGCTCTCGCAGCCCCTTATGATCGGCTGCGACATCCGCAACATGAGCGAGTCGACAAAGGCTCTTCTCACAAACCGCGCACTTATCGCGATCGACCAGGACCCCGAGGTCAGACCTCCGATCATCTCGTATTGCAGCTATGAGAACACTACTCCCGTGCTCATGAAGCACCTTTCCAACGGCGAGTACGCATTCGGTCTGTTCAACCTTGCAGGCTGTGAGCTTGATTGGCTCGCATTCTGGCTTCCCGACGCAGGCTTCTCTCCGAACGACGGCTACGCCTTCCGCGTGTATGATATTGATACCGATGAGTTCATCGGCGAGTTTGACGACATGATCAAGGTTCCCTATACCATTGATGCTCACTCTTGCAAAGTCTTACGCGCACAGCTCGTAAAGAAGGCGTAAAATGGAGCTTCCATTTCGCAGACCGCAAGGAGCTCCAACGAGCTCTGCCATCCTATGCATCAAATGCTCACGCGAGCTTACGATGACGGATATCGGTCTGCACAAGAAAATGATAAACCGCGGTGCGACAAGCTTTATGTGCGTCGACTGCCTCGCCAAGCACACGGGACTTACCCGTGAGATTCTTTTGGAAAAGGCAGAGCAGTTCCGCAAAATGGGTTGCATACTGTTCTGAGATCACGAAGGTGACCTTTAACGGAGGACGACGAAAATGAAGCGTTCAATTGCGCTTATACTCTCGACACTTCTTCTCACCTCTTGCAGCGCGACACCTGACGTTACGGTACACACTCGTGCGTCAAGCGCAGCTGTTGAGGCTTACGAAGCAGAAAGTGTAGCTGAAAGCCTATCGCCCGACACTTCAGTCGGAGATCACATTAGCTCTTTCGACAGCCTCGAAGAGTCTGTCAGTGAAGGCGCAACGGAAATCGTGACGGCGTCTGTGGACGAAAGCTCGCTTGAGCAACCGCAGACCGAGCATTACGCAGAGGCTACCGACACCGATGACGAAGCCTTCACTGACGGTATTTCGGAAGTCAGCACCGAGTATGTCCCGCAGTACACCGATAATTATCACGGGCATGTTTACACCGGAGGTCAGTACAGCAAGAAATATCATTACGAAGCAAACTGCGCCGGAAAAAGCAGCCATGAAATAACCTGGGACGAGGTCAAGCTAAGAGCTCTCGGACCGTGCGGCACGTGTGTACTTAAATAAAAAAATGCAAAGGAAGGGCGCGAAGCTCCGAAAACGGAGCCTCGCGCCCTTCCTTTGTTCCTCGCCTTTAGCTTAAGCTTCAATATCCGTCACAGCTCCGAGCATTACGGGCAATGAGCTTTCGCGGTCTACTATCATGTACATGAGCGGTCTGTCAAGCACTACGGCTCTGCCGTTCGGTCCACCGAATCTCTGCTTCACACCGCTCAAGGCTGCGGCACGTGTTCCCTCGCGCGACAGCTCAATGTAAGTCATGTTCAAAACCGTATCCACAAGGATCGGCATATCCGAGGCGAAGCCCGAATAGTCGGCATCCGCCGAAAGCGCCTTTTCAAGCCCCATATCCCGAAGAAGCTCATTCATTTCAAGCTTGAAGTCATATGCAAACTCGGGAATGCACACGCTGACGAAGCTTTCCTCGCTTGCTGTAGCAAAAAGCTCACGTATTCCATCCCCGTCCATTGAAGAGGCAAGCGTCGAAAGAGGCACGCCCTCGTTCGGAAGAAGCGCGGCAAACGCATAACGCCCGCCCTCGTAATTTTTCATAAATCCCGTCTCCAGCTTGCTTTCGAGATATACATCCTCGTTCGAGCTCAGCATCACAGCTCTGCGTACCTTCCCGTCCTCGGCTGTAAATTCTCCGGCAGACACCGCATAGTCGGAATATTCGTCCTCCCGTGGCAACTTAAAGCAGAGTGCATTCACGATAAGCGCCGCCGTGCTCGGAGACAGCGTATCGACAAAGTTCTCGATCATGCCGTCCGTATTCTCAGAGCATCAACGATTGACCTCGTCTGCGGTGGCATCGGAAAAGTCCTCTCTGAAAACATCCGCCTCGTAGTAGTCGACCGCGCTTTGCAGAAAATCGCGTTTTACCTCGTATTCCTCGGAAGCATTGAGCCAAAGCGAATTTGCCGAGGTAAGCTTGCTCGCTTCGCCGTCCGCAAGACCCTTAATATACGAATACAGATAGCTGTTCATCTCGTCGCCGGATATCCCGCCGAAAAGACTCGTATATTCGGCGGCAGTCTCGCCGACAGCGCCGTTTGCAACAAGCCCGAGCGCGAGCAGCATCGACAGCGGCGATACTGCGGTATTTTCTCCGTCAAAGCTGCTGCTGAACAGCTCAGCCGCAAAGTCGGTGTATGCCCAAATGAACCTCTCGTCAATATCGACCGCTTGTATATTACTGCTCGGCGTTACGCCTTCCGTCAGTCGCTCGGCAGCCGCAGAAACACGTGTGCAGCCGACAAGAGCATTAAGACTTGCCGCAACGAGCAGCAATGCGATAAGTGAATTCAGCATCTTTCTCATAATCTGGAAGATTTTTTCTTTATTTTGCAAAAAAACTCAAAAATCGCTTACCTCTTTACATATTTCGCGTTATATGATAAAATATATGTATAATTCATGATAGTCGGAGTAGCCATGCCAAGATTTTTCATAAACAGCTCCGCTCTTTTCGACGACGGAGAAAAAATGCATGCCGTTATTTGCGGCGACGACGCAAGTCATATCTCGCGCTCACTCAGAATGCGACTCGGCGACAGTCTCACGCTGTGCGACGCATGCGGAGTCGATTACGAATGCGAGATATCCGAGATCACGCAGTCGAGCGTCACGCTTGACGTTATCGAGAAAAAAGCAAGCCGCAGCGAGCCGCCGTACAGGGCTACCGTCTTTCAGGCACTCGCCAAGGGAGACAGATTTGACACGGTGGTGCAGAAATCCGTCGAATTCGGAGCCTTCTCGATCACACCGCTTATCACCTCAAGATGCACGGTAAAGCTTGACAGCGCGGATATAGAGAAGAAATGCGTCCGTTGGCAGCGCATTGCCGAGGAGGGTGCCAAGCAGTGCGGACGCGGAATTATCCCGGCGGTCAACGAGGGCGTCGATATAAAGAAGGCGGCAGAGGCGTTTGCGGAATTTGATACGGTTCTCTTCTGCTATGAAAAGGCAACGCGCCCGCTTCGCGATGCCGTGCAGAACATACCGTGCGACGCCGGCATCGCTGTGGTTATCGGTCCCGAGGGCGGCTTTGACGAGGCGGAGGCAAAATTAATGGAAGAAATCGGCGCTATTTCCGTATCTCTCGGTAATCGAATACTCCGAACCGAAAGCGCGGCTCCGTTTGCCCTTGCGTGCCTGTCATATGCACTCGAAAAGTGATTTGGACACTTTTTCTCCTAAAACAGTTCCAATGTAAGCGCAATTTACCCGTCTTTCGCTATTATCCACAAAAAAAACGCGTCATTTTTATAAAAAAAACTTATCAACCTATTGAAAAATGACAAAAAATCATGTAAAATATAGTATAGTATCTATTATATTTTTATCAGCCGTTTTAACGGCAAGGAGTTAACAATGGCAAATCGTCTGTTCCAGGGAATCATCCATCAAATGAGGGATACCGTCGACCGTGTAATCGGAGTCGTTGATGACAACGGTGTTATCATCGCCTGCAGTGAGCTTGTCAAAATAGGTGAGCTCCGACAGGGTGTTCGCGATGAGCTCGCTTACACCACAGAGGCAATCACCTCCGGCGGCTACACCTACAGGCCTATCGGTACGGGCTCCAAGTGGGAGTATATCGTTTTCGTCGAAGGCGAGGACAAGCTGGCTGAGAAGATGGCGTCCATCCTCTCCGTTACACTTTCCAATATCAAGAATCTTTATGACGAGAAGTATGACAAGAGCTCTTTCATAAAGAACATCATCCTCGACAACATTCTTCCGAGTGACATCTACATCAAGTCCAAGGAGCTGCACTTCAACTCCGATGAGGTTCGCATAGTCCTTCTCATCAAGTTCAATTCCCGCTCCGATGTTCTGCCCTTCGATATGGTACAGAATATTTTCCCGGACAAGAGCCGCGAGTTTGTCATCAGTGTTACCGAGCAGGATATCGTAGTAGTTAAGGATATCAAGGCAGGAACCGACATTCGCGAGGTCGAGGAAATGGCAAGCAACATCGCCGACACACTCAACACGGAGTTCTTTGCTAAGGTTTCCATCGGTATCGGTACGGCTGTCGACAATATCAAGGATCTCGCCCGCTCCTACAAGGAGGCTCAGGTCGCCCTTGAGGTCGGAAAGGTATTCGACACCGAAAAGAACATCATCAGCTATGAGAATCTCGGCATCGGCAGACTTATCTATCAGCTTCCCACGACCCTTTGCGAGATGTTCCTCCAGGAGGTCTTCAAGAACGGAAGCCTCGATTCTCTCGACCGCGAAACCCTTATGACAATCCAGTGCTTCTTCGAGAACAACCTGAACGTCTCCGAGACCTCGAGAAAGCTCTTCGTACACAGAAATACCCTCGTTTACAGACTTGAGAAAATACGCAAGCTCACAGGTCTCGACCTGCGCGAGTTCGACCACGCCATCACCTTTAAGGTCGCGCTCATGGTCAAGAGATACCTCGTTGCGAAGCCCGTTAAGTTCTGACATAGGGTTGCACGAAGTGCAAGTGCAACGTAATACTGACTGCAGGGATGGCATATCTCCGTTTCCCGCTCGCGCGGATATCGTGTTAGTGCTTTCCCTGCACTGTTTTGAAAGGTCAGATGTCACCCTCGCTCATACGCGGGTCGGCATTTAAGGAATTTATTATGATCGAATTCAGAAATGTAAAAAAATCGTACCCGTCAGGCACAGTTGCCCTGAAGGACGTTAACCTTCATATTGATGACGGCGAGTTTGTATTTATCGTCGGTCACTCGGGTGCGGGTAAAACGACCCTCATGAAGCTTCTTCTCTGCGAGGAAAAGCCGACTGCGGGAAACATTATCGTCGGCAAATACAATCTGACGACGATTCCCGATCGGAAGATCCCCTACTACAGACGACAGCTCGGTGTCGTATTTCAGGATTTCCGTCTCCTTCCTAACAAAACCGTATACGAAAATGTAGCCTTTGCAATGCAGGTCGTCGGCACGCCTTCAAAAATGATTAAGCGCCGAGTTCCCGCGATCCTGAATACCGTAAACCTCGCCGACAAGCACTCCTCCTTCCCCGGAGAGATATCGGGCGGAGAGCAGCAGAGAGTCGCCCTCGCGCGCGCCCTCGCAAACAATCCCTCCGTCATTATTGCCGACGAGCCTACAGGTAATATCGACCCGCAGATGTCCCTTGACATTATGAATCTTCTCATCAAAATAAATAAGCTCGGCAAAACCGTTATAGTTGTTACTCACGAGCAGAACCTCGTCGACTATTACAAGCAAAGAGTTATCACGATTCGTGACGGTGTCGTATCGGAGGATCACGTGGGAGGTATGTTCGAATGAAAAGATACAATATTTTCTACTTCATCCTCGAAGCACTGAAGGGCATGAAGCGCAACGGCGTTATGAGCTTTGCCTCCGTCGCCGTGCTTCTCAGCTGTCTTCTCGTGATAGGAGGCTTCTCGCTTATCGTCGTTAATATCGACCTCAATCTCGACAAGCTCGGTGATCTCAACGAAATCGTCGCCTTCTGCGAGAGCGATGCCGATGACGAGACCATCGAGGATATCGAAAAGCAGATAACATCTCTTGACAATGTCGAAGCCGTCGTCCATGCTACAAAGGACGAGCAGCTCAAAAAGCTCCAGGAGGAGAACCCCACCCTTTACGGTGACATTACCGAGGAGGAGAATCCTCTTTCCGACTCCTTTACCATATCATACGCGGACAACTCCAAGGTTCCCGAGCTTGATTACAATCTTAAACAGATCGAGGGCGTGCGTAAGGTCAGAAACAATCTCGAGCTTGCAAACACCATTGAAAGCGTTCGCGGCGGTATCATGCTTGTGTTCTTCTGGTTCCTCGCGATACTGTTCGTGGTCACGGTGTTCATCATCATCAACACCATAAAGCTTTCAGTATTCTCACGCCGCAAGGAAATCGGCATTATGCGTTACATCGGTGCGACAAATTGGTTCATCACACTTCCCTTCATTTTTGAGGGTATCTTCATCGGTATCGCCTCGGGCGTCGGCTCATTTATCATTCTGAAGCTTGGATACTCTGCGCTCCTTTCCGGAATCGCTACCGATATGCAGATGATCTCGTTTATAAGCTTCTCCGACATATCCGGCTATGTATTCGGAGCAACGCTTGCGATAGGCATCGTAACGGGTGTCGTCGGAGGTCTTATTTCTCTCGGAAAGTATCTCAAGGAGTAATATTCGAAAAGTTACAAATTCACTCGAATATGTTTGCATTTTCACGCAGATACGACACAGCAGGTGCGGTATAATTACCGTATAACGTCATGAGAGTTATTTAAGGAAAGGCAATCATGAAGCATTCAAGAATATTTCGTCGCTGCCTGTCGACGGCTGTGGCATTGGCGGCATGCTCATCTCTTATTTGGGTCGTGCCCTCCTCTGCCGAGCAGGTTGACGACGCTACGGTCAAATCCTACGAGGACAAAATTGCAGAGCTCTCCGCACAGCAGGAGGCTCTCCTTCAAAAGCTCCGTGACACGGAAGACTCGATCAACACCGCAATGGAGCGCAAGCAGTATATTGACCAGCTTATAAGAAACACCACACAAAAAATCCAGACAGCGGAGGCTATGATAGCTGACCTTGATTCTCAGATCGAAGCCAAGGAGGCTCAGATCGAGGAAACTGAGGAACGAATCGAGTCACAGCGTGAGGCATTCCTCAACAGAATGGCAGCTCTCCATGAGGACGGAAGCGCCTCATACCTTGAGCTCGTTCTCGGCTCCGCTGATATCGCAACGCTTCTTACGAAGATCGACTATGTCAATTCCATGATGGAGTACGACAAGAAGGTCATCGGAGATCTTACAAGCTCCAAGGAAGAGCTTGCAAAGACCGTGGAATCGCTCGAAGCTTCCAGAAAGGCTCAGGAGGACGCAAAGGCTCTTCTTGAAGAGGAACGCACATACAATCAGACTCTCGCAAATGAGTCGGAGAGCATCATCTCGCAGCTTGAAAACGACAATGCCGAATGGCAGTCGCAGTACGATGCGGCTGTAGCGGCAGAGGCACAGCTTGATGCTGAGCTTCAGGAATACATCCGCGAGATGCAGAGCGTAAATCAGAACAATCCCGTCTTCGAGGCAGGCTCCAAAAACGACAGCGGTCAGCTTTATGTCGGCGGCGAATTCGCCTGGCCGCTTCCCGTAGGTGTCGGATACATCTCCTCGCACTTCGGCGGAAGAATTCTCAACGGTGTGTCCGATTACCACGCGGCTACCGATATTGCAGCTCCCCAGGGAACGCAGATATTCGCCTCCAACGGTGGAATCGTGCTTCGCGCCGAGTGGCACAACAGCTACGGATATTACGTACTCATCGATCACGGCAACGGCATTTCTACGCTTTACGCTCACATGTCTCTCCTTAATATTTCGGCAGGTCAGAGCGTGGCTCAGGGTCAGGTCATAGGCTATGTCGGAAATACGGGCTACTCCTTCGGAGCTCACCTCCACTTTGAGTACCGTATCAACGGCGAACGCGTCGACGCGATGAACTACGTTCGGAGTCCGTATTGATCCCATGTAAGCGGAGCGCTATATGAAAAGAAAAATTTCAATATCAACAGCGGTCGCACTGATGCTTCTTGCGGCAATGCTGACGTTTCAGATCACCTTTATCGCTGTTAAGGGCTCGATGGCTGACGCCAAAAGCTCGCAGACGACAGCTGCCGGCTTTGCGGTGAAGGCAGCCGAACGTCTTTCGGCGCTTGACAGCGCATATCGCGAGCTGTATCTCGGCGAGCTTGACGATGACACGCTCATCGATTACCTCCTGAAGGGCTATGTCGCGGGCACGGGTGACAGCTACGGCGTATATTACACCTCCGATGAGGTTGCTGACTTTATGTCGGATCTTACCGGAGAAACCGAGGGCATCGGAGTTAACGTAATATACGACTCCGAGCAGGGCGCGATCGAAATTTTAACAGTGCAGCCCGACTCTCCCGCGCTCTCCGCAGGAATTCGCGAGGGTGACCTCATTGTTTACGTCGGAGATGAACGCGAGCCTGTTGCAGAGCTCGGCTACAATGCCGCGGTAGCAAAGCTGCGCGGTGCCGAGGGCACGGATGCAGTACTTACGGTGCTCCGCGCCGGCGAGCTTATCGACTTCTCCATAACGCGAGCCAAGGTTCTGTCGACCACGGTATACAGCCATGTCTGCGAGCTTGATGAAAGCGTCGGAATAATCCGTATCACCGGCTTTGACCGTGATACGACCCTCGAGCAGTTCAAGTCAGCCTATACCGAGCTTGAAAACGCAGGCTGCACGTCGTTTATATTCGACCTTCGCAATAACCCCGGAGGAGAGCTTAATGCAGTTGTCGACACACTCGACTTTCTCCTTCCCGAGGGACCCGTCATCAGGATATTCGACAAGGACGACAATATGGTCGACGAATACACCTCTGATGCCGAATGCAAAACTCAGCCGATGGCTGTGCTCGTCAACGGAAACACGGCAAGCGCCGCGGAGCTGTTCACATCGGCTCTGCGCGATTACGACAAGGCAGTAATCATCGGAGAAACCTCCTACGGCAAGGGCTGTATGCAGAGCTCGGTCACGCTTCCCGACGGCGGCATGCTGTCTGTGACCTACCGCATGTATAAGCCTCCCTTCTCCGAAAGCTATCACGGCATAGGCATTGTTCCCGATGTAGAGGTGAAAGCCGAGGGAGCACTTCTCGAAAAGCATTTTCTCAAGGTCACGGACAGCGAAGACAATCAGCTGGCAGCAGCCCTTGACGAGCTGACAAAATAAAGCTTGACTTACAACAAGTGAAAGGATAATACCATGGATAACAACGAAACAAAGGTAACACTTTATACAGCCGAGGGCTATAAGGCTCTCGTAGACGAGCTGTCCTACCTCAAGCAGACAAAGCTTGAAGAGGTCAAAAGAAGCCTCGCAGAAGCACGCTCCTTCGGAGACCTTTCCGAGAACAGCGAGTACGACGAGGCAAAGAACGAACAGGCTAAGGTCGTAGCCCGCATCACCGAGCTTGAAAACCTTATCAATCACGCCAAGGTCATTGACGAGTCCGAAATGCGTGCAGACGTCGTAAACCTCGGCTCTACCGTTCGCGTTCTCGACTACGAGTTCAACGAGGAGGTTGAATACAACCTCGTCGGTACAAACGAGGCTAACCCCATGCTCGGTAAGATTTCCGACCAGAGCCCTATCGGCAGCGCAATGCTCGGCTCGGTTGTCGGAGATATCATTACCGTACAGGCTCCGAGCGGTGAGCTCAAGTTCAAGATACTTGCCGTAGAGAGATCGAAGCCGACCATCCGCGAAGACTGATTTGGGGAGTAGCATATGACAGAACAGACAACAAACAACGAGCGAGTTCAGCAGCAGAACACAAACGAGCTGTTAAAGATACGCCGTGACAAGCTCGCAGAGCTTCAGGCAGCAGGCGAAGACCCGTTCAAGATCACAAGGTACGACAGAACACATCACAGCGCTGATATCAAGGCTTCCTTCGACGAGCTCGACGGAAAGACCGTGTCTATTGCCGGCAGACTTATGTCGAAGCGTGTCATGGGCAAGGCTTCCTTCTGCAATGTTCAGGATCTCAAGGGCGGAATTCAGTGCTATGTAGCACGCGACAGCCTCGGCGAGGACGAATATAAAAAATTCAAGAAGCTTGATATCGGTGACGTCATCGGTGTCGTAGGCTTTGTATTTAAGACCAAAACAGGCGAGATATCCGTTCACGCGGAGCGCATCACCCTGCTCTCCAAGAGCCTGCAAATTCTCCCCGAAAAATATCACGGTCTTACAAACACCGATGTACGTTACCGCCAGAGATACACAGACCTTATAATGAATCCCGAGGCGAAGGACACATTTGTCAAGCGCTCCAAGATCATCAGCACAATCAGACGCTACCTCGACTCACAGGGCTTCATCGAAGTCGAGACTCCCATGCTCGTTTCGAACGCGGGCGGTGCGGCAGCTCGTCCGTTTGAGACACATTTCAATGCTCTTGACGAGGACTTCAAGCTTCGCATCTCTCTTGAGCTCTACCTTAAGAGACTTATCGTCGGCGGACTCGAGAAGGTTTATGAGATCGGACGTGTATTCCGCAACGAGGGAATGGACACACGCCATAACCCCGAGTTTACTCTCATGGAGCTCTACCAGGCCTACACCGACTATAACGGAATGATGGACCTCACCGAGAACATGTTCCGTCACATAGCAAAAGAGGTTCTCGGCACAACAACTATCGTGTACAACGGCATTGAGATGGATCTCGGTCGTCCGTTCGAGAGGATCACCATGGTCGACGCTGTCAAGAAGTACTCCGGTGTTGACTTCAAGGAAATACACACTCTCGAGGAAGCACGTGCGATAGCCGATGAAAAGGGCGTCCACTACGAGCAACGTCACGCAAAGGGCGATATTCTCAATCTCTTCTTCGAGGAGTTCGTTGAGCATCACCTTGTTCAGCCGACCTTCGTTATGGATCATCCCGTTGAGATCTCTCCGCTTACAAAGAAGAAGCCCGACGATCCCGAATACGTCGAGCGCTTCGAGATGTTCATGAACGGCTGGGAAATGTGCAACGCATACTCCGAGCTGAATGACCCGATCGACCAGCGCGAGCGCTTCAAGGCTCAGGAGGCTCTGCTTTCTCAGGGAGATGAGGAAGCAAACCGCACCGACGAGGACTTCATGAACGCACTCGAGATCGGTATGCCCCCGACAGGCGGTATCGGATACGGAATCGACAGACTCTGTATGCTCTTCACAGATTCCGCCGCAATTCGCGATGTTCTGCTTTTCCCGACAATGAAACCCTTGGACTAAATAATTCGCAATAAAGCGAAATAAAGC
>CAYNHY010000056.1:0-11482 GCA_964397225.1 uncultured Ruminococcus sp.
AGGTTTACTCCAATACCGGCGGACAGGCTTCCAAGGCTTCCAACATCGGTCAGGTCGCACAGTTCGCAGCAGCAGGTAAGGCTATCGGCAAGAAGAACCTCGCCGAGATCGCAATGTCCTACGGCTACGTTTACGTTGCACAGATCGCTATGGGTGCTGACATGAACCAGACAATGAAGGCTCTCCTTGAGGCTGAGGCTTACAACGGACCTTCCATCGTCATCGCATATGCACCTTGCGAGATGCACGGTGTTAAGGGCGGTATGACAAACTGCCAGCTCGAGATGAAGCGCGCCGTTGAGGCAGGCTACTGGCAGATGTTCAGATTCAACCCCGCACTCAAGGCTGAGGGTAAGAATCCCTTCACGCTCGACTCCAAGGAGCCCACAGGCGACTATATCGAGTTCATCAAGAGCGAGAACCGTTACAGCAGACTTGCGGCATCCAACCCCGCAAGAGCTGAGGAGCTCTTCAAGAAGGCTGAGGCTAACGCTAAGGCTAAGTACGAGAGACTTACAAAGTACGGCAAGCTCTACGAATAATATTAGGCTAAGACTTGCTTAATAAAGAAAAGCGCGTCCCGTAGAGGGGCGCGCTTTTCGGCGTTGAGCGATGTTCGGCTTGACTGTGCTGTCTTCGATGCGGTGTAACAGCTCGGCTTTGCCGTGCGAGTCGGACGAAATGTCGGGTAATTTGCCGTAATGCGGTGCCGGAGAACAAAAAAAGTCGGGCAAAAACGCCCGACAACATATCTATTATACCACATTCGGCGGCACTTGTCAATAGATTACAGTAGCAAAGCGAACAAAATCTCCCTCCTGCACAAAAACAAAGTAGATACTTTGTACAAAATTACATCTTGTCAAAACGTAAAATCTGTGGTACAATATAGACACAGGAAAGGAAGGACGGTAAACTCCAATGAACACTTGAGAGCTAAGGCTCACGAAAAAAGCGTCTGCGGAAAGCGTACTGCGGAAAGCGTCTACACGGATGACCGTGAACGGTCGGGAATCTAATGCAAATTTATCATATACGGAACTGAAAGGAGAAATCCGAAGTCACACGTCAACGGGAAGCACTTCGTTACGACGCAAAACGAAGATTTTAACCTGACGCGCAGTACAAGCACCGAGAGCCTTAATTAAACTTCGCCCTTGAACCGAATGTGCCGATATTCAAAACGCCCTCCTGCGAAATAGGAAATGATAATCGGATATGAATTACGAAAGCTTCGGCAATGAGTAGGACAGAGAAGGGTAGATAAAGAAAGCGAGGTATACAAAATGATGTTAGATATCAAGATCGACCGGAATGACCCTTGACCGCATTAAAGGCTGTGTAAAGAAACAGCGCGGTCAAGGGTCATTTCGTTTGGCAGTCTCCGCCGCACCCAGTGGGTGCTTTTTTTGTTTTGCATTCGAAATAAAACGGCACAAGCCGCGCCTTGAGGTGACCATGAAGGCTCGGAAGTTTTCATGGACGCATGCTCGTGCGCGATGTGTGCCGCTTTGCTCTATTTGTGAGCTGCTTTAATGAGGTGAGCGTGAGCTTATCTGCGCTCGGTCAGAAGGCGCTCGCCGTCGAATACGAGCACGCCGAAGCCCTCGCCTGTGCGATTGCCGTCAAGAAGAAATTTCTTCACCGCGCGGCGCATCGAGGTGTCCTCGGGGTACTCCGCAACAGGCAGACGGTGTGCGTGTCCAAACAGACGCCAGCTGTCGTGGAATTCGTCCTTCTCATATCTGTGCGTTACATTGAAGTCGTGCATGAAGGACACAATGTTAGACTTCGGCGAAAGAATATTTTCGTAATCGGGGAACAAAAGCCACGACGAGCAGATACAGCATAGCCTGTCGCTGCCCGATTCGCGGGAATAAAATTCGTAAGCGGCACGGTAGGACGCGAGCCTTGCCTCAAGGTCGAACGGCTCTGCGCTCGACGGAATATGAATGCTCTTTACGGGGTCACCGCCCTCAAGGCGGACATCGCCGACGCAGAACGGCTCGGCGCGGTCGTAGCGCGCATCCTCATACTCGAGCCTGCCGAACTTGATTATCTTGCAGGTGTAGAACAGACGGTACCAGCCCGCAACGAACGTTCCCCACACGCCGTTCTCCTCAAGACACTCAAGGGCCTTGGCGCGCAGATCGGAGAAGGTGTCGAAGAAGACCTCGTCGCTGACGCCGCGTCGGTCGTAGAGCACCTTCGCACGCTCTGCTGCAAGGAGAAGCATCAGCATCCAGCACGAGTCGGTGGCGGCGGAAAGCTTCTCGCCGAGTGCGGCAAGGCGCGCGCCGGTCTCATCGGTGTTGCATTCCGAGTTGAAGTAGAAGTCGACGATGCCGTCAAGCTCCGCCTCAAGCCCCGCCTCGCGTACGCGAAGCGCAAGAGCGTCGAAAAACTCGACAGCCTCACTTGGAAAAGCACATTTTTCGAGCATCAGATCCATAAAAGCAATATTCATATGTTACCTCACATACAGTGCCGTGCCCTCAGCACGGGTGAATTTGACTTATATACTTTGAAAGCCCCAATCTGTCCTCGGACAAATTGGGGCTTTCGCAGCTGCTACCCGGATTCGAACCGGGGACCTCATCCTTACCAAGGATGTGCTCTACCAACTGAGCCATAGCAGCGAAACTCAACGTAAAGTATTATAGCAGATTCGAGGGCGTTTGTCAAGATGAATATGAAAAAAATTTGCCGTGCGCGACAAAATACATTGATTTACCGCTTTTTTGCCGCCGCTCCCTCCGACGGGCATTGCAATTTTACCTCCCGTGAGGTATAATATAAAAAACAAAGGGAGGCTCGTATGAAGCGTAAACATATCCTCACGGCGGTGAGAATAGTGCTCGTATGCATTATAGTGCTTGCGGGCGTCAATGTAGTAAGAATATATCACGGCTACCGCAAGGGACAGCGCTTTTACGAGGACCTTCGCTCGGCGCATGTATCGGTGCTTGAGCCTGCCGAGGCAGCTCCGCGCGCGGACGGAGCGGACGTGCCGACGGCTGAGACGCCGAGCTGCCCGATATTGGTTGACTTCGATGCGCTGAAGGCTGAAAACAGCGAGATCGTGTGTTGGTTGTATTCGCCCGACGGTAAGATAAATTACCCCGTGACGCAGGCAGCCGACAACAACAAATACCTGAGGCATGACCTGTACGGCAATTACCTCGTCAGCGGTACGCTGTTCGCAGACTGCGCCTGTGCGGCTCCCGGTGAGTGTAAGAATTATGTGATCTACGGTCACAATATGGACGACGGCACGATGTTCGGCTCGCTGCTCGGGTATAAAAAGCAGTCCTATTACGACGCGCAGCCGACGCTTTACTGCCTGACGGCGGAAAAAAGCTACAAAATCGAGCTTCTGACGGGCGGCATCGTCGACAGCGGCAGCTTGATTTACGACTGCACGGCTGACAGCGAGAGCCTGCGCGACTTTATAGCACAGCTGTACGAAAGCGGAACGTTCACGTCTGCTGACAGCTATTCGGAGGATGACAGGCTTATCACTCTGTCGACCTGCACCTACGAATACAGCACAGCTCGCTTCATTGTTATAGGTCGCCTGGTCGAGCTCGACTGATTGCATTACTGAATTGTGGAGGATTTCCCCGTGAAAAGGATAATTTCGGCGCTCAAAACGGTTTTTCGCCGTGCCTCTAAGATAACGGAGCTGAGATATTTGCTGTGGGCTACGCTGACGGTCATTATCTCTGAGGCGCTTGCCACAGGTCCCCTTCGTGCTCTCGTATACCCGTTTGTCCGTCCCCTGCCGTTCGTTGCGGCGACGCTTATAGTGCTGACGAGTCTTATGCTCACGATGCTCTTCAAGCGTCGGCTCGGAGTGTTCATTATAATTGAGGGCTATTGGGTTGGTATCGCTATTGCAAACTGCGTGCTGCTCGGCTACAGAGTGAATCCGCTGTCCGCGGTCGACTTTTCGATACTGCTCTCTGTCATCGGGATAATCAATGTTTACCTGTCGGTGTTCCAGATAATTCTCATCATCGTCGCGATAGCGCTTGCCGTGGCGCTTGCCGTGCTCTGCGCGGTCAAGCTGCCGAAGAAGAAGCCGAATTACCGCCGCGTGGTGCCTGAGCTGCTTGTGTGTGCGCTGCTCTGCTGCGGCGCGGTGCTCGGAGCTGTCGCCATGCACCGTGACGATATGAAGACGATGAAAATATCGGACGTCTACAGCGAGTACGGCTTTGTATATTGCTTCTCGCTTTCGACCTCCGACCGCGGCATCAACCGCCCGATAAGCTATGACCGCGATTTGATATCCGACATCATGGACGGGATCGACGACAGCGTTGCGGACACGAGCACGGGTCCGAACATTATTATGGTGCAGCTCGAGTCCTTCATCGATGCCGATATGATAAATAAGATAGAGACCTCCGACTGCGCGACTCCGAATTTCTGCACGCTTCGCGATAATTATCCCTCCGGTACGCTGACCGTTCCGGTTTCGGGTGCCGGAACGGTGAATACCGAGTTCGAGGTGCTGTGCGGAATTCCGACCTCGAGCTTCGGACTCGGCGAATATCCCTACGAGACCGTGCTCCGCGACGCTCCGTGCGAGTCGATAGCGTATTATCTTTCCGAGCTTGGCTACGCGACCCATTCGATACACAACCACACGGGAACCTTCTATAACAGGTACCGGGTTATGGAGATGCTCGGCTTTGATACCTTTACTCCCGTCGAATATATGAGCTCAGTTCGCCGAAACAGTCTCGGCTGGGCGCGCGACGAGATACTGACCGACGAGATTGCGGCAGCTCTCGCGTCAACGGAGGGCCCGGATTTCGTGTACACGGTAAGCGTGCAGCCTCACGGAAAATATGTCAGCGAGGCGGGAGATTACGGCGAGATCAAGGTGACGGGCGAGCTCGATGCCGAAACGCTCGCTGCGGCTGAATATTACGTAAACCAGCTTCACGAATGCGACGCTTTTATAGGAGAGCTCATCGCCTACCTTTCGGATGCGGAGGAAAAGAGCGTTGTCGTGCTCTTCGGAGACCATCAGCCGAGCCTCGGACTTGAGGCGGGCGACCTTGAAAGCGGTTCGATATACACGACGGAGTACGTTATATGGAGTAATTTTGGGCTTGACGCTGATGGGGGCGAGCTTGCCTCCTATGAGCTGTCTTCGTACCTGCTTAAGCTGCTTGACATCGATGGCGGCGTAATATCGCGCTTTCATAACAGCATGCGCGGCAGCGAGGGTTACCTCGAAAAGCTCGAGCAGCTCTCCTACGACATGCTATTCGGAGAAAAATACGCCTACACCGACGGAAAATTCCCGTACAAGGTGCCGACGATCAGCTACGGAGTTCGCCCGATCACCGCAACGCGCGCGTATATACATAACGGCACGCTGTTTATCGAGGGACAGAATCTCACTGAGGCGAGCGTCGCAACAGTCGACGGCCGCGTGAGCGATACGGTCTACATTGACCCGACGCTGATAGTCGTGCCGGATATCAAAAAGGCGCAGCTCGTCAGCGTCGCGCAGGTGGCACAGGACGGCACGGAATTTTCACGTGTCAGCTGCACCGTGTCAGATGAGCCGCGAAAATAAAACGTTATAAGGAAACATAATGACAGCATACGAAATTGACGGGACGGTCGTCCTGACGGCAAATGACGCCGACGCCGGAGCGCGCGTCGACAGCGCGCTGCTTTCCGCCTGCGCCTCGCTATCGCTCTCACTCAGCCGCTCCGCGCTTCAAAAGCTAATACAAAACGGCGCACTCACGCGCGACGGTCGTGTCCTTGCGAAGAATGCGCGCCTTTCGGCGGGGGATGAGCTGACGCTCGTTTTGCCGCCTCCCGCGGAATGCGAGGTAAGACCGGAGAATATTCCGCTTGACATCGTCTATGAGGACGACGATATTATAGTTGTAAACAAGAAAAAGGGTATGGTCGTGCATCCCGCGCCCGGTCACACAGAGGGGACGCTCGTCTCTGCATTGCTGTGGCACTGCGGAGACTCGCTTTCGGGCATCGGAGGCGTGCTGCGCCCCGGCATCGTACACAGAATTGACCGTGATACCGAGGGCCTTATCTGCGCTGCCAAGAACGACAGCGCGCATATATGCCTCTCCGAGCAGCTGCGCGAGCATTCAATGCGCCGCACCTATGAGGCGCTGTGCATCGGACGCCTTGACGAGAGCTGCGGACGGATAGTCGGTGATATTGCGCGAAGCCGCACCGACCGCAAGAGAATGGCTGTCGTGCCCGACGGCACGGGCAAGCATGCGGCGACAAATTACACGGTGCTTGAGGAGTTTTCGCTTCCGGGCTCGTCCGCGTCGCACCTCAGACTCGAGCTTGAGACGGGCAGAACGCACCAGATCCGAGTCCATATGTCGCATATCGGTCATCCACTTCTCGGCGACGCACTGTACGGCGGGGACAAAACGCTTTTCGAGCGCCGACATTCGACGCTTTTCGAGGGGCAGTGTCTACAGGCGGTCGCGCTGACGCTCGTCCACCCGAGAACGGGAGAAAGCATGAGCTTTTCTTCGCCGCTGTCCGAGGGCTTTATGCGAATACTGACGCTTTTACGCGAGGGAAAATAGCGAGGACGGCAGGGCACATATTAATTGCCATATTTTTTAATATGTATTGACAAATGTCTTGATTTATTATAAAATAAACGTGTAAATCAATGCTTGAAGCGAGCTTTGACAGATGGCGGTCGCTTCGGCACATCAAGGAAAGGAAATAAGCAATGAAAAAGCTCATTTCGATCATCGTGCTCTGCGCGACAGTCGCACTTATGCTTGCTGTAAACGCAGCTGCGGAGTGCTTCATCCCCGGCGGTGACGTCTGCACGCTTAAGTTCGATGTCAAGAAAGCAGACAGCTCTGCCGTTATTAAGGACGGTATCATCAGCGAGAACGAGTACGTTCGCGCAGACCTCTCTGTTTCTCCCGAAGATTCTCTCCTCGGACTCGGTTGGGGCTCCAACACCAACATGTACGTCGAGGCTGAGAAGATGCTCTCCACAATGGAGTACTATTTCTCCTGGGATGAAGTTCACGGATTCAACTTTGCCGTAAAGTTCAAACCCCATGTTATCAAGCAGGAGTTTGCTCAGGCTCCCGATACCGTAGGTGACGACGGCATCGTCTGCCACGGCGGTGACGACTTCCTCAACCAGACAGGTATCCTCGTTCACGTTGCCGAGTCGGTTAACACTCAGAAGAACACGACCGGTGCCTTCGAGGAGGGCTTTATTTACCGTTGGGCTGTTGCAAAGAGAACGACCGACGGTCAGTACATCAACGGCTACTACACCAAGGGCGGTCTTATCGGAAACGCGCCCGTTCCCGGTCAGGATTACGTTATCAACTACACGGCTGACGGCTACGTTATCTGCGAGTACTCCGTTCCCTTCGCAGAGATCAAGCCCGGCGCGACCGTAGGCGACGACCTCTACATCTCCATCGGTGTTACCGCGGGAACCGGAACTCCCGACAACCTTTTCGTTGACAGCTACAGCATTAACCTCGGAGAGTACACCTATTACATGACCCGCCACAAGCAGGCTCAGAACGCGACCTTCACTCTCACAGGAGACAAGATCGCAAACGATGCTCCCGTAAACACAACGACCGGTGCAAATCCCGACGCTGTCCAGACCACAACCGTTGTCGGCAACACAACTCCCGCACCCACACAGACAACAGAGCCCGAGACCTCTATTATCGAGGTGGATTCCGTTGTTACCGATGCGGACGGCGAAGAGGTTACAAACGATGACGGCTCCAAGGTTACAGTTAAGGTTACTGAGGTCGTTACAAAGGCTCCCACCGCTCCCACATCTCCCATCACGGGCGACCCCGCGATCATCGCAGCAGTGGTTGCCGCTGTCTCCGCTTGCGGCGTAGTCGTTGCAAAGAAGAGAAAGTAATTTGTAAATACACCTCCACAGAAGGCTCTTTTACCACGAAGGAGCCTTCTTTACACTTGTGTAAGAAAGGACATTTGAAATGAAGCTGAGAATAACATCACTTATCCTCGCGCTTTTGATGCTTTTCTGCGCCGTTCCGACAGCTGCGGCGCAGAGCACGGCAGCAAAAGCGGAGCTCGACGAGGGCGAGAGCTTTAGGTATACTCAAAACGAGAGAGCGTATGAGGAAATACCGCTGCCCGTCGAAATCCCCGCGCCCGACGGAGCGTTGCTTGTCCCGAAGGATGAAAAATACCTCGCCTCTTACGACTACAGTACCGAATATGCCGTGCTGAAGACGCTGGAGCGTGATATCGTCGCCGCAATGAAGCCCGGCAGCTTCAGTGTTAACGTAGCGTCATACAACATCGACCCGAACAGGATTAATCTTTATAATTTAAAAAACTACTCCCCCTACATCGCAAACGGGATCGAGATCACGCCGTATTATTACGCAGGCGGCTATTATACCGAGATCCGTGTCAATTGCTCGATGAACAGGTATGAGCTCGAATCGTATTACGCAAAGGTCGACGCTGCGATCGAGGATGCAAACGAGGCCGTCGAAAGGGCGAATAACGTTTTGGAGCGCACGCTCATGCTTCACGATTATCTCGCTTATTCCGCGGAATATGATGCGGAGAGGCTTGACAACGGAACGATGCCCGACGATTCGTACCGTTGCGCGGGTGTGCTCGTGCACAAAATAGGCGTCTGCCAATCTTATGCATATGCCTATAAATACATTCTCGACGGCTACGGCATCGAAACCGACGTTGTTACAAGTAAAGCGATGAATCACGCGTGGAATGTCGTGAAGATCGACTCCGCGTATTATCACGTCGACGTGACGTGGGACGACCCGACGCCCGACAGATTCTCGCGAGTCGACCACGACTATTTCCTTCTCAGTGACAGCGCAATGCGCTCGGCGCGCGGTCAGACGAGCGATACGCACCACGGCTGGGACTCAAAGGGCAAGAGCTGCTCCGACACACGCTATGACAACGCGTATTGGTACGGCATTTCCTCGCCCATACACATCTTTGGTGATTACAGATATTTCATCAGCGAAAGATATCTCGTTCGCAGACAGGCGTACACCGGCGAGCAGGTCGCACTTGACACGTTCGGTTACTGGTACACGATCGATAAGTCGGCATATTGGAACGGAGTCTACAGCGGTCTTTCGTACTACAGAGGAAGGCTGTTCTACAATAACACGGGCAGTATAAAATACATCGACCTTTCAAGCGGCGCGATGTACACCGCTAAAGCTCAGCCGGTCTCGCCGTATTCGATATTCGCGTCGAAAATAATCGGCGACAGGCTGTACTACACGGTATCCGATTCCCCGAATAACCGCGGCACGACGTATGAGGCGAATATTTACGACATTACAAGCATCGTGACGCTCACGGTGAATTGCGATGACATACTCCTGTGGGAGGGCGAGAGCTTACCGATTAATGTAGTTATCAAGAACCTCTCGGGCACGGATTACGTAAACTACACCATAAACAACTCGAATGTCATGGATATCGGGGACGGCTGGAATATCATCGCCAAGTCCGCGGGCGGCACGAGAGTTAAGCTCACCTACGGCGACTCAGAGCAGGAGCTTTATGTCTACGTGCTCAACTCGTCGAAGCTCTTCCGCGACGTGAAGAACGGCTCGTGGTTCAGAAGGGCTGTCGATTACGCCGTGAAGAACGGGCTGATGAACGGCACGAGCCACTACGATTTCGAGCCGAACATTTCGATGAACCGCGCAATGCTAGTTACCGTGCTTTGGCGCATGGCGGGCTCGCCCGAGCCGCGCGGAAATACTCCCTTCGGTGACCTGAAGCAGTCATGGTACAAAAAAGCCGTCGCGTGGGCTTACGAAAACGGCATTGTAAACGGCATCAGCACGACAAGCTTCGGTCCGGCGGAGAATATCACCCGCGAGCAGATGGCGGCGATATTCTACAGATATTCCGCCTTCCGCGGCTACAATGTATCGCAGAGCGGAAATATTTCGGCTTACCCCGACGCCGGTAAGGTGTCAAAGTACGCCGTCGGCGCAATGAGCTGGGCAAACGGCGCGGGACTCATAAAGGGTCAGTCGAGCGCTGCGGGCAACAGGTTGAACCCGAGAGGCGAGGCGACCCGTGCCGAGGTCGCAACGATCCTCGAAAGATTTGCAGCAATCGCAAAATAACGTCAGAGCGGGGCATGCAGCGCAAGGAACAGCGCGGCATGCCCCCTTCGCCGTGCGTGAAAATTGTAAACAAGTGTAAAAAACTTTTGCCGCAAACGCTTGACAGAGCATTTCCAATGTGCTATACTATTCATATGGGACACGTCGTGTTTGACGCTTTGCGACAGAGAAGGGCGGCTTTGCCGAGATCGGTGATGAGCTGTGACCGCCCGCGTGAAGGCTTTCACGGTACCACCCTGCCGGCAGAACCGGTCGGCTCATATTTCAAAATTAAGTTAAAAGCTCGGGTGGAACCGTGCGGATATTTTGATCAGCACCCCGACAGAAGCACCTTGCGGTGCAGCTGTTTGAGGGTCGTCGTCCCTCTTACAGGAGGGATTTTTCTTTTCACTCAATGTACGGCAGAAATTTAGGAAAGGACACTTTCATCATGATCAAAGTAGTTTTCAACGAAGCGGAGCTTACCTTCGACGCTCCCGTCACAGTTTATGACGCTGTCGCCTCGACAGGCGCCGTCTCTCGCGAATTTATTGCAGCGCGTCTCAACGGTGAGACTGTCGGAATGACGCACCTCATCGAGTCCGACGCTGCTCTCAGCCTTCTCCGCTTTGCGGACGCCGAGGGCGCACGTGTATTCCGCCATACGGCGTCTCACGTTCTCGCCGAGGCTGTAAAGAGGCTTCGCCCCGATGCAAAGCTTACGATAGGTCCCGCCATCGACGACGGCTTCTACTACGACTTCGACGTTACACCCGCGATCACCCCCGACGAGCTCCCCGCGATCGAGGCTGAGATGAAGAAGATAATCAAGGCTAACGCAAAGCTCGAGCGCTTCACCCTCCCCCGCGAGGAGGCTATCGCATACATGGAGGAGCGCGACGAGCCGTATAAGGTTGAGCTCATTCGCGACCTTCCCGAGGACGCCGTTATCTCCTTCTACAAGCAGGGCGATTTCGTCGATCTGTGCGCCGGACCTCACCTTTTCTCGACAGGCGCGATAAAGGCGTTCAAGCTCACCTCCTGCACAGGCGCATATTGGAGAGGCGACGCAAAGAATAAGATGCTCTGCCGCGTTTACGGTACCGCCTTCCCGACAAAGGATGAGCTGAAGGCTCACCTTGAAAAGCTCGAGCAGGCACGTCTGCGCGACCACAATAAGATAGGCCGCGAGCTCGGCTATTTCACGACCGTCGATACCCTCGGTCAGGGACTTCCCGTCCTTCTCGCGAAGGGCTCCCGCGTTATCCAGCTCCTTCAGAGATGGATCGAGGACGAGGAGCAGAAGCGCGGCTATATCCTTA
>CAYNHY010000057.1:0-11334 GCA_964397225.1 uncultured Ruminococcus sp.
CCGTGAATGAGCACCGTATCGAAGGGTACCTTGCCGGTGTACTCGAGCGAGGAGAATATCATTCTCGATACCCAGAAGGTGATAATATCGTAGCCCGTGACAAGCGTGCTCGTCGGGAAGTAGCGCTTTAAGTCCTCGGTGTCGTGCGGCCAGCCGAGAGTCGAGAACGGCCAGAGCGCCGACGAGAACCAGGTGTCGAGCGTGTCGGGATCCTGCTGCATTTTGCCGCCGCACTTCGGGCAGACGGCGACCTCGTCCTTCGAGACGACGGTCTCTCCGCAGTCCTCACAATAATAGGCGGGAATTCTGTGTCCCCACCACAGCTGACGCGAGATGCACCAGTCCTGTGTATTCTCCATCCAGTGGAAGTAATTCTTGTCAAATCTCTCGGGAACGAAGCGGATGTCTCCGTCGCGGACAGCCTTAACGGCGGGAGCTGCAAGGGGCTCCATTTTTACAAACCACTGGAGGCTGAGCATCGGCTCGATGGTCGTGCCGCAGCGGTAGCAGGTGCCGACCTCGTGCTCAAGCTCCTCGATCTCAACAAGGTAGCCGCCCTCGCGCAGGTCGCGCACGATAGCCTCGCGAGCCTCGTAGCGATCCATTCCGGCGTACTTCGGATAATTCTCAGTGATCCTTGCGTCCTCGGTGAGAACAACCTCCATGGGCAGGTGACATCTCTTTCCGACCTCGAAGTCGTTGGGGTCGTGAGCGGGCGTGATCTTAACGCAGCCTGTTCCCTTATCGAGCTGTGCGTGCTCGTCGGCAACTATCGGGATGCGGCGACCTACAAGGGGAAGGACAACGTACTTTCCGATAAGGTCGCGGTATCTCTCGTCTGCGGGGTTTACGGCAACGGCTGTATCTCCGAGAAGCGTCTCGGGACGGGTTGTCGCGACCTCAACGTAGCCTCCTCCTCCGACGAGCGGGTAGCGGATGTGCCAGAAGTGACCCTTCTGATTCTCGTAGTCAACCTCGGCGTTCGAGATGGAGGTCTTGCAATGCGGGCACCAGTTGATGATGCGCTCACCGCGATAGATGAGTCCCTTTTCGTAAAGGCGGACGAATACCTCGCGGACAGCCTCCGAGCAGCCCTCGTCAAGAGTAAAGCGCTCGCGCGTCCAGTCGCACGACGAGCCGAGCTTCTTCAGCTGCTCGATAATGCGGCCGCCGAAGCGCTCCTTCCACTCCCAGGCGCGTTCGAGGAACCGCTCGCGTCCGAGCTGCTCCTTGGTGAGCCCCTCCTTACGCATTGCCTCGACGATCTTCGCCTCCGTTGCAATGGATGCGTGGTCGGTTCCGGGCACCCAAAGCGTGTCAAAGCCCTTCATTCTCTTGTAGCGGACGAGGATGTCCTGGAGTGTGTTGTCAAGGGCATGACCCATGTGGAGCTGACCGGTAATGTTCGGCGGGGGTATAACGACGGTGAAGCTCTCGCCCTTCGCATCGCTCCTCGGCGTAAAGCAGCCGTCGTTCATCCAAGAGGAGTATATTCTCTCCTCGAAATCGGCGGGATTATAGGTCTTCGCAAGTTCTTTTCGCATGAGATTTATTATCCTTTCGTAAATTGCGGTATAAATAAAGAAAAGGCGTCCCGAGTATCAGGACGCCTGCGGCGCGGTACCACCTGACTTTATCCGCCGGCGTCGCCGTCGGACACGTCTTAATTGCTCCTTAACGCGGAGCGCTCGGCGCGGACTACGGCATTTCACCCGCGCGGCTCGGGAACGACTTCAAAGACGGCACCTGCGGCGATCTCACCCTCCGCCGCTCTCTTTGAGGAGCACGCACCTTCTACTGCTTTCCTTCACAGCCGATGCTCTACGGAAAAAGACACTTCTCCGTATAATTAAGTATAGTATACCACCCCGCGGCGCCTTTGTCAAGCACAATTTTCCGTCCCGTGCCCGCACGCGCCCGACTTCGGCAAAAATTGTGTTTTTTCGTCATCCGTGTTTACAAACGGGCGGCGTTATGTTAAAATATAAGAAACAATATTATCATAAAATAGGGTAGCAAAATGAGCAGTAAGAATACAGCCGAAAATACCGCCCCCGTGCGGCGCCGCCGCTTCGGAGACCGCGCCGAGGGACGTCTCCTGCGAGGATTGTCGCCGATGACTCGCGTCGCCGTGTTTATCATGGGAAACCGCATCGGCGCGCTGAACAGCATCCGTGACGAGGTCGACACCGCCGAGATCGACCGCTACGTGCGCGAGAAGAAGGCGGAGGGACTTCGCAATTTCAATTTCATGCACGTGATCATCGCGGCATATGTACGCACCGTCGCGCAGATGCCCGCGCTGAACCGCTTTATCGCGGGTCACAAGATATTCGCGAGAAACAACATCGAGATAGCGCTCACCATCAAGAAGGAAATGACGCTTGAATCCCCCGACACGGTCATAAAGATCGAGCCGCGCGCAGACATGACGCCAACGCAGATCTACGAGCTGCTTTCCGAGCGCATAGACGCCTACAGGGAAGAACCGGGCGGCTCGTTCGACAAAACAGCGAAGCTTCTGAGCCGCCTTCCCGGGCTTCTCATGCTTATCGCGATAAAGCTCATACGCTTTATCGATTATCTCGGCTTTTTGCCGCGAGCGCTTACACGGCTCTCGCCGTTCCACGCGTCGATGTTCATCACGTCGATGGGCTCGCTCGGCATTCCGCCGATATACCATCATCTCTACGACTTCGGAAACTGCCCGGTGTTCATTGCCTTCGGAGCCAAGGAACGCCGATATGAGCTCAACGCCGACGGCGAAAGCGAAAGGCACGATTACGTGGGCTTCACGGTCGTGATGGACGAGAGAATATGCGACGGCTACTATTACGCTGCGGCTCTCAAGAAGATACGCCGTTATCTGCGCTCGCCGGAGCTGCTTGACACGCCGCCGGAGCACGTCGTCGAGGACGTGGACTGAGCAAAACGAAAAAAAGCGCGCCGTACACGTCGCTGCCGTATATTTCCCCCTTCAACCGGGAAAGCCCGGCATAACAGCGTCGGGGCACGCCCCTTCACACAATACATCAAGACGCGCCGACTGTCTCGCGCGCATATTATGAGGTCTTTTCAATGGGTCTTTACAATGTTATCTATAAGCTGTTCGCGCGCCCTGTGCGCGGCGTATGGCGCATTCGCACCGAGGGACTTGAGAACGTCCCGGAAAAGGGAGGCTTTATCCTTGTGTCGAACCACACCGCCTTTTCCGACGTGATCGTCCTCGAGGCGGCGCAGACGCGCCAGATATGCTTCATGGCAAAGCGCGAGCTGTTCCGCATTCCCCTGCTCTCGCAGCTCATTCGCGCTCTCGGCGCGTATCCGGTCGACCGCGGCGGAGCTGATGTGAAGAGCATCAAGCACACGATAAAAATGCTCGACGACGGCAATGTCATCGGCATTTTCCCGCAGGGCACGCGCTGCCCGAACACCGACCCGCGCGAGACCGAGCTCAAGGGCGGCGTCGGAATGATAGCCTACCACGCAAAGGCGGACGTGCTGCCCGTTTACATTGACGGAAACGGCAAAACGCGCGCCTTCCGCCGCAACACGGTGAAGATAGGTCGCCTTATAAAATTCGACGAGCTCGGGCTTGAGCACTCCGGACGCGCCGAGTACGAGCGCGCGGGAAAATATATTTTCTCAAGGGTGTGCGAGCTGAAGTACGCCGACATCTCGGAGGATGAAAATGTCGCAGATCAGGATAGCTGAGAACGCGGGCTTCTGCTTCGGCGTCAGGCGCGCCACAGGGCTGCTCGAGGACGCGCTCGAAAAGGCAAGGCTCACCGGCGAGAAGGTTTACACTCTCGGGCACATCATCCACAACACCGTATATCTCGAGGACGTGCGACGTCGCGGTGCTGTCTGCATTTCGCACGACGAGCTCGACGGGCTTGAAGACTCACTTGCCGCGGGGCAGCGCGCCGTCCTTATAATCCGCGCACACGGCGAGCAGCGAGAGACCGTCGAGCGCCTTTGTGCAATGACCGCGCGCTACGAGGGCTTTACGCTGCTTGACGGCACGTGTCCCTATGTCGAGAAGGTGCGCCGCATCGCGAAGGAAAATTCGGGCGAGGGACACGCCTTTATCCTCATCGGAGCCGCCGAGCATCCGGAGGTACGGGGAATAATGAGCTGCTGTGTCGACCCGTCGCACGGCTTTGTTTTTCGCGACGGCGCGGAGCTTGCGGCGTTCTTAAGCACCGAAAAGGACGGTATATTGGCAGATCTTTCCGTTTCGATGGCTGCTCAGACCACTCAAAAGCTCTCCGAATGGAAATTTTGTTTGGAAATTCTCGAAAAGGTATATACAAACGCCTCAATTTTTGATACAATATGTAGTGTTACTGAAAAACGGCAGTCAGAGGTCTCCCGCCTCGCCGCCGAATCTGACGTCACGCTCGTCATCGGAAGCCGCGAGAGCTCAAACTCTCGGAAGCTCTTCGAGGTTGCAAGCGAGATGTGCCCGCGCGTGTATTTCATCGGGGACGCACGCGACGCGGCAGACATACCGCTCCCCGAGAACTCAACAATTTCAATAACTGCGGGTGCTTCAACACCCGACAGTGTAATACAGGAGGTATTTGAAAATATGAAAGAGCAAATGACAGAAAACTTTGCTGAGATGCTCGAACAGTCCATGAAAACTTTAAATACAGGAGACGTAGTTGAAGGTATCGTTACATCTGTGTCCACAGGCGAGATCCATGTAGACCTCGGCACAAAGACCACAGGTGTTATCTCTTACGACAAGGCAACGACCGATTCCTCGGCAAAGCTTGAGGATCTCTTCCACGTCGGCGACACCGTCAAGGCTAAGGTTATCAAGGTAAGCGACATCGACGGAATCGCAACTCTCGATAAGACGAGAGTCGACTCCGACAAGAACTGGGAGAAGATCGTAGCTTCCTACGAGAGCGGCGAGACTCTTGAGGGTAAGATAATCGAGGCTGTCAAGGGCGGCGTCATCATCAACCTTGACTCTGTTCGCGTATTCATCCCCGCATCTCTCACAGGGGTTCCGAAGGACGGCGATCTCGCAGCACTCGTCGGCACCGTTCAGAAGGTCAAGATCATCGAGATCAAGTCCGAGAGAAAGAAGGCTTACGCTTCCATCCGTGCCGTGCTCCGTGAGGAGAGACGTGCCCGCGAGGAGGCATTCTGGAGCACCGTTGAAGAGGGTCAGGAGTTTGACGGCGTGGTAAGAAATCTTACCTCCTACGGCGCATTCGTTGACCTCGGCGGCGTTGACGGCATGGTACATAACACCGAGCTGTCCTGGAAGCACATCAAGAGCCCCGCAGAGGTAGTTTCCGTCGGCGACACCATTCATGTATATGTAAAGAATGTTGACCGCGACAGAAAGCGCATCTCCCTCGGCTACAAGACCGACGCTATGAACCCCTGGAACATCTTCACCGAGAAGTATGCTGAGGGCGACATCGCAGAGGTCAAGATCGTAAGCCTCATGCCCTTCGGCGCATTTGCAGAGATCGTTGACGGCGTTGACGGACTCATCCACATCAGCCAGATCTCCGATCACAAGATCACAAAGCCCGCAGATGAGCTCGAGCTCGGTCAGACAGTCAATGTCAGAATCACCGCTATCGATTACGACAACCGCAAGGTCAGCCTCTCCATCCGTTCTCTCCTCGAGGAGCAGGACGACGGCTACGACGCTGAGTAATCGTTAATAACACACCATTAAGGAAGGTCGGCAGCCCCTCAACCGGGCGCCGACCTTTTTTGCCCCTCGCGGCAGCTCCTTAAGACACACGATTCACCGTCTTAGACTTGTATTATTTCGCACTTTGTGCTATAATTAATATCGGTGTGCTTTGCACATTCTAAAATCACCGTAAATCAAGGAGCTTTGCATGGCAAAATACAAGATCGGCTTTATATCTCTCGGCTGCTCGAAGAACCTCTGCGACACTGAGGTAATGCTCCACCGCCTCGTTTCGGCGGGCTACGAGCTGACGCCCGACGAGACCGTCGCCGATGTAATTATAATAAACACCTGCGCCTTTATCGAGAGCGCGAAGCGTGAGTCCATCGACAATATTCTCGACGTCGCCTGGTTGAAGGAAAACCGCTCGCTTCGCGGCATCGTCGTTACGGGCTGCCTGGCGGAGCGCTACCGTGAGGAGCTGCTCGACGAGCTTCCCGAGATAGACGCGCTCGTCGGCGTCGGAAGCCTTGAGCGCATTGTCGAGGCTGTCGAAAGCATCATCAAAAAGAGCGAGACGAAATTCACCGCATTCGACGACAAGATGACCTGCCGCCTCGGCGGCGACCGCGTCGTCACAACGGGCGGTGGCATGGCTTACATGAAGATAGCCGAGGGCTGCTCGAACCGCTGTACATATTGCGCCATTCCCCTCATTCGCGGCGGCATGAGAAGCCGTCCGATGGAGGAGCTTGTCGCAGAGGCGCGAGACCTTGAGGCGATGGGCGTGCGCGAGCTGAATATCATCGCGCAGGACACGAGCGCCTACGGCATCGATCTCTACGGCGAGTATCGTCTGCCCGAGCTCATCCGCCGCATATGCGCGGAGACGAAGATCCCGTGGATACGCCTGCTCTACTGCTATCCCGACAAGATCACCGACGAGCTCGTTCACGAGCTTGCAACGAACGACAGACTGCTCAAGTATATCGATATTCCGATACAGCATATCTCCGACAGCGTGCTCGAGCGCATGAACCGCCACGGCAATTCGGAGACCATCCGTGACGCGGTCGCGCGTCTGAGAGGTGAGGTGCCGGGCATTATCCTCCGCTCCACGGCTATCGTCGGCTTCCCCGGCGAGACGGACGAGGACTTTCGCGAGCTTTGCGAATTTATTAAGGAAGCGAAGTTCGAGCGCTTCGGCGCATTCGTCTATTCGTGCGAGGAAAACACGCCCGCGTTCGATTTCGAGGACAAGATAGACGCGCAAACGGCGCAGGACCGCTACGACATTCTCATGCGCACTCAGCTCTCCGTCAGCGAGAGCTGGAATCGCTCCCGCATCGGACAGACCCTTCGCGTGCTCTGCGAGGGCTTTGACCCTGTGAGTGAGGCATACGTCGGACGAAGCTATGCCGAGGCTGCCGACATCGACGGCAAGATATTCTTCTCCTCGCACTCCCCCGTCAGCGAGGGTGAGCTGCTTGACGTGAAGATAACCGAAGCCCTCGATTACGACCTTGTGGGCGAGGCTCTGCTTTAAGGCACACAAAACACACGCCGCGTCGCGGCAGAATGGAGTTAAATATGGCAAAGAGTAAAATGAATCTACCGAACAGGCTCACAATATTCAGGATCCTTATGGTCCCTGTGTTTCTCGTGCTGTTCGTCGTTCCCTTCCCGCATTTCTCGGAAACCGCGATGCGTATTACGACCGCGGCTGTATTCGCCGTCACGTCCCTGACCGACATGGTCGACGGCAAGATCGCGCGCAAGTACAACCTCATCACCGATTTCGGAAAGTTCATGGATCCGCTGGCTGACAAGTTCCTTGTCTTCTCCGCGCTCCTCGGAATACTCACAAACGAGTATTTCGCAGACCTTCGCACCGTGTTCGTATGGGCGGCAGCTCTCGTTATCTTCCGCGAGCTCGCGGTAACGTCCATCCGCCTTGTGGCGGCGGGCAAGAGCGGCATGGTCATCGCTGCAAGCTGGCTCGGCAAGGTCAAGACCACGACTCAGATGATCTGCATCGTTACACTTCTCCTCGAGCCCGTGCTGCTCCCCTTCAAGCCGTTCGCCGAGTGTCACCTGCTCTCCTACATAACGATAGCGGCAATGAGCGTTATGACCCTCTGGTCGGGTATAAATTATCTGAAGACATATTGGAAATTCCTCGACCCCGAAAAGTAATACGAAAAGCTCCCCCTCGAAGAACTCTCTTCGGGAGGGAGATTTTTTTAAGTTCCGCTCCTCTGTCAAAAGGAAGTCACGGATGCTACTCGTTTTAATCCGAGGACGGCTACTTCACAGAGCTGCTCGGCACTCTTTGCGGACTCGAAAAAACCAGACGGTCACAAGGCTGCCGCCATCAAAAGCTCGCAGGCTCTCCTGCAATGGCTTGCAAGCAGCATATAGCTTTCCGTTAAAGCTTCAGCGGGGGACTCAAAGTCCCCCGCTGATTTTCTCTTTACAGCGTATATTCGGTTATGCTTGACTTGCCGTTTCCGATCTCGCAGACGAGCAGCGTGCCCTCTCTGACCTCGAGCTCGCGCCTCTCGCCATTTGCGACAAGGCGGACTGTCTTACGGTTTCCGGGAACTGTCCAGTCGGTATTCAGCAGCATAATGCGTGTCGTGTCGCCGTCCTCCCAGCGTGTCCAGAATACCTCGCCGCTCTCGTCCTCGACATGTGTTTCGGGGAGAGTCAGCTTCGCAAGGCGTGCGACCCATGCCGCCGAGAAGCTCATAAACTGCTCGTGACCGGGGTACGCCCAGAATGTGAAGGTATATACCCATCCGCGTCCCACGCGATTTCTAACAAGCATCGGCTTGCCGGTGAACGAATCCCACGCGACGGTCTCTGCTCCCGCAAGCTCGACGTCGGCAAGATACGGCTTGCCGTCCTCGCACGGGCAGTCGCTCGGCATTGCCGAAAGCTCGGGGATGCGGATATCCTCGCGGTTCGCGCAATTCCACTGACCGCAGTAAAGCGTGTCGCTTCTCTTGACCCTTATGCCGCACAGCTCGGAGAGGTCTCCGTCGCCGACGAGCGCAAGGTCCTCCATATCACGCAGGAACTCACGGCGTGTGTGCGTGCTGAACTGCGGTATTCCCGTGAGGAGCACGCCGCCGTCCTCGACAAAGGACTTGAGCTTTGCGGTGTCCTCGTCAAGCGCCGTGTTCCAGCCGAGGTTGAGAAGGAGCTTATAATTCTTAAAGTAGTCGGCGGACGCCTCGACGGGTACGCAGTCGAAGTCACCGTAGGGTGTGCCGGAGAAGAAGAAGCGTCTCTTATCGTGCTTCTGAAGGAGCGGGAGCGTGGACGCGCCCGGCATGAGCACGTCGAGCACCTGGTGGCACTTCTCGGGCTGTCCGTGACCCCACTCTGCGGCGGGATTACCGAAGGCGCCCCATACGGAGTAGTGCGGGTCCTGCTCGCAGTCGCAGATAAAGCCGTTGAACGGAGCGGCATAGCGTCCGTCGATGAAGCCTACATTACGCACACAGCGTCCGCTTCTCGGATGAGTCTTCGCGAACTTGAAGAACGCGCGTGTCATGTCGCGCTTGCCCTTTGTGAGGCGGTCGTCCCAGGTCTGGCGCTCCTCCTTGAACAGGCAGAAGAGCGAGTCCTCCTCGTATATCGTGTCAGCGCCCATTGCCCACGGCTGCATCATCGAAAGGAAATACTGACCGAGGTGCGTGTCTCTGTAGGGGAAGTAATTGTGCTGAATCGCGATATGCACGCCCCAGCGACCGCGTCCGAGCGACTCTGCTGCGGCGCGAGCCTGAGAAAGCAGCGGCATTGTCGGGCCGACCATCGTCTCTGCGCGGACGAAATCCGCACCCGCGAGGAACGAATAGCGAATACCGCCCGAGGCGTCGCCGAAGGCAACGGTATCGGAGACGGCGTGTGCCTTGTCTATCTCTATCTTAAGGAAGTCCATGAAGCGCTCGGAGGCTGTCTTCATGTCCTCACTCATGTAGCCCTCCTTGGGGTCGAGAGCGTATACCCAGCCCGGATACTCGTGGAGTCCGCAGTCGCTGAAGAGCTCACCCGCGGAGCGAACGAGCGCACCGGAGAGGTAATTGTTGCAGGCGGAGACGAATATTCCGTGCGTGCGGCAGTACTCAGCCCAGCGCGAAAGCAGCTCGTCGGGCACGTCGCCGTTGAAGCTGCGGAAAACGACGTAGTTTCCGAGTCTCGTATCGGCTGTGTACTCGAGCAGGTCGTCCATGAAGCCCGTGTCGTCGTGCGGAACCACGGTCATGTCGTAGCCGACCTTAACGGGCTCGGCTTCCTCTGCGGCGTCGTACACCTCGATGCACGCGGAGGAGGTCTCCGTCGTAAACGTTGCGACACCCGCCTCCTTCACGGAGAAGACGAATTCGTTCCAGCCCTCGCGGCAGTCAACGCTGTACTCGGCGTCTCCGCACCTGACCGAAAGCGTGTCCTCGTGAGCGGCGAATACCTTACCGACAAGGCTCTCTCCGACGAGCGACCAATCGGGCACGCGGAGCTGACCGTGGCGGTACTCATTCTCGGAGAGCTTAACACGGCTGATGCCGACGGACACCTCGGGGTGAACATTGCGAAGCTCGAAGGTGTGGTGTCCGGGGGCTGCATTCACGCAGACCCACGAGTCCTCGAGTATCTGCATTGTGAAGTCGTGCCAGCGGTAATATCTCTTGAACGTGCAGGCAAGCTCACCGTCGCAGTACACCTCGTAGGGGATCATTGCGTTGAGCTGATGCTCGCACTCGGGGTCGTACTCGCCGACCGCCATTGCTGTAATATGGATGACCGTCTCGCGCACGTCGGCGTCGGACTCGGGCACGGTGAAGTCAAGCTTCACTCCCTCGCCCGCACCGAGGTAGCCGAGGCGCATTCTTGCGTTGTTGTGCACGGGAAGTCCGAGCTCGTCCGCCTCAAGGACCGTCTCGCCGGGCTTCGCGTCTGCGAAGAACCACATATAGCCCGTGAGGGTAACGGTCACAAAGCAGCCGAGATATTTCGGTCCCACGGGGAACTCAATGCGGCGCTTTTCAAGCACATCCGCGGCGGAAAACTCGAATTTTCCCATTGCGGTGTCGAGCGTGAACACGGCGCTGTCCTCGCAGTCTGCGACAAAGCGGACGCCGGAAAGCTTTCTCTTTGTGGAGTCGCGCCACTCGGGAGCGTCAAGGCGTGTCTCGCGGGCGCACTGACCTACTCCGTAGTACGAATACGGGTAGTCGAGCTTATAGCACTCGGAGATCTCTCCGGCGCTGCACTCGAGGTGTCCGTCCCAGACGAACACGGGGTGGTAAAGTCGTCTTGAATAGAGGTTCTGGTAACCCCAATCGATTCGAAAATCAAGCTTCATGTTGTTTTCTCCTGTTGTGTGTTCGGTATGCTAAAAGCGGGCGCGGCGACTGCCGCGCCCGCTTTCGACTATCAATTATCAGTGACGGGGGATGAGCTTATCCTTTCCGCCCATGTAAGGACGGAGCGCCTCGGGGATGCTTACGGACATGTCCGCGTTGAGGTTGTTCTCGAGGAACGCGATGAGCATTCTCGGGGGAGCAACTACCGTGTTATTGAGCGTGTGAGGCAGGTAATTCTTCTTATCCGCGCCCTTTACGCGCATTTTGAGGCGGCGAGCCTGTGCGTCTCCGAGG
>CAYNHY010000058.1:0-11002 GCA_964397225.1 uncultured Ruminococcus sp.
TGGCCTAAGACTCCACCCTCTCACGGTGGCAACGGGGGTTCGACTCCCCCACGGGATACCAATTCTAAAGACTGTCGTTTTTCGGCAGTCTTATTTTTTACCTATAATTACTCCAATATTTTATCTCTGGTACATACATATAAGAAACTGGCTGGCGGCGCCGGGCGCCGCGCAAACACTTAAACACACACAATAAAAAACGCGCCGGACGCATATGGCCCAACGCGTTTTTTATATATTAAATACATCTATATCCAATATTTATCCGCATAAATCAATACGATTTATTACATCATGCCGCCCATTCCTGAAGCGCCCATGTTAGCCATTCTTGCTGCAGCTTCATGGAAAACGTCTTCCTTCTTAGAGTCAACTACGCAAGCTTCAGTTGTAAGGAGCATAGCAGAAGCAGAAGCAGCATTCTGGAGAGCTGATCTTGTAACCTTAGTAGGGTCTACGATACCTTCGCTCATCATATCAACGTATTCTTCAGTAGCAGCGTTGAAACCAGTACCTGCAGGTCTGCTCTTAACTTCAGCAACGATAACAGAACCTTCAAAACCAGCGTTTTCAGCGATCTGTCTAACAGGTTCTTCAAGAGCTCTTCTGATTATAGCAGCACCTGTCTTCATGTCGCCTTCAAGAGTTTCAGTATAAGCAGCTACTGCAGGGATAACGTTTACGAGAGCAACGCCGCCGCCAGGAACGATACCTTCTTCAACTGCAGCCTTAGTTGCGTTGAGAGCATCTTCCATTCTGAGCTTCTTATCTCTGAGTTCAGTTTCAGTAGCAGCACCTACCTGGATAACAGCTACGCCGCCTGAGAGCTTAGCAAGTCTTTCAGAAAGCTTTTCCTTATCGAATTCTGAAGTAGTTTCATCTCTCTGAGCTGTGATGAGCTTGATTCTGTCCTTAATAGCTTCTGAATTGCCTGCACCGTTAACAATAATAGTGTTTTCCTTTGTAACCTTAACTGTGTCTGCAAGACCGAGCATATCTACAGTAACTTCTCTGAGGTCCATACCGAGCTCGTCAGAGATAACCTGACCGCCTGTAAGAACAGCTATATCCTGAAGCATATCCTTACGTCTGTCTCCGAAACCAGGAGCCTTTACGCATACGCATTCGAATGTTCCTCTAATCTTGTTGAGAACGATAGTAGCGAGAGCTTCGCCTTCAACGTCGTCAGCGATGATGAGGAGCTTTCTGCCCTGCTGTACGATCTGTTCGAGTACAGGAAGAACTTCCTGAATGTTAGAAATCTTCTTATCAGTGATAAGGATATATGGAGAAGAAAGTGAAGCTTCCATCTTTTCAGTATCAGTTACCATGTAAGCTGAGAGGTAACCTCTGTCAAACTGCATACCTTCAACGATTTCAAGTGAAGTTTCCATTGACTTTGATTCTTCGATAGTGATAACGCCTTCCTTGCCTACAGTTTCCATAGCCTGAGCGATCATATCACCTGTTTCAGTATCACCTGCTGAAACTGAAGCTACCTGAGCAATTTCTTCCTTGCTTTCGATAGTCTTTGAAATCTTCTTGAGTTCAGCTACTGCAGTATCTACAGCACCCTGCATACCTCTTCTGAGGACCATAGGGTTAGCACCTGCTGCAACGTTTCTGAGACCTTCCTTAACGATGATCTGAGCGAGCAGAGTAGCTGTAGTAGTACCGTCGCCGGCAGCATCGTTAGTCTTAGTAGAAACTTCCTTTACGAGCTGGGCACCCATGTTTTCAAATGGATCTTCGAGTTCGATATCCTTAGCGATAGTAACACCATCGTTAGTGATGAGCGGACCGCCGAACTGTCTTTCGAGAAGAACGTTTCTGCCCTTGGGGCCGAGTGTGATCTTAACTGTATTTGCGAGCTTGTCAACGCCTGCGATGAGGGCGTTTCTTGCGTCTGCTCCGTAGAGAATATCCTTTGCCATTTTAATTATCTCCTTTTCTGCGATAGATTACTCAACGATTGCGAGGATGTCGCTCTGTCTTACGATGCTGTACTCAGTGCCGTCGCACTTTACCTCTGTGCCGGAGTACTTGCTTGTGATAACGCGGTCGCCGACCTTAACGGTCATTGTGACCTCCTTGCCGTCAACGACTCCGCCGGGACCTACTGCCACGACCTCTGCGATCTGCGGCTTCTCCTTTGCTGCGCCGGGAAGAACGATACCGGTCTTTGTGGTCTCCTCTGCCTCTGTCGCCTTTACGACAACTCTGTCTGCAAGGGGTTTAATTGTCATGATGTACCTCCTGAAGCCTTCCCTGTTTCGGAATGCTTGAAAATCAAATATTAGTTTAGCACTCACTAATGGGGAGTGCCAAGCTTCGTGATATATTGTAAACCCGTCGCGCGAAAAAATCAAGCACCTTGGCGCAAGGTTTACATACAGTTAACAAATTGTCAAAAATAGAACACATTTCCGCTCTTTTCGCGCGTAAAGCGGGGCAGAAGCCGTCTGTGAAAAGCCGCTCTGCGCGGCGTGCGGCTCTCTCTGCGCGGGGAGCGCGTGTTGCACGGGGGCAGCGCCGGTGCGGCTCGCAGGGACTCGCGGGCGGCACGCTCACGGCGCACCGCGCGGAAAAATTAAGCACTCGCCGACGCCGTGTGCTATTTTCCGACAGACTCAAAGCCTTTTGAGAAAGCGCTCGAATACCGCGGCGCATTCCGCTCGCGTAGCTCCCGCGCGCGGTGCGAGCGCCGTCGCGCCGTGCTCGGCATTCTTGCCGTTCACAAAGCCCTCGGCGACCGCCCACGACATCGACTCTCTCGCGTATTCGCGGACACGCTCGGCGTCTGCGAAGGTGTCAAGCGGCGCGCGGGAGTCCGTAGGGAGCGCTCCCGACAGCGCAGTGTAGCGCATGAGCATCGTGACAAGCTCCTCGCGCGTCACGTAGCCCATCGGGTCAAAGCTTGTCGCAGTGCGTCCCGTGACGACTCCGCTCTCGTAGCCCCACGCGACAGCGTCGCGGTACCAGCCCGCAGTAGCATCCGTTGCGGGCGGTGCCGCCGTCGGTTCGGGTGAGCCCGCAAGGCGCCAGAGAATGAGCACGAGCTGCGCGCGCGTGATACCGCCGTTCGGCTCGAAGGAGTTCTTCGTCATGCCGTTCATGAGTCCCGCAAGGCACACGTAGCGGACGTTATCGTAATACCAGTCCTTCTCGCGCACGTCGGAGAAGGGGCTGCTCCACTCGGCAGTGCAGATGCCGTCGCATTTCCTCGTGCATTCGGGGAATTTGCAGTCTGTCTTCAGGCAGCGACCGCACACCGGGCATTTCCCGGTGCACTCGTGGATATCGGTTCGGACAAAAGCAATGCCGTTTTCCGCCGCGTAGGTGTATACTGCGCTGTAAAGCGCGCCCTTGAGCGTGAAGTCCTCATAAAGCCTATAGTGTCTGTCGGCGGTGTAGTACCAGCCGAGGGCGCGAGAGCCGAGCCTTGCGACCGTGCTCGGCACGTAAAGCTCCGTAAGGCTCTCACAGCCTTCAAATGCGCTGTCGCCGATGCTCGAAAGCCCCTCGGGAAGCGCAGCCTCACGCAGGCTTCCGCAGCCAGCAAAGGCGTGCGCTCCGAGCGTCACGAGCCAATTGCCGAGCGACACGCTCTCAAGCGAGGAGCAGCCGTAGAAGGCAAGCTCGCATATTTCCGCAGTTTCCTCGGAAAGCGTCGCCGTGCAAAGTGAGGTGCAAAGCGCGAAGGCCTTGCGTCCGACGGAGGTTACGCTTTTTGCAAGCGTCACGTCGAGCAGAGCGTCATACGAGTCGAAGGCGTATGCGCCGATGCGCGTGACGCCCTCCATGACCTTAAGATGTCGCACGGCGCTCTTGTAAGGGCTCCAGGGTGCGCCGTTGTAATCAAAATCGCAAAGCTCACCCTCTCCCGACAGCGTAAGCACGAAGTCCTCCGACAGCGACCAGGCAATATTCCCCGCCTTGCCCTTTATCGGGAAGCTGTGGTCAGGGCATTTGTCGGCGCAGTTCAGAAAGGCGCACTCCGAGGTGCAAAGGGCGCAATACGGGCATGTGTCCTCGCAGACGTGCGCGGAGTCGTCGAGAATAAGCTCGATTCCGTGGCGGCTCGCGTAGGACGCGGCGCAGTCCGAGGCTGTGGATATCGAGCGCTCGGGGTAAGCGCGGTATTCCCCGCCGAAGTAATAATAGCCGAAGCTGTAGTCGGGCATTAGGGTGACGCCCTTCGGCACGTGTATCGACTTGAGCGCGGGGCACCACAGGAACGCCTCGCGTCCGATCGACTCAAGGTGGCGTCCGAGGCTTACACTTTCAAGCGACGTGCAGCCGAAAAAGGCGTAATCGGGAAGTGCCTTTATCTGCCACGGAATATTTATCTCGCGAAGCGCAGCACAGCTCTGGAAGGCGGCAGTGCCGAGGTATTCGAGCTTATCGGGCAGTATAATGCCGTCAAGCAGCGTGCAGCCGAGGTACGCGCCGTCGCCGAGATGGACAAGGCGCTTCGGAAGCGTCGTCGTGCGAAGCGAAGTGCAGCCCGCGAACGCCTCTTTTCCTATATAAGTAAGGCTCGAGGCGTTGAGCGCGATATTATACTCGGCAAGCTGCCAGCAGTCGGCGAGGGCGCGCGCGCCTATCGTCTCGACGGAGGAGGGCATCTTGAAGCTTTTTATCGCATAGCAGCGCTCGAATGCCGACTCACCCACGCCGACGAGCGACGAGGGGAGCGTAACCGAGGCAAGGCGCGGTAAAAGCTCGAACGAGTGCGCGCCGATATAGCTTATGCCGTCCGAGACGACAAGTGCCGTTATCCTGTCCGCCAGGCTTCGCCACGGCTGCTCGGAATACGACGAAAGCTCGGGAAGCTCTCCCTCTCCGTCAAGTGTGAGTACTCCGTCCGCAGACAGCGACCACGACACACTGCCCGTGAGCTCTCCGTCATCCGAAGCACCCGGTGTGCCGTCACCCTCGGGCATCGCATCCCCCTCGGGCGGGTTCTCGCTGCTTGAAGCACTGCCGTCCGGCACGGTGCTGCCGGGCACACTGCCGGGCACACTGCCCGTTGTACCGTCCTCGGGCAAGCCTTCGGCGGCAAGCACCGTCAAGGCAACGCACGACAGCACAAGCGCTGCCGTAACAAGCAGAGAAATCAGTCTTTTCACTAGCGTACCTCCCAAATAATTCAGCGCGTCGCGCTCAGCGTTTTTTGGAGTTTCCTGCTCCTTTGCTCTTCGAACGCGGAGCGCTTCCCTTGCCGCCGTGCGTGCTCCTGCCGCCGCGCGGTGAGCTGCTTTTATTTCCTCCTCGCGTGTCCCTTCCGCGCGAAGCATTGTCACGTTGACCGTCGTAACGACCGTCATAACGGCTGTCACCGCGTCCGCCCGCCGAAGGCTTTCCCGCGGAAGCCCGGTCTGCGGTGTTCCTCGGCGAGCCGTGCTTTCCCGAACCGTTTTTAGGCGTGCTCTGCTTTTCGGAGCCGTTCTTCGCGCCGCTTGTCGACGGCTTTCCCTTTCCGTTTGTGCTCGGCGAGGCGTAGAGCTCACGCAGCATTTTTACGCCCTCGGGCGAGCAATATTTCTCCGCCTCGCGGATGAGCCTGCGGTTCTCTGGACGTCTCCACTGGAGCAGCGCACGCTGGAGCTGCTTTTCTCTGTAATCCGTGGGAGTGTATATCTCCTTACCCGTGAACGGGTCGAGCCCCGTATAGAACATAACCGTCGACGCCGTGCCGGGTGTCGGGTAGAAGTCCTGCACCTGCTCGGGCGCGAGCCCTATTTTCTTTGTATAAAGCGCAAGGCGCGCTGCGTCGTCCATCGTGCTTCCGGGGTGGCTCGACATGAGGTACGGCACAAGGTACTGCTCGAGATGTGCCTCCTCGCTCAGGCGGAAGAATTTTTCGCGGAAGCGGTCGTAGACGCCGATGCCGGGCTTTCCCATGCACGAGAGCACAGCGTCGCTGCAATGCTCCGGCGCGACCTTCAGCTGACCGCTGACGTGGTGCGAGACAAGCTGACGGAAGAAGTCATCGTTCTTATCACACAGCATGTAGTCAAAGCGTATTCCCGAGCGGACGAAGACCTTCTTCACGCCCGGTATCTCCTCTGCGCGACGAAGCAGCTCGGCGTATTCGCTCTCGTCCGCCTCAAGATTCGGGCACGGGCGCGGCACAAGGCAGCGCCTGTCGGGGCACACGCCGTGCTCGAGCTGCTTTTTGCAGGCGGGCGCGCGGAAATTCGCCGTCGGTCCGCCGATGTCGTGAATATAGCCCTTAAAGCCGTCAAGGTGGGTTATCAGCTCGACCTCGGCAAGCACGGATTCCATGCTGCGCGAGCGAACGGCACGCCCCTGATGGAACGCCAGCGCACAGAAATTACAGCCGCCGAAGCAGCCTCTGTTGTGCGTGACGGAGAACTTCACCTCCGAGATGGCAGGCACGCCGCCGTCCTTTTCGTACATTGGGTGGTAGTCACGCATATACGGAAGCTCGTAAACGCGGTCGAGCTCATCCCGCTCGAGCAGCTGTGACGGGGGATTCACGACGAGCGCGCGATCGCCGTAATATTCGACGATGGCACGGCCGTAGATCGCGTCGTGATTTCTGTACTGAATGCGGAACGCCTCGGCGTATGCGCGCTTATCGGTCTTCAGCGTGTCGTAATCGTAGCCCGCGGGTCTGCCGTCGGCGCTCTCCATGCCGCGCGGCTCGGCGACGGGAAAGTGAGTTTCGACGCCGCGGTCAACCCGGCAGAGATATGCCGTGCCGCGCACGTCGCGTATCTTTTTTACGGGAACACCGCGGTCGAGCAGACGCGCCAGGCTCACGATGCTTCGCTCGCCCATGCCGTACATCAGAATATCCGCGCGCGAGTCGAGCAGTATGCTACGTCTGACACTGTCCGACCAATAGTCGTAATGTGCAAAGCGTCTCAGCGACGCCTCGAGTCCGCCGATGAGTATCGGCACGTCGCCGTATGCCTCGCGAATTCTGTTGCAGTAGACGATGAGCGCGCGGTCGGGGCGGTGTCCCGCGGCGCCTCCCGGGGAATAGTAGTCGTTATTCCGACGCTTCTTGGCGACGGTGTAGTGCGCGACCATGGAGTCGATATTTCCAGAGGAAACGAGGAAGCCGAGGCGCGGTCTGCCGAATTTCTTGAAGTCGTCGACGCTTTTCCAGTCGGGCTGGGCGAGCACGGCGCAGAGAAAGCCCGCGTCCTCGAGGACGCGCGTTATGATAGCGGCACCGAAGGAGGGGTGGTCAACGTAGGCGTCGCCGGATACATATACGAAGTCGGGCACATCGCGTCCGAGTGCGTGTACCTCTTCGGGAGTAACTGGAAGAAAGGGCATATTAATGGGCTCCGATCAAAATGTAGTTTTCACACATATATTTTACCACATACCACTCCCCAATGCAAGGCATGGCGGCGGCAGTGTGCGATAATATTTCCGTGCGGCGCAGAGCAGGCGGAAGGACGGGCGGCGGTGCAGCGCTCCGTTCAATTGAAAACAAATTGTTAACTGTATTTCAAATGCATTGCAATTATGAACGTGTCGTGTATAATATATGTAGGCAATTTGTTTTACCACGAAAGGAAACATGCACGGAAATGAAAAAAGACGTCAATCCCGCATCCCCCGTCAAGCTTGAAAAGAAGCTGAACCCGCTGAATGTATGGGCTCTCGCCTTCGGCTGCATCATCGGCTGGGGCTCGTTTGTAAACCCCGGCAAGAAATTCCTGCCGAATTCCGGCACCGTCGGCACGGCTGTCGCGATGGTATTCGGCGCGCTCATTATGATAGTTATCGCGATGAGCTACAGCTACATGGTACCGAAATATCCCGAGGCGGGCGGCGAATTCACCTTCACGAAGCGCTGCATCGGAAACCGCAGCGCATACATATGCGGCTGGTTCCTCCTGGCGGCATACCTTACGAACGTCCCGATGAACTCGACCGCTCTCGGCCTCATCGTCGACGGAATATTCGGCTCGGTGCTCAAGTTCGGCTTCCATTATTCGATAGCGGGCTTTGAGATATATTTCGGAGAGATGCTGTTCGCGACGCTCATTCTCACGCTGTTCGGACTTTTCTGCATCAAGGGCGTTAAGGTCGCGGGCATCGTGCAGACGGTGCTTGCCATCACGCTTGCCGTTTGCGTATTCACGCTTACAGTCTCCGCGCTTCTCAGCGACAAGACCTCGCTTGCCAACCTGAAGCCGTACTTCGGCTTTGACAAGGCGGCTGCCGCCGAGGCTTACCGTGCGGCGGGAGGCGTTGACATGACTGCCTTCGAGCACAACGGCACGCTGTCCGCCTTTTCCTCCGTGCTTGCAACGCTGGCTATCGCGCCGTGGGCATTTGTCGGCTTTGACACCATCCCGCAGGCGGCTGAGGAATTCAAGTTCTCCGCGCGAAAGGTCAATGTCATCATGATCGTCGCCATCATATTCGGCTGCTTTGTCTACAGTGCCAACAACACGATAACCGCGGCGGCTCTCGAGAATTGGCCGGAGCTTATCGCAGAGGGCAACACACCGTGGCTTCTGCTTGCGGCAGCCGAGCGTCTTCTCGGTCCCTTTGGCAAGGCTCTGGTCGGCACAGCCGTGCTCTGCGCGGTACTCTCGGGCATCATGGGCTTCTACATGGCGTCGTCGCGCCTTATGTATTCGATGTCGCTCGACGGATATCTTCCCGCGATATTCGGTCACCTTGACGTCAAGAGCAAAACACCCCGCAACGCTATCATATTCTGTATGATAGTTTCGCTCTCGGGTCCCGTTCTCGGACGCGAGGCACTCGGCTGGTTCGTCGACATGTCTGCCATCGGCGCATCCATCGGCTTCGGCTTTACCTGCCTTTGCACCATGATAACTCTCCGCCGCGACGGTGAAAAGCGACCCGGACTTTTCTTTCTTGCCGCGCTCGGCACGCTCTTCTCGGTGATGTTCATGATTCTCCAGCTCGTCCCGATCCCGAGTCTTGAGTCGGTTCACTTCTGCCGCGAGTCGTATATAATGCTTGTGGTCTGGTGCGCACTCGGGCTTGTGTTCTACCTCTCGCGCCGAAGCAAGATCAAAAACGTTTCGTTAAAATAAGCATTTTCCAAGGAAAAGCTTGCGGAAGCGGCAGCGGTCGCCTTCAACATGCTCTTCCTCATTCCGAAAAGGCATAAACATAAGTATTTCTAAGCTAAAAAGAGCTGTGCGCCGACGCGCACAGCTCTTTTTTCGGGGTGCCGAGTCATAGTCGCCCGGCACGCCTTCGCCGCAACGCCCGTGAAGCGGAATGCCGATTACGGCTCGCACTCTCACGACGCGACACGCGGCGCTTTTTTTATTTTGTCAGCTCGGAAAACAGCTCCTCCGCGTAGCGCACGGTCTCCATGGCATCTGCGGCGTACCTGTCGGCTCCGATCATTGCGGCGTATTCCTCGGTGAGCACAGCTCCTCCGACAACGACGCGCACGCCGGGCGCCTCCTTTCTCAGAAGCTTTATCGTCTCCTCCATTGCGGGAACGGTCGTCGTCATGAGCGCCGACAGTCCGACAACGGGCGCGCCCGTTTCTCGAACGGCGCGAAGCACCTCCTCCGGCGGGACGTCACGACCGAGGTCGTACACGGCAAAGCCGTAATTTTCAAGCAGCAGCTTGACGATATTCTTTCCGATGTCGTGGATGTCGCCCTTCACTGTTGCGATAACGAACGGGCACTTAACATCGGCGCTCTCGCCGCGCGGGACAGCTTCCTTAATTACCTCAAAGGCGCTCTTTGCAGCCTCGGCGCTCATGAGCAGCGACGGCAGGAACACGCGCTTTTCCTCAAAGCCGCGTCCAACCTCGTCGAGGGCGGGAATTATCTCATCGCGCACAATATCGAGCGGCTGCGCCTCCTTCAGTCTCTCGCGCGTCAGCTCAGCAGCACGCTCCTTCATTCCGTGACCGATAGCCCCGCGAACGCTGTCCGCGACAGCATCTCCCGCAACGGTGCCCGCGCTGCTCTGCGAAACGGCGACAGTCTTTCCGTCCATGAAGGTAATATACTGCGAGCACATGGCGTCGAGCCCGTGCAGCGCAAGGTACGCGTGGTACGTGCGGCGCATCTCCTCGGAATACGGATTCATTATCGCCGCGGACAGTCCGCGCTCGAGTGCGCAGGCAAAGAAGGTACTGTTGACAACGTCGCGGCACGGCAGTCCAAAGGAAACATTGGACACGCCGAGAGAGGTGTGGCAGCCGAGCGTGTGACGGATAAGGTCGACCGAATCAAGCGTCGCCAAGGCCGCTGTCGCATCGGCGCTGACGGTCATTGCGAGCGGGTCGAATATTATATCCTTCTTTGCTATTCCGTAGTCGGCGGCAACGTCGAGAATGTGACGCGCGATCTCAAGGCGCTCCTCCGCGCTCTCGGGAATTCCCCTCTCGTCGAGCGTCAGCGCAATTACGACGCCGCCGTACTTCTTCGCGAGCGGGAAGACGCGCTCCATGCTCTCGGTCTTTCCGTTGACGGAATTTATAAGCGGCTTGCCGTTGTAGCGACGAAGCGCGGCGCTCATTGCCTCGGCATCCGAGCTGTCGAGCTGGAGCGGCAGGTCGCACACCGCCTGTAGCTCGCAGACTGTGTCTGTCAGCAGGCGCACCTCGTCGATCTCGGGCAGTCCGACATTGACATCAAGAATATGCGCTCCGCGGTCGCGCTGTGCGAACGCCTCGGAGAGTATGTACGCCATGTCGCGCTCGACGAGCGCTGTCTTAAAGCGGCGCTTTCCCGTCGGGTTTATCCTCTCTCCGATGAGCACGGGTGCTCGGTCAAAGGTAACCGCATGGGTGTAGGACGACACGACGGTCAGCCCCTTATCCCTCGTCGGCACGGGGGCAAGCTCCTTCACGCGCGAGACGAGTGCGGAAATATATTCGGGTGTCGTGCCGCAGCAGCCGCCGACAACGCGCACTCCCTCGCGGACGAGAGTCGCCACGTCCTCGGCAAACTCGTCGGGCTTTACATTATAAACGGTCTGTCCGCAGACGGAGCACGGC
>CAYNHY010000059.1:0-10943 GCA_964397225.1 uncultured Ruminococcus sp.
CGCTTGCCGGCAAGGAGGCGAGCGGCACGGGCTGCATGAAGTTCATGATAAACGGAGCGCTTACGCTCGGCACGCTCGACGGAGCGAATGTCGAGATACGCGACGCTGTCGGCGACGACAATATTTACATTTTTGGTCTGACCGACAGTCAGGTCGACGACCTTTGGAAGCGCGGCTACGAATCCGTGAAGTATTACATGCAGAGCGACAGACTCCGCGCGGCGATAGACATACTTTCGCAGAAGTCGCTTGCGGGAAATGATTTTAAGTCAATAGTCAGCTACCTGCTGTACTCTCACGGCGTGTCCGACCCGTACATGTGCCTTGCCGACTTCGATTCATATATCAATACCTTCGACAGCATGATGACAGACTATGCAGACCGCGAGGCATGGACGAAGAAGTCGCTTGTGAACATTGCAAAGGCTGGCTTCTTTGCCGCGGACAGAAGCATCAGAGAATACGCTGAGAATATATGGAATATCAAAAGAGTATGATCAGCGAAGAAAAACGCATAACTGAGGGGGACATTGACATGTCCCTCTTCGGAGCCTTGCCGAGCGGGAAAAATGTGTGCTTCACGCTTTGCGTGCCGAGCGAACTTGAGGCGCACGGAGCGCTCCTTCGCATCCACTCGGATGGCTACGAGGGAGAGATAACCTATCTTGAGCTTCCGCTTTCATCGGCACGGAGCGATATGGAGCACGACGCCTTCGAGGTGACGCTTGATACGTGCGAGCTGTCCGAGAGACTTATCGGTGAGAGCTACGGACTGTTTTACTACGAATATGAGCTCGACACGCGCGACGGCGTGCTTTATCTCGGAGGTGAGCGGCCGCGCGAGCTTGTGTCCTCGCACGAAAACGGAGAGAGGCAGCTTCTGATACATAAGCAGCCCGACAGCCTTCCGAGTATCGGCGACGGAATTATTTATCACATATTCGTCGACCGCTTCAGAAAAAGCGGCAGGTGCCACGTAAAGGACGGCGCGATACTCAACGAGGACTGGGAGCACGGCATCCCGCAATTTGCCGAGTATCCGGGCGGCGAGGTGAAGAACAACATGTTCTTCGGCGGCGATCTGTACGGTATTGTCGAAAAGCTGCCGTATATTGCCTCACTTGGCGCGTCGACGGTATACCTGTCGCCGGTGTTTGATGCCGCATCAAATCACAAGTACGACACCGCGGACTACATGACAGTCGACGAAATGTTCGGAGGCGACGCGGCGCTCGAGCTTTTGTGCCGTGAGGCGGAGCGCTACGGTATAGCTGTAATGCTTGACGGTGTGTTCAACCACACGGGAAGCGACAGCGTTTATTTTAACAAGGAAGGGAATTACGGAGACGGCGGCGCATACCGTTCGAAGAGCTCGCCGTATTATCCCTGGTACACGTTTACCGATTATCCCGACAGCTATGAGTGCTGGTGGGGAATTAAAATACTGCCGCGCGTGAAGAGCGACAGTGATGGGTACCTTGATTTCATCTGCGGGCAGGTCGTGCCGAAATGGATGTCCGCAGGTGTGCGTCATTGGCGGCTTGACGTCGCCGACGAGCTCTCCGACCGCTTCCTTGACCGCTTTTCGGAAAGGGTGCATGAAGCCTCGCCTGACGCCTGCATTGTGGGCGAGGTGTGGGAGGATGCCTCAGACAAGGTAAGCTACGGCAGACGCCGGCGCTACCTGTCGTCGGGTCAGCTATCCTCGGTCATGAATTACCCACTGAGAAATGCAGTGATTTCATATGTGCTGAACGGCGAGTGCGAGCTGCTTCGCCGCGCTACGGAGGGGCTTTACAGGCGGTATCCGAAGCACGTGTCGGATTCGCTGATGAATTTTCTCGGAACGCACGACACAGAGCGTGCGCTGACGGTTTTCGGCGACAGCTCCTACGGCGAGCTGTCAAACGCGGAGCTTGCCGTGCGGCGAATGAGCGACGCGGAGCGCGAACGAGCGGTGCAGCGACTTATTGAGGCATACGCAATCATATGTGCGCTGCCCGGAGTGCCGTGCGTGTTCTACGGCGATGAGGCGGGAGTCGAGGGCTACCGCGACCCGTTCTGCCGCAAGACCTTCCCCTGGAATGCCGCAGACGTGCGCCTGACTGAGGAATACAGACGCCTCGGCAAATTCAGACAGAGCGAAGCACTGCTGCGCGACGCGAGCTTTGAGCTTGTGACGCTTGATGCGGAGAGCTTTTCCTTCGTCCGACGCGGAATACACGGAGAGGGCGGGCTCTATGCCGTGTTCAACAACACGGATGCCGAGTGCAGCCTTACACCTGAGCTTGAGCTGCGATGCATGGACGGCACGCCTGTCGAAGACGGCATTACGCTGCCTCCGCGCGGCTACGCTTACTTCAGAATATAGCAAAAGGCTCCCCGACGATGACCTGTCGGGGAGCCTTTGTGAGCTTACGCTATGCCGTAAAGCGCTTTGTATTTCTTTTCGAGATAATCCGTGTAGTGCGTCGGATCAAAATCCTCGCCGAGAACATCTGCCAGAAGCTCTCCCGGCTTCAGCATGCAGCCGTGATGCCAGATCTTCTCGCGGTTCCATTCGTTGATGGGTGCGAAATCTCCGCGCGATATGCACGCGTCGACATCAATATCCTCGCGCATCTTGTCAAGGAATTGCGCGCCGTATGCGCTGCCTAAAGCATACGAGGGGAAATAACCGATCATTCCGCCCGACCAGTGGCTGTCCTGAAGGACGCCGTGCGTGTCGTCGGGAACCTCGACGCCGAGATATTCGCGGTAAAGGCGATTCCATTCGCGCGGAAGCTCGCGCACTGCGACCGAGCCGTTCATTACCGCACGCTCAAGCTCGTAGCGGATCATGACGTGCAGACAATAGGTGACCTCGTCAGCCTCGGTTCGAATGAGTGACGGCGTGACACAGTTCACGGCGCGGTAAAGCTCCTCTGCTGTAAGGCTCGGAAGCTTCAGACACTCGCGCACGTCGGGAGCTATCATGTCGATAAACGCGCGACTGCGTCCTATGAGGTTTTCGTAGAAGCGGCTTTGGCTCTCGTGAATTCCCATCGAAACGCCGCCGTCGAGGAAGGTGTATGCAAGCTCCTCGTCCGAGCTCATGTCGTAAAGCGCGTGACCGCCCTCGTGAATTACGCTGAACATCGATGAGGAGAAGTCGTCGCTCTTGAAATTTGTCGTGATTCGAACGTCGCGGTGCGAGCCTATCGACGTAGTGAACGGATGGAGCGTCGTGCCGAGTCCGCAGCGCCGACGGTCGATGCCCATTTTATCCATCAGTCGAAGCGAGAGCTTCAGCTGGTCGGTGTCGGAGAAATTACCGTGCAGAGGCGAGGTGTCGATTTGCTCGGCGCCTGAGAGCTCGGCGATGAGCGGCAGCAGCCGGGTCTTGAGCACGGCGAAGAATTCGTCGCATTTTTGTGTCGTCAGACCGTCCTCGAATTGACCGAGGCAGTAGTCGTACGGGTCGGCTTCGCTGTCACAGTAACTTGCAAAGCGGCGCTTTGTGTCGAAAATTTTCTCAAGATACGGGCAGAACGCGTCGAAATCGTTATTTTCCTTTGCGTCGTGCCACACGTCCTCTGCCTCGACGATGAGGCGCTGATATTCCACATATTCCTCAATGGGAATGCTTCTAAGCTCACGTGTCTCACGCTCCGCAAGCTCAAGGCATCTGCGATCCTTCGGCGAAAGGCTGTCGCGCACGTCGGCGAGCGCGTCGATACAGGACAGCATTTCGTCACCGGTCGAGAGGCGGTAGCATTCCTCGCTGAGAATTCCGAGCGCGTGGGCGCGGTTTTCGGCTGTAGCCTTCGGGGCTGTGGTCGCGCCGTCGTAATATATCAGCTCGACGGCATGATTGTATGCACTCAGCTTTTCCTGAAGTGCATAAAATTTTGTCAGTATTTCCTGTGTGTTCATTTGTCTGTCTCCGATTGCCGGCTGTCGCGGCTTTTTATATAAAGTGAGCCGCTTCTCATTCGGCGTATTTCTTCGGTGATTTTTGCGCTGCGCTCTCCGACATAGTCGATGATACCGCGGTATGCCGCCTTAAGCTGATGTGCGCTTACTGCCGAGCGGTGCACCGAAACGGCGGTCTTTTCGGCGTATGCGGATGTTTCCGCGCCGATAAGCACCGTTACGCCTTCGGCTGTGCGAAGGTATACGGCATGCCCCTTCAGCGAAGGAGAGTCCGAGGCGTTTATCTGCCGTATAAGGTCAAGTTCAGCTGAAATAAGGTCAGACTCCGTCTCAAAGGGGGTCACACCCGGCAGGGAGCTGTCCGTCGGAGAATACGATATTACATAGCGGGCACTGTCAAAGCTCCGGTGCATCATTCGGTGAAGGCGGAGCGCTTCATCGTCGCCGTTTGACAGCATTCCATCGCAGCTTACAAGGCACGTGCCCGGTTTTATCAGTTCGAGCGCTTCAAGGCGCTTGAACAACTGCTCGACGGCACGCGGGAATTCGCTGTCCGCCATCAGTCTATGAAATCAAATTCCATGCCGCAGAAGTTGACCGTGTCGCCCTCCTCGCAGCCCGCCGCGCGGAGGCGGTCGATGATTCCGCCGCGAATGAGCGAGCGCTCGAAGTACATGAGTGAGTCGCGGTCTGCAAAATTGACGCGTCCGGCAAGCTTTTCAGCCCATTCGCCGGAAACGATGTAGGAGGCGTCGTCGCCGCGACGGATAGTAACGGCGTCCGCTCCCGCAAGCTCGTCGTCGCGTGCTTCGTCCTCGATTATCTCGGGGTCGTAGGTTACGACCGGTGGCAGTGTCGAAAGAAGACGTGAGCTCTCGGCGATAAGCGCGCGGAGGTTGAGCCGTGCGGCTGCGGAAATGTATACCACGCTGTAGCCGCGCTCGGCGCAAAGAGCCTCAAGCTCCGCAGCCTCCTCGGAGACTTCGGGGATTTCCGCGAATTCCTCCTCGCCGTTGACCATGAGATCAGCCTTGTTTGCGGCTATTATCCTCGGACGTGCTGCAAGCTCGGGCGAAAAGCGCGTCAGCTCCTCATCGATTACGCGGAAATCCTCAACGGGTGTGCGACCCTCGGTTCCCGCAACGTCAATGACCTGTATGAGCATTCGGCAGCGCTCGATGTGACGCAGAAAATCGTGACCGAGCCCGAGCCCGTCAGACGCGCCTTCGATAAGTCCGGGAATATCCGCGGCAACGAATGCGTTTTCGTCTGACACGCTGACGACACCGAGGCTCGGCTCGAGAGTCGTAAAGTGGTACTCCGCGACCTTCGGGCGTGCGGCGGAGATTGCGCCGAGCAGGGAAGACTTGCCTGCTGACGGCAGACCGACCAGTCCGACATCGGCTATCATTTTGAGCTCGAGCGTTACTTCCTTTTCCTCTCCCGGCAGACCGCTTTTCGCAAAGCGCGGGATCTGACGCGTCGGAGTTGCGAAGTGACGGTTTCCCCAGCCTCCGCGACCTCCGCGGCAAAGCACGAAATCCTCGTCGTCGCACATGTCCTTTATGATGCGCCCGCTTTCCGGATCCTTGATCAGCGTGCCGCGAGGGACCTTTATAACGACGCTCTCGCCGTTTTTTCCGTGGCATTTGGCTCCGGAGCCGCCACCGCCGTTTTCGGCGGCGAATTTTCTTTTGTATCGGAACGCGAGCAGCGTGTTGACGGAATCGTCACAGCGGACTATGATATTGCCGCCGTTTCCGCCGTCACCGCCGTCGGGGCCGCCCTTGGCAACATATTTTTCACGTCTGAAGGAGACCGCGCCGTCACCGCCGCTGCCTGCCTTGACGTTTATCTTTATCTTGTCAATAAACATTAATATTCTCCGTAATGTAATTTCTCAAAGGTTTGTGAAGTATCTGTCGTACCGTTCGATTGATTCGTTGATTATCTCACGCGCCTCGTCGGGACCGCGCAGGTCGTCGACATTTGTTTCGCGATCCTCAAGCTGCTTGTACACCTTGAAGAAGTGGCTCATTTCCATGAATATGTGGCTCGGCAGGTCGAAGACCGATTTGTACATATTGTAGTTCGGGTCGGAATGCGGGATGGCGATGACCTTTTCGTCGTTGCTTCCCGAGTCGACCATCGTTATAACGCCGATCGGGTACACGTCGACGAGCGTCATGCTGTCGATAGGCTCGGAGCAGATGACAAGCACGTCGAGCGGGTCATTGTCCTCCGCGTAGGTGCGGGGGATGAAGCCGTAATTTGCGGGGTAGTGTGTAGAGGTGTAGAGAATACGGTCGAGCCTCATTATGCCCGTTTCCTTGTCGAGCTCGTACTTGAGCTTGCTTCCCTTTGATATTTCAATGACTGCCGTAAAGCTGTCGGGAGTTATTCTTTTCGGGTTGATATCGTGCCAGATGTTCATACTGCTTCTTCCTTTCGTAGGGTGAGATGTGTTTTGTGAATCAGAACAGCTCGCGAGCCGCCTCACCGAGAGCGTGAACGCCGGTCTTTATCTGCTCGTCGGAGGGCATGGAGTAGTTGAGGCGGAAGGAGGGCGAGGGTGCTGTGGGGTCTGCATTGAAGGTTGCGCCGGGAACGACCGCCACCTTGCGTGCGAGCGCACTCTGCACGAACGCGGAGGCGTCCTGTGTGCCCTGAACGGTACACCAAATGAACAGTCCGCCCTCGGGGCGTGTGAAGCTGATGCTTTTCGGGAGCTCGCGCTCGAGGCAGTCGAGCATGAGAGCGCACTTTGCGCCGTAGAGTCGTCGAATTCCCGCAATATGCGCATCAAGGTCGCATTCGGTCATGAAGCGGTGGCAGAGCATCTGGAAGAACATGTTCGTATGAACGTCCTCGACCTGCTTTGCGATGACCATCTTCTGAATTATCTCACGCGGTCCTCTGATAAAGCCGACGCGCATTCCGGCGGAAAGTATCTTCGAGAAGGACGAGCAGTAGAGCACGATGCCGTCTGTGTCGAAGGATTTAATTGTCGGAACGTCCTCGCCCGCGAAGCGAAGCTCGCCGTAGGGGTTATCCTCAAGGATGATAAGACCGTAGCGCTTTGCGATGTCGTAGACTTTTTTACGGTTCTCGAGAGTCGAGGTGATTCCCGCGGGATTGTGGAAGGTTGGGATGAGGTAAAGCAGCTTCGCGTTCGGCGTTGCCTTTACGACCTCCTCGAGGCGCGCGGTGTCGATGCCGTCGTCACAGAGCGGAACGCCGACAGTCTCCGCTCCGTTCGAGCGGAAGGCGTTGAGCGCGCCGATAAAGGTCGGGTTCTCGCAGATAACGGCATCCCCCTCATTGCAAAGAGCCTTGCAGGCAAGCTCGATGCCCTGCTGACCGCCGGAGGTGATTATTGTCTGGTCGCCGTCGCCGAAAATGCCGAAGCGTGACGCCATGCGTGCGTTGACAGCATCAATCAGGGGCGTATAGCCCTCGGTCGTGCCGTACTGGAGAGCTGTGATAGCGTCGCTTGCAAAAATATCCTCGGCAATTCGCGCCATTTCCTCAGAGGGGAAGGAGAGCGGAGAGGGATTTCCCGCCGCAAAGCTGATTATCGTAGGGTCGGTAAGAGACTTGAATATTTCGCGGATAGCGGAGGGCTTCATAGAAGCAAGCTTATTTGAAAATTTGTATTCCATATCTGGGGTGTCCTTTTTTAGATATTACTTCCTCTATATTTTATCACAACAGACTTGATTTTACAATAGGGCATGTTTCAAAAGAAGGGGAACATAACGAAAATGTACCGTACTTTACTTGAGGCGTGTGTAAAAAGGCTCCGAGGGCGTGAGCCCTCGGAGCCTTTCATTCGCGGTAAAGCGAATTCTTCGGTCGGTATGTGAAAATATTTTTTTCTTTACACAAACGAAAGATACTTCCGTGTGTATTCGCGGTATTTTTCTCTGTAGGCTTCGTTGTCGCTTCTGAGCATTTTCAGGGATTCGTGGAGGTTCATGTTCTGCTCCTTCATGTCCATGACACAGCCTGCGATATTGGAGCAGTGGTCCGAAACTCTTTCCATATCTGTGATAAGGTCGCTCCATACGAAGCCCGCCTCGATGCTGCAATCGCCAACGCACAGGCGGTCGATGTGCCGCGTGCGAAGCAGCTCCTTCATTGTGTCAATGACCTGCTCGAGAGGCTCGACGAGCTTTGCACAGTCGGCGCTGCTTTCCGTGAATGCCTTATGGGAAAGCTCGACGATTTCTTCTGTTGCCGCGCAGAGCGAGTCAAGCTCCTCCCGCGCACCCGCGGAAAATGCGATCTCCTTTTTCTGCATTTCCTCGGCAGACTCGAGGATATTGACGGCGTGGTCGGAAATGCGCTCGAGGTCGCCGATTACCTTTAGCAGCATGGACGCCATAGCTCCCTCGCTTTCGTTCAGCTGCTTTGTGCTGAGCTTCACAAGATAGCTGCCGATTACGTCCTCGAAACGGTCGGTCCTGTCCTCCGCCGCACGAATTGCCTCCGCCTTAGCTTTGTCGTAGGAGACAAGGCATTCGAGGCTTTTCTTCAGTGCGTCCGTCGTGACAGCTGCCATATCAAACGAGAGGCTGTGCGCGCATTCAAGCGCGATGGCGGGAGTTGCGAGAAGTCGGTCGTCAAGCTCGGAGGCCTTTTCGACCTGCTGCGTGTCGGGTATCAGCTTGTATGCAAGCTTTTCGAGGAGACCGGACAGCGGAAGCAGCAGCGCGGTACATGCAATGTTGAATACGGAGTGCGCCGTTGCGATGCCTGCGTAGCTTGCAGCCTCATTCAGCAGTGCGGGAGCAAAAAGCGTTTTAGCCGCAACAAAGACGGTAAGGCACACCGCCGTGCCGATAACATTAAAGGACAGATGCACGAGAGCTGCGCGACGTGCGTTTTTTGTCGTTCCGACGGAGGAGAGAATTGCGGTAATGCATGTGCCGATGTTCTGTCCCATGATTATCGGGATAGCCGCGCCGTAGGAAACGGCACCGGTAGCGGCAAGCGCCTGAAGGATACCGACCGAGGCGGAGCTTGACTGAATTACAGCGGTAAGCACGGCTCCGACGATAACGCCCAGGATTGGATTTTTGAACATAACGAACATTTCGCGGAAGGCGGGGATATCCTTAAGTCCGGAAACCGCATCCGTCATGGCTTCCATTCCGAACATCAATGTCGCAAAGCCGAGCAGCACTATGCCGATGTCCTTCTTTTTGCTGCTTTTTGTAAACATCAAAAGGATGATTCCGACAAGGGCAAGGATCGGAGTGAAGGAGGAGGGCTTCAGAAGCTTCAGAAACATGCTGCTGCCGGAAATACCGCTGAGACTCAATATCCACGCTGTGACGGTCGTACCGATATTCGCGCCCATGATAACGTGGATCGCCTGCTTCAGTGTCATAAGCTTCGAGTTTACAAAGCCGACGACCATAACGGTGGTGGCAGACGAGCTCTGAATGACCGCCGTAACTCCGAGTCCGGTGAGGAGCCCCGCCAGCTTTCCCGTGGTGAGCCTTCCGATCATGATCTCAAGCCTGCTGCCTGCACTTCTTTCAAGCGCATCGCCCATAAGGTTCATTCCGAAAAGGAACAGGCAAAGCCCGCCTATGAGCGAAAGAATGTCAAAAATGTTCATCTTGGTACCTCATATTATAGCATTCGTTATCGCAGGCCGCATGCCCGCATTCTACTTATATTTTACTGTCGCGGTGTAAAATCCGTAATCATGCCGATGTAAAATCGGTGTAAAACCGGCTTTACACCACGTAAAAGAAAAAGCCGCCGATGCGGCTCGTCGGTGGCATAATATAAACCTTCGCGAGGCGTCCGCGACAGGCGCTCGTGTTGCATCAAGCGTAAAAATAGCGCATTTTTTACGCAAATAATCTTTCGTTTGCGGAAATATCTTTTCGCTGAAAAGTCCCGTGGTTATTGGAAAAATGAAAATCCCCCGAGAATCGGGGGATTTTCATTTTATGGAAGCGGCGGGAATCGAACCCGCGTCCGAAAAGCCGTTCACGAGACCTTCTCCGGGTGCAGAGAGTCTATTTGATTTCCCCTCGCCGACGCCGACGCTCAGGCTTTGCCGAGGGTAGCTTTTTTATGCATGACAGTCTCAAAAGCTAAAGGACTGTTCACGTGGGCCGCTGAAATGATGCCTGTACTGCGTTTGTGAGTACACCCGTAGGCACCGGAGCTCGCGGCATTCTCCGGCGGACAAGCTGCACTTAGGCAGCTACTGCTACTCTGTTATTGTTAGCGTTTGATATTTAATCGGAATTATTTAAGAGGCTTCCGAACCTCTACCCGCTTATCTCGCTTCAAGCTCCCCGTCGAAACCTTTACGCCCCCGCATGTGCGGCGCCTTCAACGGTTTTGGTACTTGGTCGCCTTTTCGATCTCGCGTGCCGCGGATCGTTTGGCGTCTGCCTCGCGCTTGTCGTACAGCTTTTTACCCTTGCACAGTCCGAGCTCGAGCTTTACCTTTGAGCCGGAGAAATAAAGTGACAGGGGAACGAGCGTGTAGCTGTCGCGCGTGATGTACTGTGACAGCTTGAGAATTTCCTTCTTATGCATAAGCAGCTTCTTTTCGCGCATGGGGTCTCGGTTAAAAATGTTTCCCTTTTCGTAGGGGCTTATCCGAAGTCCCACGGCAAATATCTCGCCGTCCTTCACATAGCAGAAGGAATCCTTAAGATTCACAGCGCCGTTTCTGACGCTTTTTACCTCAGTGCCGAAAAGAGAGAGACCCGCCTCGAAGGTATCCTCGACGAAATAGTCGTGGCGCGCCTTGCGGTTGTATGCGACGGTGCGTCTGTTTGCCGATTTTGCCTTATCTGCCAAAGCCCTTCCTCCTTTTGACTTACCGATATACATATATTTTACCACACGGCGGGGAATAAATCAAGTAAAATCGAATTTCATACGGGTGTTTTTTGATCTGCGGAAAAAACGGAAGGCAGGGGCATGCTTGCCTCTGCCTTCCCAAAGCTTTAATTAATATCTTCCCATCTTCTCGACAGGCAGGTCAATGA
>CAYNHY010000060.1:0-10876 GCA_964397225.1 uncultured Ruminococcus sp.
GGAAAGGAAGGTCTCTCCGAAAAGTCCGAGCTTATCGGCAAACGGGAGCTTTGTCTTATAATAATTACCTGTTGTAAGGAGCGAGATCGAGCCGCTCTGTCCGAAGAGCTTGAGCAGTGAGCCGCCGAAGAAATTACCGATTCCGATACCGAAGGTCGTGAGTGCAAGTCCCGTTACGTTCTGGTTTGCGCGGAGGGTAATTGTAAGGAAGCTGTATATGAGCGCCATAAGTCCCGCGCCGATGAGCGTTGAAAGCAGCGGAATTATAATGCACCAAAAGGCTGTCGGGTTTTCCGTCGAGTTCTCGTACAGGAACGCGCCGATAATTCCCGATATTCCGCCGACGTACATAATTCCGGGGATACCGAGGTTGAGGTTACCGCTCTTCTCGGTAATTATCTCGCCCGTCGCGCCGTAAAGAAGAGGAATGCTCTGAATTATAGCAGCGGTTATGAACGAAGCTATTGTCTGTATCATTACTTCTCCTCCTTCTTATGAGCCGCGCTGTGGCGGATATTTACCTTGTAGTTAATGAAGAACTCGCAGCCGATAATGAAGAACAGCACGATTCCCGTTACGATGTCGGAGATGCTGTCGCTGAGACTGTAGGTCTCGGCGATCTTTGAGCTTCCCTCACGCAGGAAAACAATAAGAAGCGACGAGAACGCCATGATGATCGGATTGAACTTCGACATCCACGATACGATGATCGCAGTAAAGCCGTTGCCCGCAGCGCTGTCCTTGGTCACGGTGTGCTCTGCACCGGCAACGATAAGGAAGCCCGCGACTCCGCAAAGAGCACCCGATATCGCGAGTGTGCGAAGGATAACGCGCTTTACGTTGATTCCGATATAGCGTGCGGTGTTCTCGCTTTCGCCGACGACCGATATCTCATAGCCCTGCTTTGTCGACCTAAGATAGATAAACATGAGCACCGTTAGCGCGACGACCACAAGTATGCTGAAAAGATACTTCTTCTCGAAGATGGACGGAAGCCAGCCGAACTCCTGCGTCGGAAGAACGCTTGAGCCGTTTGGAACCCATATCATTATCATAAACGAAACAAGCTGCATTGCAATGTAGTTCATCATAAGCGTAAACAGCGTTTCGTTTGTGTTCCACTTCGCCTTGAAATATGCGGGAATTATCGCCCACAGCATTCCGGCGAGTATGCTTGACGCTACCATTACGATAAGCAGCAGCCAATTTGGGATCATGTCCTCGATATAGACAATACACGCAACTGCCGCGAGCGCTCCCACGAGCACCTGACCCTCGGCTCCGATATTCCAAAATCGCATCTTAAACGCGGGCGTTACCGCAAGCGAAATGCACAGGAGCATTGCCGTCTGCTGAAGTGTGAACCACATGCGGCGCTCTGTTCCGAAGGTTCCGATAAAGAGCGACTTAAACACCTTAGTCGGCACGCAATCAGTGAGCGCGTAGATTACGAGTGCGCCGAGGAGGAAGCCCGCAACTATCGCCGCCGCTCTGATAAGATACGCCTTGGGGCGCGAGATGTATGAGCGCTTTGAAATGCGGAGAAGGGGCTCGCGTATTTTCTTGTTATCAGTCATTTTCGTTACCTCCGCCGCTCTTTGTCATGAGAAGTCCTATATCCTCCTTAGATGCGCTTCTGCCATCGACGATTCCGGTAATGCGTCCGCCACCGATGACCATTATACGGTCGCACAGCTCGATGAGCACATCAAGATCCTCACCGACGAAGATAACGGCAACGCCGTTCTTCTTCTGCTCATTGAGAAGGTTATAGATAAGATAAGAAGAATTAATGTCGAGTCCGCGCACGGGATATGCCGCCATAAGCACCGTGGGCGAGGCGGCTATCTCGCGTCCCACGAGCACCTTCTGCACGTTTCCGCCGGAAAGCTTACGCACGGGTGTTGAAGTATTCGGAGTCGCGACAGCAAGGCGCGATACGATGTCGTCGGCAAGGTCTCGCGGTCCCTGACGCTCAAGGAAGAACGACTTGCCGCGGCGATAGCTGCGAAGCATCATGTTATCGACGATATCCATATTTCCGACAAGTCCCATTCCAAGTCTGTCCTCGGGAACGAAGGAAAGACGAACGCCGAGCTCTCTTATCTGAAGCGGAGTCTTGTCGCGAAGGTCGTCTGTATTACCGGTTTTGGGGTTGTTGTAAAGTATCTCGCCCTCGCTGAGGTGCTGAAGACCCGCAATAGACTCGAGCAGCTCACGCTGACCGCTTCCGGCAATTCCCGCGATTCCGAGTATCTCGCCCGAGCGTGCGGTGAAGCTGATGTCGTCAAGGACGCGCACACCCTCACGGTTAATGCAGCTGATGTTTCTTACAACAAGTCTGTCTGTGGGGGAAATAGGCTCGTCTCGCTCTATATTGAGCTCGACCTTCTTGCCGACCATCATCTCCGTAAGCTCAGCCTCACTTGTGGCTGCTGTCTCGACCGTTCCGACATATTCGCCCTTACGAAGGACGGAAACTCTGTCGGAAAGCGAAAGAACCTCGTGGAGCTTATGCGTGATTATAATGATGGCCTTGCCGTCGTCACGCATTCTGCGGAGGACGCGGAAAAGCTTTCGTGTTTCCTGCGGAGTAAGAACCGCGGTCGGCTCGTCGAGAATGAGAATATCGGCGCCGCGGTAGAGCACCTTGATTATCTCTACGGTCTGCTTCTCGGAGACCGACATCTCGTATATTTTCTTTGTCGGGTCGATGTCGAAGCCGTATTTATCGCTTATCTCCCGGACGCGCTCGATAACGTCGACGATATCGAAGCGCCCCTTTTCGTTAAGCCCGAGCGTTATGTTTTCGGCTGCCGTGAATATATCCACCAGCTTGAAGTGCTGATGGATCATACCTATCTTATACTCGAAAGCCTCGTGAGGCGAACGAATCGCGACCTCCTTGCCGTTTATGAATATCTGTCCCTCATCGGGATGATATATACCGGATATCATGTTCATTAGTGTCGTTTTACCGCTGCCGTTCTCGCCGAGCAGAGAAAGTATCTCTCCCTTATTCACGCTCAGGCTGACATTTTTGTTGGCAACGATGCTTCCGAAGCTTTTTGTGATGTTTTTCAGCTCAATCGCAACGCTCATCTTTTACCATGCCTTTCTCATCGGGTTTGAAAAAAGCCCGAAAATTGTCGGACGCTTTTCAAAGCCGAGGTGTATATAAAATAAGGCTCAAGGCGGAGTGCCGACGGCACTCCGCCCGAGCGGTTTATTTGATCAGTTTTCCTTGATACCGTCGATGTACTTGATATCGAAGTACGGAGCGCTTCTCTTAGCGGACTCGTCAAAGATACCGTTTGCAACAACGTTGGTGTCGGGAGTAAATGCATCGTCTGTGATGACGTCTGCCATGTACTCATCGAGAGTCTTACCGTCAACGGTAAACTTGGATGTGTCGAATACCTTGAGCTCGCCGCTCTTGAGAGCCTTGATAGCCTCTGCGATAGCATCTGCCGTGCCCTCAGCCGCTACATCCTCGTTGAGCTCTGTGAGAACAACAGACTCGGATGCGAGAGAGCCGCACCAGTCGGAGGGGATCTTCTCACCGTTAAGCTCTGCGTTGATGATCGTTCTGAAGTAAGGAGTCCAGTCGATCTTCGAGGAGATAAGAGCTGTTGTGGGAGCCATAGATATAGTGCTGATGTTGTAAGCTACATTCGGAACGCCTCTTGCCTCGCAAGCCTTGGGAGCACCCTCGGAGTCAGCGTGCTGGCTGATAAGAACGCAGTTGCTGTCCATGAGCTTGTTTGCAGCTTCCTTCTCGAGTGCGATGTCAAACCAGGAGTTTGTGTAAACGACTTCCATGGTAGCGGAGGGGCAAACGCTTCTCGCGCCGAGGAAGAAGGAGGTAAAGCCGGAAACAACCTCTGCGTAGTTGAATGCGCCGACGTAACCGATCTTAGCCTGGTCAGCTGTGATCTTGCCGCTCTCGATCATCTCGTTGAGCTTCATACCGGCAGCAACACCGACAAGGTATCTGCCCTCGTAGATGGAGGCAAATGCGTTGTGGAAGTTGTCAAGTCCGGCGATCTGTGCCTGAGTACCTGTAGCGTGGCAGAACTGAACCTCGGGGAACTCGCGAGCCGCACGAATGATGTGGCTCTCGTGACCGAAGGAGTCAGCGAAAACGATGTCGCAACCGTCGTCAGCGAAAGCAGCGGCAGCCTCGTAGCACTCGTTGGACTCGGGAGTGTTGGACTTGAAGACGACCTGCTCGTCTGTCAGACCGAACTCTTCCTTGACCTTGAGAGCTGCGTCGATAAAGTTCTTGTCGTAGGTGGAGTTTTCGTCGTGGAGAAGGATAAAGCCGATCTTGAAATCAGACTTATCGAGAGTTGTGTCAGCCTCCACGGGGGCGTCAGCTTTTACCATATCGCCGTTGAGCGTAACGGTGGTGTCCTTGTCGCCCTCATTGTCGTTCGTTCCGCAGGATGTGCAAGCGCAGCAGAGAGCTGCGAGCATGGCAACTGCGAGAAGAACAGAAAGGATCTTTTTCATCTTGTGATTCTCCTTGCCGTTCGGCATAAAATTTATGTAAATTAATTACATACAATTTGAAAGCGTAGCTCAGCTTCTGAAGGTGATACCGTCCGTGGCGGACATTTTGTCGATTATCGCAAGCGACTCAACTCTCACTCCCTGTTGACGAAGCTCGTCTCCGCCGCCCTGGAAGCCCTTTTCGATCTGCACCGCACAGCCCGCAAGTGTCGCACCCGACTGCTTCACTATATCGATGAGACCGCGAAGAGCCTCTCCGTTCGCGAGAAAATCGTCAACGATAAGCACGCTGTCATCAGCTGTCAGATAGTCGGCGCATACAGAAGCCGTGTAATCAACACAGTGCGTGTATGAATGTATGTGGGACGTCAGCATATTGCCCGACTGGTTCGAGGAATGGCTCTTCTTCACGAACACCATGGGCACACCGAGCTGTGCCGCTACGGCAAAGCCGATGGCGATGCCGCTTGACTCGATGGTCAAGACCTTATTTATGTGAGCATCCGCAAAAAGGCGAACAATCTCCTGTGCCATCTCAACGGCGAAGCAGGTATCTATCTTCTGATTCAGAAAGCTGCCGACCTTCAATACATTGCCATCGAGGACCAGACCCTCGTTTACGATTTTTTCTTCCAGTGCTCTCATAAAAACGCCCCAAAAAACAATCTGCCGCGAATTCTTACCAAATTTATTATTAGAAAAATCGGTACAATTCACGGTTAACTTATATTATCATTATAAACCTTTCTTCGACAAAAATCAAGATGACATTTTGTCACAAAAAGCTGCACCGACTCGCAATGTGTCTTGTCGAATTTGACACTTCAGGCAGCTTTTCCCGTGCTCCTTGCCGAAAAACGGCGCAAAACGCGGGAAAAGCACATGATTTTTTCAGCACAGTGCAAAAAGCGACTGCAAAGCGGCATAGATCGGCGGAACGAGAAGCGACGGAAGCATGTTTCCGACGCGAAGCCTTTTGCCGAAGGCAAGATTCACGCCCACGCAGAAAATGAGCACTCCGCCGACAAGCGAAATATTCTGCACGAGCAGCCCGTCGCCGAGAGAATACAGATACGGCTCGAGCACGCGCGCGAATATGCTGATGGCTCCCTGATAGAGCACCATCGGAACGACCGAGCAGAGCACTCCCACGCCGAGCGTCGAGGCAAATATCATCGTCGATATAAAGTCGAGCAGCGACTTTGTAAACAGTATCGAATAATCGCCGTAGAGCGTGTCACGTATCGGACCGACTATTGCCATCGCTCCGACGCAGACAACAAGCGTTGCGGACACAAAGCCGTCGGTAAAGCCGGCGCTTGCGTGCGAGAAGAGCCGCAGCTCTTTCATTCGCTCGCCGAGGCTCTCGAGCCCTTCCTCAAGCCTCAGCAGCTCGCCGACGAGCGTGCCGAGCGCGAGCGAGACGCACATGAGCATTATACCTCTTGTCGACAGTGCGCCGTCCGACACGACAAGCAGCTCCGACAGTGCGCCCGACGCGCCTATGAATATTGTGGCAACGCCGACAGACTTCATGAGCGCGCCGCTCTGCCTCTCACCGATGCCGCGCTTGAGCAGCATTCCGGCAAGGCTGCCGCAGATAACCGTTGCGGCATTAACTACAGTACCGAGTGCAAACATTGAAAAACTCCTGCTTTTAAGGTCTAAAACATTGTAAGCTGGTTAGTGCGCGAGAGCTCCTTCAAAACGCCGTTTCGCTCAAGTATCTCCTGAACGGACTTTGACATTCCGCTCTCGCGCTTCAGGTCGTCTATAGAATATATCGGTCCTCTTTCCCTCGCGGCGACAATGCTTTCCGCCGCAGCCGAGCCGACTCCGGGGAGCGAATCGAGCGGAAGGCGTATTTTTCCGTTTTCGGGGACGTATTTATGCGCGTCCGAGGTTGCAAAGTCAACAGGCAGGAATGAATATCCCCTCTGATAGCACTCATTGACAAGGTTCAGCGCGTCGAGCGTGTCGGCTTCCTTCTGCGACAGCTCGGCGCCGGGGCGCGAATATTCCTTGATAACAGAGACAACGCGCTCCTTTCCGCCCATTACTATCTCGGCATCAAAGCCTGACGGCGCGGCGGTAAAGTACGCGGCGTAGAAGACGTCCGGGTGATATATCTTATACCAGCCGAGTCGCAGCGCGTCCATAACGTACGCCGCCGCATGCGCCTTCGGGAACATGTATTTTATCTTCTTACACGACTCGATGTACCAATCGGGCACGCCGTGCTCGATCATTTCCTGCTCGTACTCGGGCTTGAGTCCCTTTCCCTTTCGCACGTCCTCCATTATCTTGAACGCATGGCTCTTGTCGAGGTCGTGCTTTTGGATCAGATAAAGCATGATATCGTCACGGCACCCGATAACGTCCGATATCGTGCAGACGTTGTTTTTGATAAGCTCGTCTGCATTTCCGAGCCAGACTCCCGTGCCGTGTGTGAGCCCCGATATCTGCAAGAGGTCGGCAAAGGTCTTCGGCTGCGCCGCCATAAGCACTCCCCTGATGAACTTCGTGCCCATCTCGGGCAGTCCGAGCGTACCGGTCTCGCTGTTTATCTGCTGAGGCGTGACGCCGAGCGGCTCGGTCGACGTAAAGAGCTTGTACACCTGCGGGTCTGACAGCGGCACGTCGAGAATGTTCATCCCGGAATATTCCTCGAGTCGCTTGTACTTGGTCGGAATATCGTGTCCGAGTATATCGAGCTTCAGTATCGTGTCGTGGAGGTACTTAAACTCGAAGTGAGTCGTGATTATCGAGGAGTTCGGGTCGTCTGCGGGGTGTTGCACGGGGCAGAACTCGTACACGTCGTGCTCTGCGGGAACGACAATTATTCCTCCCGGATGCTGACCCGTGGTGCGCTTGACTCCGACGCAGCCCGCGATCAGCCGCTCGCTTTCGGCACGGTTGACGGAAATGCCGCGCTCCTCTAGATAGCGTGCGACAAAGCCGTAGGCGGTCTTTGCGGCAAGCGTACCGATGGTACCGGCGCGGAAGGCCTTACCTGTGCCGAAAAGCACCTCGGTGAACTTGTGCGCGTCCGCCTGAACGTCGCCGGAGAAGTTAAGGTCGATATCGGGCACCTTGTCTCCGTAGAAGCCGAGGAAGGTCTCAAAGGGTATATCGTGTCCGTCGCGGTACAGCTCCTCTCCGCACACGGGGCACTTCTTCGGCGCCAGATCAAAGCCTGATTTAACGTCGGGCTGCTCTGCTTTGAAGTCGTGGAAATCCGAATACTTACACTTGAGGCATCTGTAGTGCGGAGGCAGCGGATTAACCTTTGTTATTCCCGCCATCGTTGCCGCAAAGGATGAGCCGACAGAGCCTCGTGAGCCTACCTGGTAGCCCTTCGCCTCGCTGTTTTCAACAAGCTTTCGGGCAATTATGTACATGATGGCGAAGCCGTTTTTGATTATCGAATCAAGCTCGCGGTCAAGGCGGCTCGTAACCTCCTCGGGTGGCACGTCGCCGTACATTTCGCGCGCGAGGGCGTGACACTTCTCTGTCAACTCCTCCTCGGCGCCGTCAATATGCGGCGGATAGTTGCCCTCGGGTATCGGACGCACGGTCTCTATCATATCGGCAATGCGTCTCGGATTTGTTATTACGACCTCGCGTGCGGTCTGTTCACCGAGGTACTCGAATTCCGCGAGCATTTCCTCGGTCGTGCGGTAATAAAGCTTGGTTTCGTGGTCTGCGTCCTTAAACTTCATTCCCGCAAGCAGTATCCTTCGGTATATCTCGTCCTCCGGGTCGAGATAATGTGCATCGCAGGTCGCGACAACGGGGCGTCCCGCCTTTTTACCGATGTCGATAATGCGTCGGTTGAGCTCGCGAAGTCCCTCCTCGTCCGCGACCTTGCCCTCAGCGACAAGGAACATGTTGTTGCATATCGGCTGTATCTCAAGATAATCGTAGAAGGACGCCATCTCGATAAGCTCGTCCTCGGGACGGTTGTCAAGCACCGCTCGGAAAAGCTCGCCCGCCTCGCAGGCGGAGCCGATTATAAGTCCCTCGCGAAGCTCGGTAAGGCGTGTCTTCGGTATGCGCGGATTGCGCTTATAGTACTTAAGGTACGAATCGGAAACGAGCTTGTACAGATTCTTGAGTCCTGTCTTGTTCTTAACGAGGATTATCTGGTGATACGTGCGGAGCTTCAGCGGGTCTGCTCTCTCGCTCATCACGTAATTCATTCTGTCAATGTCTAAGATGCCCTCCTCCTTAAGGCGCGAGGTCATCTTGTCAAATATGAGCGCAAGCATCTCCGCGTCGTCGCAGGCGCGGTGATGGTTGAAGTCGCCGAGCTCGTACAGCTGCGCGAGCGTGTCGAGCTTATGGTTTTTCGCCGTCGGGTTAACATAATGCGACATGGCGACCGTGTCGAGATAGGGACTGACAAAGGGCAGTCCGCACCTTTCGGCGGCAGCTCTTATGAAGCTCGTGTCGAACGAGGCATTGTGCGCTACGAGCATACGCTCGCCGCAGAACTCGAAAAAGCGCGGCAGCACCTCGGAGATATCCGGCGCGTCGGCGACCATTTCGTCGGTGATACCCGTCAGCTGAGTTATCTTCTCCGGTATCGGCACACCGGGATTGACAAAGGTATTGAAGCGGTCAAGTATCTCTCCCTTTTTGATGATGACAGCGCCTATCTCCGTAATGGCGCAGGTTGCCGCCGACAGTCCCGTCGTCTCGATATCGAATACCGCAAACTCGTCGTCGAAGGTGATGCCTTCACCGCGGTACGCGGCTCTTTGCGTGTCGTCGACAAAGTACGCTTCAACACCGTAAAGCACCTTGACCTTACCGCCGAGCTTTTCCGCGGTGAGCATCGCTATCGGGAAGCTTTGCAGGTTTCCGTGGTCTGTCACGGCTACCGCCTCGTGCCCCCAACGCGCGGCTGTTTTAACGAGCTCATCGGGCTTTGTCAGCGCGTCCATTGCCGACATATTGGTATGCGCGTGAAGCTCAACGCGCTTTTCGGGGGCGTTATCCTCGCGAAGCACGCGCTTTATCTGAGCGACCTCGCTGTACTGCATAAACAGCTCTCCGTCAAAGCTGTCCGCCTTGATATTTCCCTTGACTATCACCGATTTTCCGACGCCGAACATCGACTTCAGCTCCTCGGCGCCCTCGGGATCGACCGTTGACTTTATAAACAGCGACGCGTCACGGTCGGTAATGCCGACGGTCACGGTAAGCTTGTCGCCGCGGCGCGTCTCCTTCTCGGTCACGGCAAAGACCTCTCCGACAATGCTGACTCCGCGTCCGGCGCTCTTTACGGCTCGAAGCGGGATAAGCTCATCAAGTGCCGGCTCATGCCCTAAAAGCACCTCGACCGTCGAGCTGTCAAAGCGCATTCTGCCGGAGATGATAATATTCCCGTTATCGGCGTCGCGCGAGACGCTGTCCGAGCCCTCAAAGAGCGAATATGCCCTTGGGAGCTTCACGGTCTCCTCTGCGGGTGCCGCCTCACCGCTTTGAGCTGCGGCAACGGACGCCATGCGTCTTTCCTCAGCCGCGGCAATGCTCTGCGAGCGTGTATTGAGCTCGGCGAGCTGTCGGCTGACGTGCTCGGCGTATCTGGCGTCGGCGTCCGCCGTCTGCTCTATTTTTACGTTGAATCTGAGCCCGAACTCGCTTGCGATAATATTCGATATGACAGCTGCAGTGTGCGCCATATCGTGAAGCTCGATAGCTCCCGCCGAGAACGGTATCGCGATATGTATATTGTCGCCGTCCGAGGAGGTCTTCATGTGACTGAAAAAGCCATTGACAACGCTGCCGACACGGCGTGCCTCGAGAATTACCTGCGGAAGGTACGACATGTCAAAGCACTCGCTCGGATATTTTGTCAAAATACGCACAAGGCGCAGCTCATAAGCCGCGCACAGTGCCTCCTCAAGAGAATAAATGTCTGTCTTATCGAAAAGCTCCGGCAATTCAACGGTAAGCTCAACTATGCGCCTCTCGCGGTCAAGCTTTACCGAAGAGACGACTGCTTTATCGTATATCACGCGGTGTATTCCGACAGGGTCATACCTGCCGAAGCGATCGTAAAGGGTCTTTCGTGCCTCGCCCATCGTCTGCCTCACATTAAATCAGTTACTTATAAATTCGTTTATGTTTTCAAGGAGGACCTCGATTATCCTACCCTCCTCCACGCGTCCCTCGGGAACGCCTCGGCGGAAGAGCACTCCGAAGCCGTCGCCGCCCGCAATGCCGAAATCAGCCTCGCGCGCCTCACCGGGCCCGTTAACGACGCAGCCCATTACGGCGACGTTCACGCTTTTACCGTGTGTATCCATATTCTCCGTCGCCGCCTTAAGTGCAGCAACAAGTCCGATTATAT
>CAYNHY010000061.1:0-10706 GCA_964397225.1 uncultured Ruminococcus sp.
GTTTATTCCCTGCGGAGGAGCGGATGCGCCGCGTCCTATAAAGCTTCGTCAGCGCGGCAGCGACGGCAAGTGGTTCCTGTGGGAGCAGTATCTTCTCACCGGAGTCCGCACGCCGAAGGCAGCCGACCCTTGGGCATAACGGAGGCTGACATGAATATTATCGGAAAATGGAAGCTGAAAGAAATACGTCTGCCGAGTGAAAACGGACCGCAGCGCTATACCGAGGACAACTGTCCGCCGGAGCAGGCAGAGGTTTTTGCGGAAAATCGCGATATGCTTCTTGAATTTCTCGAGGACGGAACACTGAACACGCTGGTTCCGTCGACCGACGGGTATCTTGCAATGGCGGCGGAAGCCGGGCTTGAGCCGCGCGAGGACGGATTTATCGTCGCGCTCTCAACACAGTGGGAGCAGCGCAACGGCAAGCCGTACTATAACAGCGAGCTCGAGGGCGAGCTTCTCGGTGAAGCCGTCGACCCGTATATCGAGATCGGAGAGACCGACGACGGCTGTATCATGTACAACTACGGTATGTTCGTTTACGAGCATGTTTAAGAACGAAATACCGAAAAAGCGGAGTCTCTGCACACAGGAGACTCCGCTTTCGTGCGCTCCGCCGTGCCAAAGTAACGCGAGTTTTCAGGCTGAGCAGCAGCCGAGCTTTATTTCCGTATTTCCATTGAGCAGAAATATTCACTCTCATGCCTTGCTGTGCGTTGCACAACGGGGACAAAAGTGGTATAATAAAGACACGCGGCTTGCCGTGACAACTTAGTACTGAAAACGGAGAATTACATTGAAGCACCAAGCAACAAACGGCAAAGTTAACCTCCTCGCCGTCGGAGGGTCGACGGCATCGGGAAAAAGCGCACTCGCGCTCGCACTTGCAAAGCAGCTTGACGGCGAGATCGTGTCGTGCGACTCAATGGCAATATACTGCGGCATGGATATCGGCACGGCAAAGCCGAGCGCAGAGGAGCTCGCCGAGGTTCCTCATCACATGATAGATGTCTGTCCTCCGTCGCGCTCCTTTTCCGCCGCAGACTGGGTCGAGGGGGCGACACGTGCCATCGATGACATAGCAGCTCGCGGAAAAACGCCGATAATTTGCGGCGGCACGGGAATGTATCTTGACGCCCTGCTCCGCCCCGAGCCTTTTTCAAGGGCAGACGGAGCCGACGAGAATGCCGAGCTGCGCGAAAAGCTGCGCCTATTTGCAAAGGAAAACGGAAATGCAGTTCTTCATGAGCGCCTTCGCGAGGTCGACCCCGACTCCGCAGCAGCGATACATCCGAACAACGTCAAGCGCGTTATCCGTGCGCTTGAGATATACCTGACGACGGGTATTACCAAAACCGAAGCCGACAGACAAAGCCTTGAAGGCGAGACACGCTACAGCTGCCGCGTGATCACGCTCGACTACGAAAGCCGAGATATTCTTTACTCACGCATCGACCGCAGAGTCGACGAAATGTTCAGGCATGGGCTCGAGCGCGAGGTTCGCTCACTTTACGAAAGCGGTGCGTTGCCGACGGACTCGACAGCAGCACAGGGCATCGGCTACAAGGAGCTGCTGCTTTATATCACGGGCGAAATCTCACTTGAAGCGGCGTGTGAGCTTGTGAAGAAAAACACGCGTAATTACGCAAAGCGGCAGATAACGTGGTTCAAGCGATACCGCGACATTTCGCTGACACCGGACGCCGGAGGCGTAATGAAAAGCACCGACGAGCTCTGCCGTCTTTGTGCGGAGCAGCTTTAAGTACACAACAGGCTTGCCGTGTATCGCAGGACGCGACACACGGCAAGCCTGTTTATTTTGTGCTTATCATTACGGCTGCTGTCCCGTCGAGAGCCTTAATACAACTCTGCGGGCAGTGATATTTCTTGCCTATCTCCCATGAGCTCTCGCCGTCGCTCGGGTAATACAGCGTCAAAAGCTCGCCCCTCGGCTCTACGGGCTCGTCGTTTTTCAGCGATACTCGGCTGACATACCGCTTCTCGGCGCATTCAAGTGCGACACATGTCAGCGCAAGCTCACAGCTTACGGACAGTCTGTCTCCGTCAAGCCTGCCCTCGGTGCAGATGACCGCTGCTCCCGCCATTACGGAGGTCGCCTCCCCTCGCCTGCATTCGCATTCGAATCTGTATGGCACGTCAAGCTCCTGCAAGACAAGCTCTGTGCCGCTTGAGATCAGCGCAGTCACGGCACAGCTGCCGTTCAGCACAAGTCTCCCCTCGGCGGTGCATTCGGCACGGCTGTCCGACACTGTGGCGGTAATATGCGATATTTCCCCGCCACTCGCGGTCTGAAGCTGCCGTGAGGCGTTTGCGGAAAGCTGCGTATTCACGCCCGCAAGACATCTTACCACCCTTGCCGTCGACATCTCACAGCTGTCGAAATATTCGGTTGAATACGCGTCGGCTATCAGCTCTGTGCTTTGCTCTGCAAACGCCGTTGCCTCAACATCGTATTCAGCCTCCCAGGTAAGCTCGCCGTCCTCACTACCGTGAAGCTTGACCGCAGCACATCTCGCACGTCCTACCGCGTAAGTCCGTGTCGCGTCCGACGGCAGCTCGCCGAGTGCGACATTCTCCTCAAACGGCGCACGCGTCTGAGCGGTAAAATATCCTCCCTCGGCATCAGACGCAAGGCAGCTTATGTAGAGCTCCCCCTTGACCGTGACCTTTCCTTCCGATACCGTCGCCGACGTTACGGCAGCGGCGCCCTGACAAGATATTATCCGCGAGCCCTCGCGTATATGCAGCTCTCCCGACAGATTGCCGGACGACGCACCGCAAAGCAGCGAGGTATATTCCGTCGGAAAGCGACACAGCTCAAGCGTGCTCTTGGCATTCACCGTACCGCTCTTCTCCCCGTCCGACACGAGCTCAAGCTCTATTTCGTCGTGCTGCGCCGCAAATACCGCCGAGTGAAGCTTAAGCGTAAGGCTGAGCCGGCGAGGTCCCGTCGCGCGGCAAAGAGTGCTTTCTGCGGTTGTATTTACTATAAGACGCTCGACCGACAGCGACGTCATATCACAACCCGCGCAGGAAAGATGTACACTGTATTCACAGTTATGCGGATACGCACACAGCTCTCCGTTATCTCCGATGTAGTACACGCACACTATCACAAGCCCCGAAAGCACAAGCTCTCCCCTGTCGATGTACCTGCTCTCCGGAAGTATCGCGCTTGAGCACGAAATTATCCTGCCTATCTCGGGCATGTAGTCGGGCAGACTTATCTCATCCGCAGCCTCATGCCTTGCACCGATGCATACCCGCTGAAGCTCTGCCTTTGTTTTCATATGCTCCCTCACTTTATATCTTTTCGCTTTCGTGCCATTTATATGCCGCAGAAGGCGTCGATATGCCGAACGGGGCTTGAAATTATTGCCGAGCTGTGCTATAATAAATCAGCATTTGATAATGATAATCAATTTCATATTTGAGGTGCGTATGAATAAAGGAAAGCTGATAGTAATCGAGGGTGCCGTCGACGGCATCGGAAAATCCACTCAGTTTGCGCTTCTGCGCGATAAGCTTACAGCTCTGTCGTATACCGTGTACGGTCATCATTTCCCCTCCTACGGCACGCCGCAGGGCGCCGCGGTAGAGGCATATCTTCGCGGCGAGCTCGGAGAGCGCTCCTCGCTCTCGCCGTATCTGATTAATGCGCTGTACGCTACGGATCGCGCCGTAAGCTGGCGGACAGCCTTGCACTCGCATATTGAAGCGGGCGAGCTGCTTCTGCTCGACAGATACACGACCTCAAGCCTTATATATCAGTCGGCGTCGCTTGAAGACGAAAGCGACAAGCTCGATTTTATCAGGTATGTATCCGACTACGAATATGTAAAGCTCGGCATACCGGCTCCGGACGCCGTTATTTTTCTTGATGCGCCGTTCGAAACTGCTGAAAAGCTCCGCCGCGCTCGCCTCTCCAATGACGGCGTGCAAAACGATATTCACGAGCGTGACCGTGACTTTATGCGTCGCGTATGGGAAAGCGCGCAGCTTGTCAGCCGCGTGCAGGGCTGGACGCGCATAGACTGCACGGACGAAAACGGCGAAATGAGAAGCCGCGAGGCCATACACCGCGATGTACTTGATTCTCTTTCGGAGGTGTTGAAATGAGCGGCAGAACCTATAAAACACGTCAGCGCGAGGAGATACTTGCGGTTTTCGAGCGCTCGCCCGACAGATGCTTCTCTGCGCGTGAGCTGATTAGCGAGGGCGGGCTCTCCGCCGCACAGGCTACCGTATACAGAACGCTGAGCATTCTTACAAGCGAGGGCATAATTCGCCGCTTCAAGTCCGCAGTCGGAGGCGACTGCTATAAGCTTGCTTGCCGACGCGGCGATCACATTCACTTTGTCTGCACAAGCTGCGGCGAGCTGATGCATTCCGACTGCAAGTTCATAAACGAGCTGTCGGAGCATCTTTTGAGCTGCCACGGCTTCCTCCTCGACACGGGAAACACGGTGATCTACGGACTCTGCCCGAAATGCGCCGAAAGCGGGGTCGAGCTATGAAACGACTTTTATTCCTGCTTTTGTCGCTTTCGCTTGTTCTTCTGAATGTCTCCTGCGGAGCGCCCGCTACCGAGGACGTAGAGCTTCGGATCGTAACGACCGTATTCCCGCAGTACGATTTTGTTAGAGCGATATGCGCCGATTCGGCGGGCAGTGTCAGCATTACGATGCTCCTGCCGCCGGGCAGCGAGAGCCACGACTACGAACCGAGCCTCTCCGACCTGAAGCTAATTGGAGAATGCGATCTGTTCATCTGCGTCGGTGGTGAGACAGATTCATGGGTCGAGGACGCTGTGGCTGCCGTCGGCTCCGAGGTCAATGTTATGCGCCTCACGGAGCATGTTGAGCTTCTATGTGAGGAGGACGGCGGAATATTGGATACCGAGCATTCGCATGAGCACGGCGAGCCTTCTCACGACTGGGATGCTCACACAGCCAACGACGTACACTCTCTTCACGGGCAGACCGGTCACGAGCACAAGCTCGACGAGCACGTTTGGACTACTGCCGAAAACGCGGCGATTTTAACGGAAGCCATATGCGATGAGCTGTGTAGGCTTCGCCCGTCCCTTGCGAACAGCTTTCGCAGCTGCGGTGGGCAATACGCAGCTCTGCTTCGCGAGCTTGACGGCGAGTATCTTGAGCTGTGTGAAAGCGCGAGTCGAAATAAGCTTTATTTCGCCGACCGCTTCCCATTTCGCTATCTGACCGAGCACTGCTCGCTCGAATATGAGGCCGCCTTCTCCGGCTGCTCGTCGGACAGCGAGCCGTCGCTTTCCGTTATCGCACAGCTTACACGGGATATCAAGGCTAATAACGTCCCGTTACTGCTGACAACGGAATTCTCCTCACAAAGCGCTCCGCGCTTTATCGCAGATGAGGCCGGGTGCGAAATTGCGACACTGCACTCATATCACAACGTCTCAAGGGAGGACTTTGAGACGGGTGTGACCTACCTTGAGCTTGCGCGGCAAAACCTGTCGGTACTCCGCCGCGCTCTCAGCTGATTTTCACCTGTGAGGTACATATGAACAGCTTAATTACATGCAAAAATCTGACACTCGCGTATGACGGCGTGCTTGTTGTCAATAATCTGTCTTTTGACGTCGGGCATGGCGAGATATTTCTTATTTCCGGCGAAAACGGCTCGGGAAAGTCCACACTGATCAAGGCGCTGCTCGGGCTTATCAAGCCGATAGACGGCACTATCACGTATGACAGCATCGGAGGACGCGTCGGCATCGGCTACCTTCCGCAGAAAAGCCGCGCCGAGCGCGATTTTCCCGCGACGGTTCGCGAGGTGGTAGCCTCGGGTCTTGTCGGACGGCTAAGGCACGGCATATTTATGCCCCGCGACAGCAAGGAAAGAATAGCCTCCGCCATTGAAAAAACGGGCATCGGCGACATTGCCGACAAGAGCTTTAACGAGCTGTCGGGAGGTCAGCAGCAAAGGACGCTCCTTGCGCGCGCTCTCTGTGCCGCTGAGGAGCTGCTTATCCTTGATGAGCCGACAAACGCACTCGACAGCGAGTCGAGCGCCGAAATGTACAGCATAATAACCTCGCTCAGACATCACCACGGAATGACGGTCATTATGGTAAGCCACGACCTCGAGAGTGCGGTCGGAATGGCTGATCGTGTGCTTCACCTGTGCTGCGACGGCGCATTCTGCTGCCGCTCGGACGAATACGAAAGGAATCTGTCGAGGGCGCACCGCGGTCACATCGGTATTTGCAGCTGCGGTCACGACCATCACTGTGAAACGGAGGAAGTCAAATGACAATTACGGATATCTTAAGCGAGCCCTTTCTGCGAAGCATCGTGCTTCGTGCGACATTCGTCGGCGTTTTAGTCTCCCTGTGCGCCTCCCTGCTCGGCGTGTGCCTTGTTATGAGGCGCTATTCAATGATAGGCGACGGTCTGTCGCACGTCGGTTATTTCGCACTTGCGCTCGGCGCCCTGGCGGGTGTCGGAAGCGAATTCACCGTGGAGGCAGCACTCCCTATCGTTATTTTGGCAGCAGTGCTCATTCTGAAGCTTGACGGCAAGGGCAAGATCAGCGGTGACTCGGCGTGCGCCATTGTTTCTACAGGCGCCGTCGCGGTCGGCACACTTATCTTCGGCATAAGCGGAACGGCGAGCGCAGACATATGCGGAAGCCTCTTCGGCTCCGCCTCGGTCATTACCGTCACCGGCAAGGACGTGCTCCTCAGCGTAATCCTCGCTGTCGCGGTCGGCGTGTATTTCCTGCTCTTTTACAGACAGATATTCGCCGTGACCTTCGACGAGCCGTTCGCAAGTGCGGTCGGCATTCGTTCCGGCTCGCTTCGCACGGTACTCGCGGTGCTCACCGCAGTAACTATAGTTGTCGGTATGAAAATGATGGGCTCGATCATGATATCGGCACTCATCGTATTTCCCGCAATGAGCGCCTCACAGGTATGCCGCAGCTTTAAGGGCGTCGTGCTTTGCGCCGCATCCGTATCTGTTGTATGCTTCATTCTCGGCTTTATCGCCGCCTGCCTGCTTTCACTCCAAACAGGAGCGGCTGTCGTCACGGCAGAGCTTGTGATGTTTATAATATTTGCAGCCTTTGCAAGCATACGCTCGGCGCTTCGTCGTCGCAGAATAAGGAGGCAAACACGTGAAGCGCTGTGACGGACATACACACCCGAATCTTCTGAAGGCCGAGCGCGGCGGGACTGAATTCGCGCTCGCTGCCGCGGAGCACGGCTTCAACGAGATAGTCTTCACCGACCACATGCCGTTCACCGTTACCGGTGACGAGCACGACCGTATTCCCTTCGGTGAGGTCGGTAATTACTGCCGCACCGTTCGTGAGCTCGGCAAGCGCCTTGAAGACAGAATCAAAATTTCAGTTGGCATCGAGGTGGATTTCCACCCGAGCTGTGTTGCCGAAATACGTGACGTGCTCTCGGAGGGACGCTTCGACCGCGTGCTCGGCTCGTCTCACCTCAATATTGCGGGCTTCGGCGTGCCGTTCGAGCGACTGACGCACACGGAATTCGCCGCGACGGTCATAGAAAACTACATCGCGGCGGCTGAATCCGGTTTCTTCGACGTGATAACTCACCTCGACATCTACCGCCTGCTGTTTACAGACGACGCCTTTCCGATGACCGATGACGGCTTTAGCATAAGCTCCGTCGCACCGCTTTTGCACCGTCTGTTTGCACTTCTTGAGCGAAAGAGCATCGCACTTGAGGTGAACGCAGCGCCGCTGTACAAGTGCTTTGATCTGCTCGGTCCGTACCCGACGCACGAAATTCTCGCACTTGCGGAGGGCTATAAATTCCCGATAGTCTACGGCTCGGACGCGCACATTAAGGAAAACGTAGGCTTCGGCTATGAAAGCTGCGCGAAATACTTAAGATAACAAAAAGCATCCGAGAGGCGGCGTGCCGCTCTCGGATGCTTTTTGTTATAGCCTTCTTATTTTACGACGCCCACAGTCTCCGTTCCGAGATCGTGCCGTGCGCCCTTTACAAGTGTGTAATCTCCGTGCGTCGGGTCAACGAACAGGCGGTTCTCGTCTGTGCCGTACGCCTCGTTATCCTTATATACTCCGTACCTGTTAAAGGCACAGTCGTCACTTCCGTTGGGAAGCGGGAAATCGCTGCCGATAACGGTATTTCGCTCAACGTAGTTAATAACGGTGTAGACCGACTCGAGCGTGCCGAGCTTTTCAAGGTCGTAGGTATACTCGAACATAAGCGGCCAGCGCTCGCGCCAAACCTCGTAGGCCTCGTCGCCCTCCTTCGGAAGCTGCGTGCCGTAATAACGGTAGAATTCCGTGTTCTCAACCGTGCACGGAAGACCGAGATTCACCTCGGATATAATCTTTTCATACAGTCCGTTAGAATACATTACGGCGTCTCCGAGCGGAGAAACATTCGCGTTGATGAATATGTTGTCGTACACCTCGTTATCGCGTCCGTCGTGAATACACACGGCGTGGTCACCCGCGTTGTAGAAGAGGTTTCCGTATATCTCCATGCCACAGGTAAAGTTGTCAACGTAAATACCGTACGCGCCGCCGCAGGCTCTGATATTGCAGAAGAGGTTGTACCTGACGATGTTTCCGCGGTAGCACTCGCTGTTCCAGGTATAGATCGCACCGAAGTCCTCTGTCGTCATCATCATGTTATCGAATACGTTGTACTCCATGACGGTATCAAGGCTCTCGTTAAAGCGTATCGCGCCGTGCGCGCCGTTTTCGAATACATTGTGCGAGATATCCGCTGCGACGTCGTAATAGATAGCCACCGCCTGTGCGTCGTTAAAGTAATTCGGCTGACCGAAGTCGTGCATGTAATTGTTCGAGACAACATTTTCCGCAGACTTGAGATGCGCTCTGTCGGCATTCGACACAACATTGACCGCGCAGCAATAGAAATTGTATATCTCATTGTTCGTTACGGTAAGATGGTTAACAGACTTCGTGTTGATGACGTACTGTCCGCTGATATTTCCTATCTTGCAGCGGTCGACGGTGATATAATCGCCGCTCACTGTGAAGACATCTGCCGTCGAACCGGTGAAGCTAAGCCCAACAAAGGAAATATTGTCAGCACCATCCTCGACGGTGATAAAGCCGCCGGCATTCGACACGGCGTAGTCTCCGTCGGGCTTGTATACGTAAAGAACATGAGTATTTGTGTCGTACCAGTATTCTCCTGCGTTGTCAAGCTGGTCGGAGAGGTTCGAGAAGAATACATCATCGTCGATCCGTCCCTCGTACATGAGCGGATAATTGTCCCATTTCTCGAGCGGACCGACTATCATACCGTTCTTCGGAACGAAGCCCTCATAAATATCGAGGGTAAGTATAGCGGTCGCCGGGTCATACGACTTTACCGTAAAGGTGTCGATGAGCCAGCCCGTTCTGAGATGTCCCGTGACTCTCATGCCTTCGGTGGTACGGAAGCCGGAGACAACCTTCGGAAGAAGCGCCTGTAGCTGAATGCTGCTGTATTCGTCTACCGTGGTCGTCATGTTCAGATAATTTCTGTCCGTGCCGTCGGCATTTTTATTCGGGTAGCGCGCCTCATGGCAGCTTCCGCTTGTGCTGCTGAAAAGCGCATTGTCCTCGGTCATCGTGTCGAGCTTGTCGGAAAGATCTACCTTGTATATGTCCTTGTAGAAATTCTCATTGAAGAGGTACTTGTCGCTGTCCTCGATGGGCTTGAACTCATCCTTCTTTACTGTAACGCCGTTTTCGAATATTACTTCTCCATCACCGTATGCCGTGTAGCGTATCGACACATCGGCGCTGCCGCCATCCTCCGAGGTGAAGGTGAGTCCCTCAAGAGAACCGTAGTTGCCCGCCTTGAAGGCTACAACAATTTCATCCTTCGCACTCTTTTTCAGCTCGCGAACCATTTCCTTCGCGCGTGCAAAGGTCGCAATGGGCTTGTCAAAGGTTCCGGGGTTTGTGTCCTTGCCGTCGACCGCGACGTAAATGTCAGCATCGCTGACAAGCTCGACCGAGCGGTCAAGCTCTCTGTTATACTCAGGCTCTGCGTAGTAGAGCTCATAGTCGAAGCCCATGCCCTCCTTAAAGCGCTTCAGAATTACCGCGAACTGTTCGCGTGTCGCGCCCTTTGTCGGTTCGAGCGTCGTCGTGGTAACGCCTGTGATAAGTCCCGTAGCGTTCGCCCAGGACATCGCGTCGCGGGCGTAGGTTTGCACCTTCTTGTAATCCTTATAGCCCGTGATATCACGTCTATTTTCCGATTTTATATGCTCGAGCGGCGCGTAGCGCATGAGAATTGCAGCGAGCTGCTGACGCGTTACGTTCTCGTTCGGTGCGAAAACGCCGGGCTCGACGCCGTTTACTATCTCGCGCTCCGCTGCCCACATTACTGCATTTGCAAACCAGTCGTTCTTCTTTACATCCTTAAAACGCGCTATGTAATTGACCCTGGGCTCGCCCTGAAAGCGGTAAAGCACCGTTACGACCATCGCACGGCTCATTGTCTCCTCGGGAGCGAAAAGTCCGCCTCCCTTTCCGTTCATGTAGCCGTTTTCCGTGGCGTACATAATTTCGTCAAAGCTCCAGCGCCCCGTCTTGACGTCCTTGTAGGGCGACTCTGCCGCTGTAACACCTGCCGCGCCGAGGGCTGTGCCCGCCGCCGTTATAAAGGC
>CAYNHY010000062.1:0-10649 GCA_964397225.1 uncultured Ruminococcus sp.
CCGGTGTAGGAGCCCTTGACCTCGGCAACCTGCTCGGGCGTGCCGGTCGCGACGACATTTCCGCCGCCGTCGCCGCCCTCCGGTCCCAGGTCGATTATGTGATCCGCCGTCTTTATGACGTCGAGGTTGTGCTCGATGACGATAACGCTGTTGCCGCTCTCGACGAGGCGGTTCAGCACCGAAAGCAGCCGCTCGACGTCCGCAGTGTGCAATCCCGTCGTCGGCTCGTCGAGAATATATACCGTCCGTCCCGTCGGGCGTCGCGACAGCTCCGTTGCGAGCTTGACTCGCTGTGCTTCGCCTCCCGACAGCGTCGTCGACGACTGTCCGATCTTGATATATCCGAGCCCGACGTCGCACATCATGCGAAGGCGCGAGGCTATCTTCGGCACGTCCGCGAAGAATTCCGCACCCTCCTCGCAGGTCATCTCGAGCACGTCCGCGATGCTCTTTCCCTTGAACTTGACCTCAAGCGTCTCGCGGTTGTAGCGCTTTCCGCGGCACACGTCGCAGGTGACGTAAACGTCGGGCAGAAAGTGCATTTCTATCTTCTTGACGCCGTCACCCTCGCACGCCTCGCAGCGTCCTCCGCGAATATTGAAGCTGAAGCGCCCCGAATTGTAGCCGCGAAGCTTCGCGGCGGGAGTCTTGGCGAATAGGCTTCGAATGTCTGAGAAGAGTCCCGTGTACGTTGCGGGGTTTGAACGCGGCGTGCGTCCAATGGGGCTTTGATCTATCGCGATCACCTTGTCAAGGTTCTCGATGCCCTCGATGGTCTTGTGCCGTCCGGGATAGGTTATTGCGTGATTGAGCTTCGCCGACAGCGTCTCAAGCAGCACGGAATTGACAAGCGAGGACTTTCCCGAGCCCGATACTCCCGTCACGCATACGAGGCAGCCGAGCGGGATATCGACAGTCACGTTTTTCAGGTTGTGCTCGCACGCGCCGACAATGCGAAGCTTCTTGCCGTTGCCCGCGCGTCGGCTTGTCGGAACGGGAATTTTCCGCCGTCCCGAGAGGTACGCGCCCGTTATCGAGTGCTCGTCGGCGCAAATTTCCGCAGGCGTGCCCGCGGCGACTATCTGTCCGCCGTGAACGCCTGCGCCGGGACCGATGTCGACAATGTAGTCCGATTCGAGCATCGTCTCCTCGTCGTGCTCCACGACGATAACGGAGTTTCCGAGGTCGCGAAGGCTTTTCAGCGTTGCGATAAGCTTCGAGTTGTCGCGCTGGTGCAGTCCGATGGACGGCTCGTCGAGAATATACAGAACTCCGGTGAGCGCCGAGCCTATCTGCGTCGCCAGACGAATTCGCTGCGCCTCGCCGCCCGACAGCGAGCCCGACGCGCGAGAGAGGGTGAGGTATTCAAGCCCCACCGAGCGCAGAAAGCCGAGACGCGCCTTTATCTCCTTGACGATCTCCGCGGCGATAACAGCCTGTCCGCCCTCGAAGTGCAGCGCTTCGATAAACTCGAGCGCTTCGCTTACGGACAAGTCGCAGAGCTCGGAAATATTTTTCCCGCCGACCGTGACGGAAAGCGCCTCGCGCTTCAGGCGGTGTCCGTGACACTCGGGGCACGGCACGTCAAGAAAGAAGCGGTCGTAATATTCGTTCTGCTCCTTGCCCCAGGAGGCGCGATCCTCAATGATTTTTATAAGTCCGTCGAACCTCGCGGTCGGCTGGTGCGACGCCTCCCCTCCGAAGTAGCGAACGACGTCGAATTTTCGGTCTGTGCCGTAAAGCAGCGCGTCGAAGGCGTCCTTCGGGAAGTCGCACACCGGCGTGTCGAGGTCGACTCCGTAGGAGCGCATTACCGCAAGCACGAGCGGACCGTTCCACGAGTCCTCCGTCAGCGTCTTGAAGCCGTTGACGGCGATGGCGCCCTCGGACAGCGACAGCGACGTGTCGGGGATTATCTTCTCGGGGGCAATGCTGCGAAGCGAGCCGAGACCCGCGCAGCGCGGGCAGGCGCCGAAGGGGTTGTTGAAGGAGAACATACGCGGCTCGAGCTCGCCGAAGCTGATGCTGTGCTCCTCGCAGGCGTAGCTTGTGGAGAAATCCATCCGCTCGCTCTCGCCCTCGCGCGGCACGGTCTCGCAGATAACGTGCCCGTCCGCCTCGCGCAGAGCGCATTCGACGGAGTCGGTGACGCGAGTGCGGATCCCATCCTTCATAACGAGGCGGTCGACGACGAGCTCTACCGTGTGCTTTTTGTTCTTGTCAAGCTCGAGCTCCTCGCCGTCACCGTAGATTATGCCGTCGACGCGAAGGCGGACAAAGCCGTTCTTTCTCGCGTCGGCGATGACCTTTTCGTGACGTCCCTTCTTGCCGCGGACGACGGGGGCAAGGATCATAAAGCGCGTGCCCTCGGGGAGCGCGCAGATGCTGTCGACGATCTGCTCGGGCGATATCTGGCGAATTTCCTTACCGCAGACGGGGCAGTGAGGCACGCCGAGCCGCGCGTACAGCAGTCGGAGGTAATCGTAAATTTCCGTGACCGTGCCGACGGTGGAGCGCGGGTTCTTGGAGGTGGTCTTCTGGTCTATTGAAATGGCGGGGGAGAGTCCCTCGATGGTGTCGACGTCGGGCTTGTCGAGCTGACCGAGAAACATTCTTGCATACGACGACAGGCTCTCGACGAAGCGGCGGTGACCCTCCGCGTAAAGCGTGTCGAAGGCAAGCGAGCTTTTTCCGCAGCCGGAGAGCCCGGTGAGGATAACGAGACGGTCACGCGGTATCGTGACGTCGATATTTTTAAGGTTGTTTACGCGAGCGCCGCGTATGACGATATTCTTCTGCATTGACGTATCCTTTCGCATTGCAAGGCGTGCAGGAACAAATGTTTTTACGTGATGATTATAACACAAATATCGGATATTTTCAAGTGGAATATCCGATATCGCGCAGGTGATTTTAAGTTATTTCGCGCCCGCGAGCAGGGAAGCTGTCTCGTCCGGTGTCAGCTCGCGCCACTCGCCGCGAGCGAGCGAGGTGTCGAGCGTGAGCGGTCCGAAGCGAACACGGCAGAGAAATTCAATGCCGCTTCCGACGGCGGTGAGCATGCGCTTGATCTGATGGAACTTGCCCTCGGTGATCGTTATCTCACCCTCGCACGGGGCGTGCATATTCACCTTGGCGGGGGCGCTGACGAAGTCGCCGAGCTCCACGCCGCGCTCGAGCGCGGCGAGCATATCATCGTCGAGAGGGGTCGAGCAGCGGAAGCTGTAGGTCTTTTCGACATGGGAGCGGGGAGCAAGCAGACGGTGTGCGGTGTCGCCGTCGTTCGTGATGAGCAGCAGCCCGACCGTGTCGATGTCGAGCCGTCCGCAGGGAAAGCCGCCCGCGCGGGAATATTCCTCGGGGAGCAGACGCATTACGGTGTTGTCGGAGTCCTCGGTGGAGCTGACCGTGCCCTCGGGCTTATTCAGCATGAGATAGAAATGCTTGCGGTAAGGGACGTGAACGCCGTCGAGAGTGACAGTGTCGGTAAGCTCGTTTATATGCTCACGCGGGAGCGAGACGGGCTTGCCGTTAACGCAGATACGCCGCGCGCGCACAGCCGCGGCACATTCGGTGCGGGTAAGCTTACCCACGGTGGTGAAAAATTTATCGATTCGCATAAAAAATCTCCTAAAGTGTCGCCTCGCGCATAAAGCAAGTCGCCGAGACGGCGGAAACAGAATACAGAGCTTTTCAACAGCTTACAGGGAAAGCTTCGCGCGCCGCACGCGAACAAGCTGCCCTGTACAGCTGACTACTGTCTCCAAAGCGTCAGCTACCGCTTCGGTTGCCCGCGAAATGCGGCTTCTGCCACAATACGCTGCGTCAGCGCACAACATGCCCGGCGTGCTCCGCCGACACTCGTGTGGTGCTGGGGGCTTGTGCGTCTTACGCGTGGGAGTCGGAGGGTGTCGGTCGCTCCTGCGGCGACGGGGTGCGCGGGTGGAGTCAGACACACACCGTTGCGACAGCACTTTTCAACATTTTACAAGGAAAACTCGAGTGTGCCGCAAACGTCCAAGTCGTATCAATGCCCGCGCACGTGAAACGAACGCTTTATCAAATACCCGCCGGCTTACAGCGGCTTTGCCGTTATCTTCGCGTATGCGCGCGGATATTGCGCCGGGGTGGCGTGAGCCTTCTTATAAATAACTATGCTGCGCGCATCTCCCGAGGGGAGCGTGTATTTCACGGTCTCAACGTGCTCGAGCCCGAGCAGAGCCGCGCCGCGCGCTGCCGCTGCCTCCTCCCCGTCGGAGTGCGCCTTCATTGCCGCGAGCGTTCCGCCCGTTCTGAGCAGCGGCGCACACAGCTCAACGAGCACCGGGAGCGCAGCTACCGCACGCGCGGTCACAAGGTCGAACCTTGAGCGCAGCGCACCCGCGCTTTTCTTGCCGACGGCGGGCGCGGCAAGCTCCTCGGCACGTCCCGCCGTGCCCGAAACGCAGCGCAGTCCGAGCTCGCGCGCGGTCTGCTCAATGTACCTTATCTTCTTCGCCGTGCTGTCGACGGCGTGCAGCGTTATTGCGGGAATGTCACCCACCGTCGAGAGAACGCCGAGCGGAAGCGTCGGAAAGCCCGCGCCCGCGCCGATGTCGCACAGCCTCGCGCCGTCCGAGAGCAGCCCGCGCAGATCGAGCTGACGTGCGAGCAGCGCCGAGTCGACAAGGTGCCTCTCGGCAACGGCGGAGCATTCGGTGACCGCCGTCAGATTGAAGAATTTCGACGTTTCGACGAGTCGGCGGTAAAGCTCGTAAAACAGCTCCACGGTCTTCTCGGACGTGTAGGGGAGAGCTGCCGCCTCGGCAAGCTCGAGATAAATTTCGGAAAACTCCGCTATATCCTTAACAGGTGCAATAATTCTTTCAGCCATATCAAATATTCATCGGGAAGTCGCCTTCCGTCTTGTCGGTGTCACGTGCCATGAGCGCGCGAAGACGGGGATAAATTGTCTCCGCCATGAGCGCAAAGCCGTGCTCGTTCGGGTGGGTGGAGTCGCCGCACGCAAAGCAGCTCGCGCGATTCTCGCTTCCCCAGAGGTGGAAGCCGTCAACGAAATCGACAAGGCGGTCTCCGTCGTCGAGCGCGGCGTGGAAGGTGTCCATAACTATTCTGCGTCCGTAGCACGCGCGGAGGAATTCGCTGTCGGTGTCGGGCTTTGAAATAATAAGTATCGGAAGCGTCGGGTGAGCGCGGCGAACGGTGTCGAAGAAGGGCTTGTGAGTCCGGCGCAGATCCTCGAGCGTGTCTGCGTTCTCCTCGTAATCGAGCACGAACGCGCTCATGTCGAGCGAGGCAATGTATTTTGCCATTTCGAGCTCGCCCTTCGCGCTGCCGCCGAAGCCGAGGTTGATGTGGTCGGCACCGAGACGCTCGGAAACGAGTGAGGTGTAGGACAGCGAGGGTGAGCGCGACATCGCGCCCATGGTAATCGACGAGCCGTAATAAACGATAGGCTTTTTGATCGCGTAATCGGGAGCGGGTGAGACGTGCGCGTCGCAGTCCACGGAAAGCTTCATTTCGGCAAGTGGCGCGGTGCGCGGGGTGAATACGGTGATAAGGTGCTCGCCGGTCGGGAGGGAGACGGCGCCGGAGAAAGAGTCGCTGTCGGAGTCGCCGCCGATGCTTGCGATATAATTTCCGTCGCAGAGGACGTCGCAGGCGGAATTCACCTGTGGGTGCGCCAGCGTGTAGGAAAGCTCAAGAGTCGAGCTGTCAGTGATAAAGCGGAGCCTGCCGCCGGCGGGGCAGAGCGAGCTGCCCTCGACAGCGGGGGAAACGGCGTGCGCCTCTTCGCGCGGCATTCGTGTCAGGTCGGGCAAAAGACCGTGCAGACGCATTTCCGCCGGTATATGCTTTGGGGAAAGTATGTAGCTTTTCATGATAAACTCCGTTCAGCCGCACAGCGGCAAATTGGGATAATAAACTGCTACTGTCATTTTACCACAAACGGAGGAGAAAATCCACCGCTTTTACGCGCTGCGGCGCCGCTTTTCGGGAAAAAGAAAGGAAAACGGGAGCTTTTTCAACAATTCACAGGGAAAACCAAAGCAGCTTCGTCGGAATAAGGCGAACGGCAGAGAACGAAACGTGCGACCGAATATCGCCCCTGCTGCATGGCAGCGGATGCCCGCTGCGGAGGCTGCGAAGCAATAAGACGCCGCGCCCGCGAGACGAACGCTCTTATACACCGCCGCGCGTTATTAATAATTAATGTTGACTTTATCTGTCGTTCCGTGCTATAATATTATATTATAATGCGGTAGCTGTCGCAATGTGCCGCTTTACTCGGAGGTGCGCGTGAACAGTATCAAAACTCGCCCATGCGTCGGCGACGCCGTCGCTGTCGCGCTGTGCGTGCTTTTATGCCTTGCCTCCGCGGCGCTCCTTATCCTGTCGGGCAGAGCCTCCGCCTCCGCCGAAAGCGTCGTGATCACGACTGTCGACGGCGAGCTGACCTATCCGCTCGACACCGAGCGTACCGTTGATATTACCTCAAACGGCATAAAACTTACGGTGAGGATAGAAAACGGCACCGTCGCCGTTTTGTCCTCCGACTGCCCCGACGGCGTGTGCGTCGGCACGGGGCGCATTGCCTCGACAGGGCAAAGCATCGTATGTGTGCCCGCGCGCGTTACGGTAAGGCTACAGAAAAAGGAGGCGCGCGATGCGGACCTTATTATCGGCTAAGCGGCACACGCAGAGGTTGTGCATGACGGCAATGCTTGCCGCGTGCGCGCTGATGCTTGCGTATCTCGAGCACCTGCTCCCGCCGCTCGTCCCGCTCCCCGGGATAAAGCCGGGACTTGCGAATATCGCGGTGTGCGCCGCCTTTGCGCTCTCGCCCGCGTGCGCGCTCGGCGTCTCGCTTGTGAGAATTCTCGTTTTCGCGCTGCTTTTCGGCTCGCCCGTTTCCTTTGTAATGTCGCTTTGCGGCGGCGTGCTGTCGTATCTCTTCCTTTTTGCCGCCTCGCGGCTCGGAGCGCGGCATGTAAGCTTCATCGGGCTTTCCGTGGCGTCCGCGTGCTGCCATAATGTCGGTCAGCTGCTCGGAGCGGCTCTTTTGACCTCGTCTGCGGCGCCGCTTGCGTATTTTCCCGTGCTGTGCCTGTCGGCGGCGATATGCGGCTCGCTTTCGGGACTGTTACTGAATTTCGTTTACCCCTTCGTCCGAAAATACGCGTCTGCCGTCTGAGCTGTCCTGCGTGAGAAAGGCAATTCATGATAAAAAAGCTCATCTGCGCCGTGCTTGCAGCGTGCCTTTGCACACTTCTTGCCTCCTGCGGCGAAAATATAACGTACAGCGAGCATGTCAGCTTTGCGATGGACACCTATGTGACGCTTCGACTTCCGAGCGACGCTGCATCCGACACGGACGAGCTGTACGCCGAATGCGACAGGCTTATCTCGCACCTTGAGTCGGAGCTGTCCGCGCACGACGGCGCATCGCGCCTTTACGACTTTAATAACGGCGGCGACGACATCGCCTCGAGCGAGACGGAGCTTTATTCCGTGATATCGAGTGCCTGCCGCGTCAGTGACGCCACGGACGGCGCCTATCGCTGCACCGTCGGCGCGCTGTCGCTTCTGTGGAATGTAACGGACGGCGGTCCTGTGCCGAGCGAGGACGACATTGCGCTTGCGCTCGACGCGATAGGAGCTGACGGCATCGAGCTGACACCGACGGCTGTTCACAGAGCCCGCGAGAGCTGCGTGCTCGACCTCGGCGGCATCGCGAAGGGCTATGCCGCGGACAGACTTTGCGAGCTGCTGTCGTCGCGTGGAGTTTCGTATGGCATGGTTTCCGTCGGAGGAACGGTAGGCGTCTTCGGTGAAAAGCCGAACGGCGAGAGCTTCCGCATCGGGATCACGGATCCGCGAGATACCTCCGCCGTCGCGTGCTATCTTAACATAAAAAGCGGCACGGTCTCGGTCTCGGGAAGCTATGAGCGCTATTTCGAGCAGGACGGCGTGAAATATCACCACATTCTCGACCCACATACGGGTTACCCGTCCGATACGCCGCTTCTCAGCGTTGCCGTGTGGAGTGCTGACGGTGCAGTCGCCGATGCGCTGTCAACGGCGCTGTTTGTGATGGGTGAGGACGGAGTGCGCGAGCTTTACGACTCGGGTAAGCTTGAGTTTGAGGCGATGCTTGTCTCGGCGGAGGGCGAGCTGATACTGACCGACGGGCTTTCCGACGGCAGCTTCGAGCGCGCCGACAACAGCTACACCGTGCGTGGGCTTCGCCGTGCCGACGCTTGATGACACGCCGAACGCATTGCTACAGAAATACAATACACGCCGCCGCGCGCGGCTGATCGGAGATAAATTTGCAGAATATCGATACAAAGCACACCGACCCCGCACTCGTCAGAGAGCAGCTTGAAACGGCACGCGAGATCGCTCGCGAGCTTGCCGAGAGGGGACAGGTCGGCGAGAGGGCGCCGGGCTATTACATACTTACCCTCGGCTGCCAGCAGAACGAGGCAGACAGTGAACGCCTTGCGGGGCTGTGCTCGCTGATGGGCTACCGCCGCGCGGACAGCGCCGAGGACGCAAGGCTTATTCTCGTCAATACCTGTGCCGTGCGCGAGCACGCCGAGGCGAGAGCGCTCTCGTTCATCGGTGAATACAAGCACATCAAGGAAGCGCACCCCGATACCGTTATCGGCGTCGGCGGCTGCATGGTAACTCAGCCGCACCGCGCGGAGAAGCTTAAGACGAGCTATCCCTACGTCAGCTTCACCTTCGACACGGGAGCGCTTCACCTTTTGCCGTCGCTGGTACGGAAATACCTTTCCGAAAAGAAGCGCAGCTTCGTTATAAGTGACGAATACACGATAGCGGAGGAGCTGCCGTCGGTGTCCGCCTCACGCCACTCGGCGTGGCTGTCGGTCATGTATGGCTGCAATAATTTCTGCTCATACTGTATCGTGCCGTATGTGCGCGGACGCGAGAGGAGCCGACGTCCCGAGGATATCCTCGCGGAGGCGCGCCGCCTTGTCGACGAGGGTGCGCGTGAGATCACGCTGCTCGGACAGAACGTGAATTCCTACGGAAAAACGCTTGATGAGGACGTCGACTTTGCCGATGTGCTGCACCGCGTGTGCGCCGTCGAGGGCGACTTCCGCGTCGGCTTTATGACAAGCCACCCGAAGGACGTCTCGCAGAAGCTTATCGAAACGGTCGCCGCCGAGGAAAAGCTCTTCCGCCGCTTCCATCTGCCTGTGCAGTCGGGAAGCGATGAGATACTTCGCCGAATGAACCGCCGCTACACCGCAGAGCATTACGCACAGCTTATCACCTCACTGAAAAGCTGCGTGCCCGACATCAGCCTCACGAGTGACATTATCGTCGGCTTCCCCGGCGAGAGCGAGGAGGATTTCGAGAGAACGCTCGACATGCTCCGCTTTGCGGAATACGATATGATATATTCGTTCATATATTCCCCGAGACGCGGCACGCCCGCAGCTGAAATGGAAGGCGCCGTGCCTCCGGAGGTCGCGACAGACAGGCTTCGCCGGCTCAATGCGCTTCAGGACGAGATATCCGCGCGCCGCAGCGCTCGCTTTGTGGGAAGGAAAATGCGCGTGCTCGCCGACGAGGTGAGCCGCTCGGACGAAAAAATGCTGACCGGCAGAGGAGACGCACCGCGACCGATACATTTCGCCGCCGACGCGTCGCTTGTCGGAAGCTTTGTAACCGTGGAGATAACCGCGGCAAACGCGTATACGCTCGAGGCACGCCTCGTTTAAGTATAAATATTAAGATAAAGATTCCGAAAGGTAAGAAAAAGCATGACAGAAGTTATCACAAACGCCGCTCACGCGCTGGGCGAGCTTATCAAGAACGATCCCGTAACGGCAAAGCTCAATGCAGCTTTAGAGGAGTACGAGAGAAGCGAGGAGCTTATGGGTCTCATCGGTGAGTACAATGTACAGCAGGAGCTGCTGATGAGCGCGACCGACTCCGACGAGAAGCTCCGCGAGAGCATCACCGCCCGCGCAAACGAGCTTTACGAGCAGATCACCCATCATGCGGTTTACACCGGCTACACCGACGCAAAGGCGGAGTTTGACGCGCTTTACAGCGAGGTAATGGGAGAGCTCGAGTTCGCAATTACCGGAAAGCACCCCTGCACACACGACTGCTCAAGCTGCGGCGGCTGCCACTGATCATATTGTCACCGACACGTCGGTGGTGCGGCAGACTGCCGCACTCCGACGGCGGCGTGAATATTCCTGCCGCGTGACGGCAGACATAGGACGGCGGAAGGTCTCGCGAGGCAAGCTTTGCCCGAGCTCTGCCCCTGCCACAGCCGGCTCACAGGCTGTAAAAAGAATTCGAAGGAAACGGAAGGATATTAATATGGCAGTCTCGCCCATGATGAAGCAGTATTTCGAAATCAAGGATCAATACCCCGATTATATCCTTTTTTACCGTCTCGGTGACTTTTACGAAATGTTCTTCGAGGACGCGCAGCTCGCCTCGCGTGAGCTGGAGCTCACACTCACCGGTCGCGACTGCGGCGAGGAGCAGCGCGCTCCGATGTGCGGTGTGCCGTTTCATTCCTGCGAGCCGTATATCGGTCGCCTCATCGAGCGCGGCTATAAGGTCGCTATCTGCGAGCAGGTCGAGGACCCCTC
>CAYNHY010000063.1:0-3304 GCA_964397225.1 uncultured Ruminococcus sp.
GCTACAGAGTCGGCAACACGCTCACCGATAACGGAAGCGTAGCACGCGGTGTTTGCAATACCGTTGACGGAAAGCTCGATACTATCGTTGAGAGAACAAAGATATACAAGACAGAGACCGGAGCACGCTTCTTTGACGAGAACGGCGATGCTGTGGATCTCGCTCCGAATACAGTGGTATCCATGAACTTCTGGGGCTTTACTCCTTCTGTGTTTGCAGGTCTTGAGAAGGACTTTGAGTCCTTCAAGAAGGACGCCGCAAAGGATCCTCTCAAGAGCGAGGCTCTTCTTCCGAACTCCATTGGCAACATGATCAAGAACGACGAATGCACCGTTGATGTTCTCGAGACAAGTGCAAAGTGGTTTGGCGTTACTTATGCCGACGACAAGCCGAATACTATTGCACGCCTTCGCGAGCTTATCGATGCAGGCGAGTATCCGAACGGTCTTTGGAAGTAATAACTTAATTTTAGCTTAGGAGCAAGTAATATGGCTATTCTTGTAACAGGCGGCGCCGGCTATATCGGCTCGCATACCGTAGTCGAGCTTCAGAACGCAGGCTACGATGTTGTCGTCGTCGACAACCTTTCCAACTCCAGTGAAAAAAGTCTTGACAGAGTCGCTGAAATAACGGGCAAGAAGGCTAAGTTTTATAAAGCCGATATTCTCGATAAGGCTGCGCTTGAGGAGATTTTCGTAAACGAAGACATTGATTCCTGCATCCACTTTGCGGGACTTAAGTCTGTCGGCGAATCCGTTGCAAAGCCCTGGGAGTATTATAACAACAATATCACCGGTACGCTTGTCCTTGTTGATGTAATGCGTGAGCACGGCGTGAAGAATATCATCTTCTCGTCCTCTGCTACAGTATATGGAGACCCTGCGTTTATTCCGATCACTGAGGAGTGCCCCAAGGGTCAGTGTACAAATCCTTACGGCTGGACTAAGTCCATGCTCGAGCAAATCTTCACTGACATTCACAAGGCAGACCCTGAGTGGAATATCGTTCTGCTTCGTTACTTCAATCCCATTGGAGCGCACAAGAGCGGCATGATCGGTGAGAATCCGAACGGCATTCCGAACAACCTTATGCCTTACGTAACGCAGGTTGCTGTGGGCAAGCGTCCCGAGCTCGGCGTATTCGGAAACGATTACGACACTCACGACGGTACCGGTGTTCGTGATTACATTCATGTTGTTGATCTTGCACGCGGTCACGTTAAGGCACTTGCCAAGATCGAGGCTAAGGCAGGACTGAATGTTTATAACCTCGGAACGGGTAAGGGCTACAGCGTACTCGATATTGTAAAGAATTTCGAGGATGCTACAGGTGTTAAGATTCCTTATTCCATCAAGGCACGTCGTCCCGGCGATATCGCTACCTGCTATTCCGATGCTTCAAAGGCTGAGAAGGAGCTTGGCTGGATAGCTGAGAACGATATTAAGGACATGTGCGCTGATTCGTGGAGATGGCAGAAGATGAACCCGAACGGCTACGAGGACTGATAACTAAATTTTATATCTCCGAATGGATTCACTCTGTTCGGAGATTTCCTTTAGGAGGTAAAAATGATACATAAACGGCTGTTCGGATATCATCCGTGCGGAAAAGAGATATATTTATATGAACTTTCGAACAACGTTGTGTCGGTAGAGCTGCTTGAATACGGTGCCACTATCCATGCGTTGCATGTTTTTGACAGCGTAGGGAAGAGCTATGATGTTGTCGGAGGCTTCGATACAATTGAAGATTATATTCAGTCTACAGAATACCAGGGATCGACTGTCGGCAGAGTGTGCAACCGACTGAAGAACGCAGAATTTACGCTTGATGGTATAACATACCGAACATATCGCAACGAGGCTCCGAATTCATGCCATTCCGGCAAATTCGGATTCGATAAAAAACTCTGGGATGCAGAATACAGCTGTGACGACAGCTGTGAAATTACCTTCAATTATATCAGTCACGACGGCGAGGAGGGTTTTCCGGGTAATCTTACTGTCAGCGTTAAGTATCGGCTCGACGGCAACAGACTTGTTCTCGAGTATATTGCGACGACTGACAAGCGCACTGTAGTTAACTTAACAAATCATTCATATTTTAATATGAATGGCTACGAAAGCGGTAGCGTTGAGGGGCATCTCATCAGGGTTGCAGCGTCGCATATCAACGAAACCGACAGCGCACTCATACCGACCGGAAATATAATTGACATTACGGGCACTCCGTTTGACATGAACAGCGAATGCAGACTCGGCTCAGTGATAAACGGCAGCTGCGATAAGCTCCGTGAGCTCGGTGGACTTGACTGCAATTATATCTTTGATAAGGTGTCGGCAGACGCCTCGGGATGTGTCGCGGAGCTTACAGGCGATATTTCTGAAATTACAATGCGTGTTTACACCGATAGCTCCGGAATGCAGATCTATACGGCAAACTCAATCGGAGAGAACGAGCCGAGAATGAAAAACGGAGTCGAACAGGTGCCGCATTTCGGTATTTGCCTTGAGTGTGCTTCAATGCCTGACTCACCGAACAATGAGAATTTCGACGATATAACCCTCAACGTCGGTGACGTATACCGCCATACAACTGTCTTGGAGTTTATAAGCTGAGAATCGAAGAAAACGCACTCAAATTTGTCTGTTAGGCTTCTCCTAATTATACAAAATTTGCATTTTGTATAATTAGTGACGTTTCTAACCAGCCGGTAAAATATGTTGCTATGCTCTTTTGAGATGCGCGATGCATAATCGGCGTTATGTTCGCTCAGACCTCAGAATTTCACCATTTAAGCTCAGACTTAGAGAGGCTTCCTTTTTTCATGTGCTTGAGCATATACTTGTTCTTTGTCGCCTCACCGCCGCGCAGGTGGCGTTCTGACTTGTTTTTGTCAAGAACTTCTCTGACTAGCTCGAAAAGCGCACGGTTTTTAAGCTCAAGACGCTCTGTAACATCCTTGTGGACAGTTGACTTGCTTATACCGAATTTTGCTGCGGCATCACGTACCGTTGATTGCGTATCTATTATGTACTGTGCGAGCTGCTCGCACCGGCTGTCGGCGCGTATATGCATATCTATCACTCCCGAGTAATAATTTCGCTCAATTATATGTCGGAAGTGATAGCTTAATACTGACAAAACGAAAAGAAGCTGTTTTACACAGCTTCTTTTCATATATTACTTTACCAGAAAATCATTTATTATGCGTCTGTCTGTCTCGTCTGTCATGTAGTAATAGGTTCCTGTTGTGTCTATTCCGTGAGACGTAAAGTACACAAGATAACGATAGTTATACGGA
>CAYNHY010000063.1:3404-10403 GCA_964397225.1 uncultured Ruminococcus sp.
CGTAGCGCCCGCTGTACTTGATCGCAATATTGTCAAATGTCGTGCCTTGCTCGCCTGTGATGATATATCCGCTCTTTGAGCACTTTATATCGTCAAATCTTTCTGCCGGATTTCCGTCCTTCGAGTAGAGATAAAGCTTGCCGGACTGGTAGTCGTGGAAATATTCAAGGTCATTATTAAGCGCCTCGCCGATATTTCCGCACGTGGTTCCGCCGGAAACAAACATTTCCTTGCCATTTGAAACAAGCACAGGTTCTGCACCCGAGCCTACGGTCAGCCAGCAATAGGCGGTCTTCCCTTCTCCGAAGGGATCGCTCTCATCTGTCGACTTGATCCTTACACCGAAGTATTCGCCGTCGTTGAAGATAATGTTGCCGACCTCGGACTTTTCGCCGCACCAGGCTGGGTCATTATCTATCTTATCAAGCACATAAATGTTTTCGTATTCGGTCTTCTGCCAGTTTCCGACGCCGTTGTCAAATTCGATGGCTCCGGAGATAACGGGCTTGGGTCCTGAACCGTATGCGCCGTAGGACACGTTCTTTGCCGAAGCAAGAGAAACACGCGAATTATTGAGGTAGCGGTCATGATACCACGTGCTGCCGCGCTCGAGGAAGACACCGTCTCCCTCCTTTGCTCTCGAAACGATTGCAGCGCCTCCTGCCTTGACCTCCCACAACGCTTCAAGTGTTTTGAAGGCCTCATCCGGAGATGTTCCATTATTGGAATCGTTGCCGTTTATCGAAGAGACGTAGAAGCAGTTGTGTCCGCTTGCAATGATTTGCTCCGGGGTCAGCTCCGACTCGGAATTCAGTATCTCGTCAATGCGGCTCTGAAGGAGCTCGTCGAACTTCTTCTTGACGTCGGCAGTGTATTCGAGATACTTGACAGACGAATATAAGAAGTAATTCTTCAGGTAGTCATCATTTTGCGTGCCGGAGTATTTATCGGCAGCTTCCATGCTCTCAAAAAAGCCGATGTAGCCTATGTGAAGCTTGTCTGAGTCCGAAAGCTCACCATCGAATGCCGAAAGCAGAATATGCAGGAAGTCCGTGTCGAAATCACGTGCTTTGTAATTGCTCATAACGGAGGTGAGGTCGACCGTACCAGTCTTCATTCCGAGATCATCGGCACCAGCCGTGAGTGAAAATTCGCTTTTTTCGGTTCCGTTGATGTTTATAACGCCGCTCGTTAATGTTTTTTTAGGTTCGGGAGCATACTTGTACGCTACCTTGAGCACTGGAGTCTTAAAAAGATCTATGCCCAACACATTGGCGCTGACACCTATTGTCCCGCTTGGGTCATAATTATCTTCCTCAAGCCTCAGAGAGCTGTCACGGAAGGCATAGAGCGTCGGATAAGCTCCGGTTTCGTCAAGCTCGCTGTTAAGAGAGCCAGAAACTGCCGTACCGCTCCAATACAGGTATTTTGCGCCGAATATCATTGAGCTTTCCTCGGCAGACGGAGTATATCCCTGCCAGGCCTTAGTCTCTGCGTCAATAATGTTCATTATAACCGTAGCCATTTCGGCTCTTGTAATGTCTGCCTTGGGGTTGTAATTCTTATACTGGTCTCCGTTTGCGATTCCCGCACGGCGGAGAATTTCGACATATTCGCGAGCCCACTTCCCTATTTTCTTTGCATCGGCAAAGGTCGAGGGTGCTGTGCTTTCTCTGGGCATGCTTATATCCATATAGTCGATATATCTGGCGATGCAGGCTGCCATTTCCTCTCTCGAAAGAGCCTTGTCAGGAAGAAAGGTGCCATCCTCATAGCCGTTTACGATACCCGCGTCGACTGCCCAACCGACATAGCCTGTGTACCAGGTCTTTTTCTTTATATCGCTGAAGCGGTCGGTCTCTCTCTGCTCGGCGTCAGCAAGACGTCCGAGTATCGTGACAAACATTGCACGTGTGAGCTTTGTGTCGGGCTCGAACAGCGTTGCCGAGGTTCCCTGCATAAGTCCGTTTTCGTAAACGAACTTGACCTCATCGTAGAACCATTTCTTCTTTCCGACGTCCTTGAACGTCAGCTCGCTGTTGGCTGCGGTCGTGCCGACGGTCAGCATGGACATGCCGAGCAGAACTGCGGCAAGCGCGCCTGATGCGATTTTTTTAGCTTCATTATAATCCCCTTTTACACATAATTTTGCTTAATACATTATATCATAAAAAAACAGTGAAGTCGATTGATACATCTGACAAAAAACGTTTTGCAAATTTGTGCATTTTAACTCATGACACGCGACGTTTGCGAAAAAAGCTCGCCCGATGAGCTCATCGGGCGAGCGTGAAGCAGCGTGTGCTGTTTACTTTGTAATTGTGATCTTGTTGATGACGCCTGCCTTATCGGGATCGATGCCGCGGATTATGGTCATCTTGCATGCAAGTATCTGGAACACGAGAACGCTGATAAACGGAGTTGTAAGCTCGCAGCCAGTGTTCGGGATAACAACGCCTGTTGTGCCTGTGGGAACGGCATCGGTGTCGTCTGTGATAAAGATAATGTCAGCGTTTACACCCTTCAGCTTGTCAGTGATCTCGAGAGCGTCGGTGTAGGTCCTTCCCTTCGGTGCAATTACAAATACAGGATCGCCGTCGTGAAGCTGTGCTATCGGACCGTGGTGGAAGTCGGAGATCGGATAGCCCTTCATTTTGATCTTATTTGTTTCAAGCATCTTGAGCGCGCCCTCGAGCGCGATGCAGTAGGAAATGCCGCGTCCGAGAAGAACAGCTCCGGGCATTGTACTGTACTTTTCGGCGAGAGCCTGCAGGGTGCCGTCAAGACCGTCGATAAGTTCAGCAGCCTTTGCGGAAACCGCATTCAGAGAAGCAAGGAACTCGTCATTTCCCGACCACTTAGCGGCGAGAAGCGCGAGGAGCATCATCTGAGAGGTAAATGTTTTTGTAGCGGCGATGCTGAGCTCGGGACCTGCGCCACAGTAGAGGTGATATTTTGCCTCGGCAGCCATGGGAGAAGCAAGCTCATTGGTTACGGCAACAGTTACGGCACCGTCAGCCTTTGCGCTTCTCAGCACCTCGAGAACATCCTCGGCCTTGCCGGACTGCGAAACTCCAATCACAAGATAACGGGAGAGGTCTACATGCGCGTCATACTTTGTGAATACGGACGGTGTTCCGAGAACGCACGGGAGACCTGCGAGAATACCGAATATGTACTGCGCGTAGATGCATGCGTGGTCGGAGGTGCCGCGAGCGGCAAAGTAAATTCCCGCAACATTGTTTGCCTTTGCCTCGGCGACTATCTGCTCGGCAACAGCCTCGTTATTCTTTATAACGGCTGCGAGAATTTCGGGCTGTTCTCTTATCTCACGTTCGAGATTTATCATTGTTCATTACCAGCTTTCATTATTAGTTTGTTTTGTTTTCCGTAAAGTAATTGTTGATCCCCTCAGCAAGTGCCTCGGCGTATTTTTGCTGCCACTCGGGGTCTATCATGTTCTTGGCCTCGTCGGGATTCGTTACAAAGCCAAGCTCCACAAGGGACGCGGGGAAATTCGTGAACCGTATGACATAAAAAATGTCATTTTCGACCACCGGAGTACGCGCGTCCGGAAAAGCGACGGCGATACTTTCGGCAAGAGAGTTCGAAATATCAAGGTCAAAGCCCGCAGCCTTTGAAGCACCCTCGTAGTAATAAATACGCGTACCCGAGGCATCCTCGGAGGTATGCGAATTACAATGCAGTGAGATATAATAGTCAATTTTCGTTTCGATAGAATTGGCATATGCGACTCTCTCGTCTGGCTTGTATTTATTATTGTTGTCGAATGCAGAGGTCTTCGGGAAACTCTCACCGTCGTGCGTCATTATAACGGTGTAGCCGAGTTTCTCAAGCGCGTCTTTCAGGTATATCGAAACGTCAAAATTGATATCCTTCTCGGTAAAGTCACCGATATACTCGGATGAGGTTCCGGGGTCATCGAAGCCGTGACCCGGGTCAACGCAAATTGTGTATCCGTTTTTCGGAACCGATACCTCAACCTCGGGGGTATCGATCGGTGCTTCGGAAACAATATTGGAGCGTCCGACGCCTCGTCCAGGCAGCGTCGCGTTGTTATCGTATCTTTTTGCACATCCCGTGATGACCGTGAGCACGCACGTTGTCATCACGAGAAGTGCAATCATTTTCTTAAAGTTCAATCAGCGGCACCTTTGAAGACCGTAGATTTGCCGCGCGCGGCGGCAGGTCATCCTTTTCCGTTACCCGGGAGTTCAGCGTGCCGAAAGAACGTCATTTTCGTACTTTTTGACTTCGGCAACCCATTTTTCGCGCTGCGGAACGTTTGCGATCTCGCAATATCTGTCCCAAACGGCAGCAAACGGAAGTGTCTTGAGTTCTTCAAGGTAAGCGAGTCTTGAGGTGTAATCACCGCTGAGCTCAAAGCTCTTGAGGAGAGACACGGGCTCAAGATTTGCAAGAAGAAGCGCCTTCTGCATGTTGCGAGCGCCGATCGCCCAGCAGGCAATGCGGTTGATGCTTGCGTCAAAGTAGTCAAGACCGATGTGCATACGATCCTCGTAGCCGCCGCGAACGATCTCGGAAGCTATTGCGCGGGTCTCGTCATCGAGGATGACAACGTGGTCGCTGTCCCAGCGAACGGGGCGCGAAACGTGGAGAAGAACGCCGTTAACGAACTGGAGCACGGAGCTGAGCTTATCGGAAACGACCTCGGTGGGATGGAAGTGTCCGGTGTCGAGCGTCAGAAGAATGTCGTGCTTCATCGCACAGCCCATGTAGAACTCGTTTGAGCCGATAGTGCAGGACTCGGCGCCGATACCAAAGACCTTGCTCTCGACGGAGTCGAGGTTATACGCCTTGTCTATCTTCTCGGAGAATATCTCGTCATAGGACTTTGCGAGCGTTGCACGGTACTCGCCCTTGCAGACGGGAGTATCCTTAAAGCCGTCGGGTACCCAGAAGTTGATGCACGAGGGCATGCCGGTCTCGCGACCGAAATACTCGGATATTCTTCTCGACGCCTTACCGTGCTCTACCCAGAAGCTTCTGATTTCCTCGTTCTGATGGCTGAGTGTGAAGCCGTCGGCGGACAGGGGATGCGAGAAGTATGTGGGGTTAAAGTCGAGGCCGTAGCCCTTCTCCTTTGCCCACGATACCCAGGTCTCAAAATGCTCGGGCTTTATCTCGTTGCGGTCAACCTTCTTGCCGCCGTTGTCAAGGTAGCAAGCGTGGATGCTGAGCTTTTTCTTTCCGGGAATGAGAGAAGACGCAAAGTCGAAGTCCGCCTTGAGCTCGTCGATCGTGCGTGCTCTTCCGGGGTAGTTTCCGGTTGCCTGAATGCCGCCGGTGAGAACTCCGTCGGGATTTTCAAAGCCCTTTACGTCGTCACCCTGCCAGCACTGAATGGATACGGGTGTAGCGGCAGTTTTGGCAATTGCCGCATCTGTGTCAACACCGAGCTCTGCATATATCTCGCGAGCTGCTTCATACATCTTAGTTGTGTTCATTAATATGTAACCTCCGCAAAATGTCAGTTCTCACCGACAAGTCTTAAGAATCTTCCGTATGCGTCGTCCCATGCGTCCTTCGTGGACGTGTCGGGAGCGTATTCCTTTACCTCAAACGAATTTCTGACAGCCTCGCGCGCCTCGAAAAGTCCGCTGAGCTCGCCGGCTGCGATCGCCTGCATTGCGATATTACCGAGTGCCGTTGCCTCAACGGGACCTGCAATGACTGTTCTGCCCGAAGCGTCTGCCGCAAACTGAGAGAGCATTTCCTCCTTTGTACCGCCGCCGACGATATTTATCGTGGGATAGCTACGGCCTGTCATCTGCTCGAGCTTTTCCGCAGTCCAGCGGTATCTGAGAGCAAGGCTCTCGAAAATGCATCTGACGACCTCACCGGGGTTCTCGGGAACGTGCTGTCCGGTTGTGCGGCAGTATTCCTTGATGCGTCCGGGCATATCTCCCGCGGGAGAGAAGAGCGCATCGTCGGGGTTAATGATTGACTGAAGCGGCTTTGAAGCCTTCGCCATCGAGGAAAGCTCGTCGAACGAGTATTTGATACCCTCTCGTGCCCACTGACGGCGGGATTCCTGCTCAAGCCACAGTCCCATGATATTCTTGAGGACTCTGATGGTCCCGAAGGCTCCGCCCTCGTTCGTGAAGTCGTACTTGAGTGAATCCTCTGTGATAACGGGCTCAAGGCTCTCAATTCCCATGAGAGACCACGTGCCGCTTGAAATATAGAGGAAGTCGTGGTTCTTTGCGGGAACGGAAAGAACGGCGCTTGCCGTATCGTGAGAGGCGACCTTGACCACGCGTGCGCCTGTGTGACCAGTCTCCTCGTCAATTGAAGGAAGAAGGCGTCCGAGCTCCGTACCGGGAGACACGAGCTCACAGAAGAGCGAGCGCTTGATCCCGAGCTTTTCAAGAAGCTCAAACGCGAAGGCGCGCTGCTTTGCGTCAAGGAGAGCACCCGTGGATGCTATTGTATACTCGCTCTGCATCTCGCCTGTAAGAAGATAGCCGAGAAGGTCGGGCATATTGAGCATCTTATCGGCACACTCGACAAGCCACGGACGGTTCTTGATATCCGCGGTCATCTGGTAAACCGTATTAAAGTTCATCGACTGAATGCCCGTTACGCCGTAAAGCTCGCTCCAGGGCATGATGTTTTTGAATATATACTCGGGAATGTCGTCTGTGCGCTTGTCACGGTAGTGATAGGGATTCGAGAGCAGCGCGCCCGAGCGATCGATGTAGCCGTAGTCGACGCCCCAGGTATCGATACCGACGGTATCCGCACCTCCGTGTTCAAGGGAAGACTTGAGTATTGCCTCCTTTATCTGAAAAAGAAGACGGAGCGTGTCCCATGTAAAGCCGCTGTTGGTCATTACGGGGTCGTTTGAAAAACGGTGTATTTCGTTAAGTGTTATCTTGTTACCGTCGAAGGAGCCGAGAATTCCTCTGCCGCTCGAAGCTCCGAGGTCTATTGCCAGCATCTTTTTTGAAGCCA
>CAYNHY010000064.1:0-10228 GCA_964397225.1 uncultured Ruminococcus sp.
CTAATATGGATTTTATACTTATCAGCACCTATGAAGAAAACGGTGAAAATCCCGAGCTGGTGATATACAAAAAGAGATAAAAAACAACCGCTGAGGAGCTGAAGCTCCTCAGCGGCGTTTTGCGTTTACCTTACTACCGGAGAATGACTATAGATATAGAATTTCTCCCTGCTCGGTATCCACTTCTTTTCCTTTGGTGGAAAAGTGGTACGAAGGCTTCAAATGTTGCACATTCCTCACAGCAATCGGCGGCGTTGCTTGGAATATACATCCATTTTCTGCCGTCAAGTGCGTTCGGAACAAGCTCCGCTACAAGAAGCGCTGTTGGAAAGTTACCGTCTGCGATAAAGCTGACATTCTTCTTTTTGCAGCTAACAAAACCGCGATTGACATAGTTTCCCGGATTGCCTAAAATGATGTTCACATCATAACCCATTTTACGGGCGACCTCAAAGGCAGAAATCGGTATTTTACTGATTTCTGCCTTTGATATTCAGGTGCAATGCAAAGCGGTCTGAATGACAGTATCTCCTTACGGTTACCGTTATCGTCCTCAATCTGCCGAAGAACTTCGATCATCCGTACACGAGCCGCACGCTGACAGAGTTTTGGCGGCGATGGCATATAACGCTCGGCTTGTGGTTTCGCGAATACGTATATATTCCGCTCGGCGGTAACCGCAACGGCACGCTTGACACGGTGAGAAACCTGCTTGCAGTGTGGCTTCTGACCGGAATATGGCACGGTGCGGGCTATAATTTCGTCCTGTGGGGCGTGATACTGTTCCTTGTCATACTGCTTGAGAAGCTTTTTATCGGAAAATATCTTGAGAAGACGCCGCTTGCACATGCCTACATGATAATTCTGATACCGCTGACGTGGGCGGTTTTTGCCGTCGGTGATACAGACGAGCTTTCTGCATTTTTCAGCAGACTGTTTCCGTTTTTCGGATAGGGCGTGTGGTCGACCTTCAGATACGACTACCTGAAATATATGAAGCTGTATTATCCGTTTTTTATCGCGGGCGTGCTTTTCTCGACAAAGCTCCCGTACAACATATTAAAGCGTATCAAAAGCCGCGCGGTCATAGGTATTATCACAGCCGTGATATTTGCCGCGAGCGCGTACTGCATGTACAGAGGCTTCGACGACTCGTTTTTATATTTCAGATTTTGAGAGGGAAGTATAATGAAAAAATCCAATATTTGGACGCTTGTATCGCTCATTCTTATGATAGCGGCTGTAATACTGTTTATGACGCTGAGGCGCGAGGAGCCAGCGAAAGCTGATGACAGTGCAGATGTCGAATGGGCTTGGTCGAGCGACGCCGTATATTCTCCGTCTTCAGGTGAGGTCACAAGCGAAGCTGCACGTTACGAAAAAGCGTTCAGACAGCGACAAGGCTATCAACTCTCTGAACACTCAAATAGCAAAGCTCGCGGACGAAAGGCGACGATTTTACATTGATGCAAATGCTCTCTTCGACGACAAAAAAGGCGCTCTTTACGAGGAGCGCTCCAACGACAGTGCACATGTTCTTGCAAAATACTATAAGGAGTGGGGTGAGTGGATACGTCAAAGCTCCGCTTCACTGCTCGGTGAGGGACAGCCTCGACCGATAAGGAAGAATTTTGCGACAGCATGCTTTTACGAAAAGGCAATATATTCGTTGGCATTTTCTGTTGTCAGAAACGACTCCGATGCAGCTGACGTTATCAGCGAGTCGATTTACCGTGCATACAAGAATTTGCACACACTGAAAAGCGACGCGGCGTTCAAGCCGTGGATACTTCGTATAGTTCACAACACGGCAGTCGAAGCAATACGCAAGGGCTCGAAGATAATTACGGTCGGTGAGGTACCCGATCTTCCGAACGACGGCTGTGAAAACGACATTACCGTAAGGCTGACGTCACTTGTTAAGGAGCGTGTGGAGCGGACGCTTGATGCTCTGTCGGAAAACATCTGTCCTGCAAGAAAGGAAAGGCTTGTAAAAAGGGTCGCGGCGGCAGCTGCCTGCATTGCATTCGCACTGCTTATCGTTTTGCCGAATGTCAGCAGCGCTTATGCTGAGGCTGCAGAGAGCATCCCGCTTCTCGGCAAAATAGTCAGAGTTGTGACTATCCGCAATTATTTCTATGACGACGGCAAGCATGAGCTGGACATTGATGTTCCGCAGCTTGAGAAGGACGACAGCGAGGCGGTCGACTATATCAATAAGGATGTCGGCGAGCTGACCCCAGCTCTCGTTAAGCAGTTTAACAGCGACCTTGATACAAGCGGCAATAACGGCTACGGCTCGATAAGGGTCGACTATGAGGTGCTGACAAACACCGAGAGCTTCTTTACGCTGGAGCTGTCGGTAAGCGAGACGGCTGGGAGCAGCAACAGATATTATCGTTTTTACCACATAGACAAGAGCACATGGCAGAGAACAGAGCTCGGGGATTTCTTTGCTTCGGACTCCTACCGCAGTGTTCTTTCGGAGAAGATAAAAAGGCAGATGTCAGCCGACCCGAATATATCATACCGGATAAACGGCAGCGGAGACGGCGAGGAATTCACAGCTGTTGATGCGAGTCACAGCTTCTACTTTAATGAAAACGGGGACCTCGTTATGGTTTTCGACAAATACGAGGCAGCACCCGGCTCGGTCGGCTGTCCCGAATTCGTAATCGACATAAAGCTCCTCGAGCCTCTGCTGAAGGAAGCATATGCTACGGCACATTGATAGCTGACTTACAGCAAAAGAAAGAAAAAGCTTCGGACGTTGATGCATCCGAAGCTTTTTTGTTATTTCTTTTTAGCGGAGGCTTCCTTTTCGGCGTCAAGGCGCTCATAGAGTCGGCGAACCTTTGCACGCTTGCGGAGGATCGGTACGACTATTGCCGCCGCAACGAGCAGAAGCGCCGCTGCAAGCAGAAGATAATCCACTGTTATCGGCACACCCTCGCCGAAGAGTATGCTGTCGCGGGCGGCTTTTTTTTCGGGCACGGTCTCAATTGCGCTTTCGCCGCTGTAGCTGTCGACTGCCGAAAGTGAGTCGGGGGCAGCGGCTGCGCGAAGCTTTACGTTTTCGGTCTTCAGAATATTGCCCGAGACAAGCACGGCGCTGCCTGCCGAAGCCTTGACCTCGGCACGGTCGATAGAGAGCAGGTGCTTGGCGTAAAGCACGCCTTCGGCGGTCACTTGTCCTCCGCTGATGCTGAGAACCCGCGTGTTTGACGCAGTGTCCGCACTTGAAATAAGCTCGAGCTTGCCGCCGGTGACGGATACCTCGGCGCGGTCTGCAAGAAGCGGCGTCGCACCCTTCAGAACGACGGTGCCTCCGGCGAAGCGCATCTTGTGATTGTCGGAATAGCTGTAATTGTAGACTGCGGACTCTGCCGCTTCAACGGTGAGCGAGCCGTCGCCCTCGAATACGACGCTTCCGGGCACACCTATGCCGAAATGCGCTGCCTTCACGGTGTTCTTTCCCTTGAGAACGACCGTGCAATTCTCGGGAAGCTTCAGTCCGAAGTCGTCTGCGGTGTCTATTGTAAGGTCGCTGAGGGTCAAAATGCGGTCCGGATTATTCCATTCGTAGCCGTCTCCGCGAAGGTTTTTACTTGCATCACCGAAATTCAGCGTGGTGTCGGTGACGGCATACACGGAGACCGTGCCGAGCACGGAGAGCATGAGAAGCGCGAGAATTGCACAGAGTGCGTGTGTCAGCTTTCTTTTTATCATTTTTCAGTTCCTTTCGTTGTGACCTTCGAGCCGCTGCGGTACTCGAAAAGCGTGTATATCACGCACGGTAGGCGGAGAAGCAGTGCTTCTCCGATGCCGAGCGCGAGAAGATGCGGTGTTATGCTGTTTGCGCCTCCGGCAGTAAGATACGCATAAAACAACGCAAGCACAAGCATTATAAGCGAGCACAGAAGCGGGGACAGGCGCGCAGTTATGCGGAATACTCTCGGGGACTCGCGGTGAAGCACGGAGCAGACGACCGACAGTGCCGTCAGAAGCAAAAGCACCGCACACAGCGCGAGCGACAGCTTGTAAAACAGCATGAAATTATCACGTGCGACGCTTGCGCTCTCCGAGAGGGGAGAGGAAAAGCGTGAGTCGAAGAGAAGTCGCGAAACAATGACCGCTACCGCACCGCAGAAGGCAAGCATCGCCTCGACGAGGGGGCGCCGAGCACTGACCGTGCGCTGCTTTCTAGTTGTTTTCTCGTCCTTTATCAAAGCAGTATCTCCTCAAGAGAGCGTTTCGGGACGAAATGCCCGCCGTTTCCGTCGCGGTAATATTTAATGCTTCCGTCGTCGCCGACGGGTACAAGCTCGGGCGACTCCTGTGCCTCGCCGAGCGCGATAATAAGCTCGGGTACAAGGCTGTCGTCCGTGCCGAGCAGACGCTTGAGTCCTGCGCGGTCGAAGGAGCCTATCATGCACACACCAAGCCCCTCGGCACGCGCGGCAAGATTCACCGTCTGTGCGGCAATTCCGACATCGACTGCCGTAAACGCACCTCTCGTGCAGACCGAGCTGTCGTGGTATATTACGATAAATGCCGCAGGCGCATGTCCCGCGGGCGGCAGCTGTGCGTCCGGCAGATATCCAGCCCACCGCGTGAGCGTAAGCACTGCCGCTGCCTCGTCGTGCTCAAAGCAGAGGCGGTATTTCAGTGACTGAAGATTGCCCGCAGACGGGGCAATACGCGCGCAGTCTACGATGCGTTGCAATACCTCCTCGCAAATTTCATGGCTCTCGTTAAATACGCGCACAGAGCGCGCCTGCTCGGTAAGCCTGTAGATCTCGTTTTCCATTGTTTTCTCCTCCTCGGCTCGGTGCCGTTCTTCATCGACGTGCGGCATAGCGGCGCACGATTCCGAGAATTATCTCAACGCTTTTGTCCATGCCCTCGGCGGTAATATGCTCAAACGGTCCGTGGAAGGCGTAGCCGCCCGTGCCGAGATTGGGGCAGGGAATGCCCATGTAGCTTATGCGGGCACCGTCTGTGCCGCCTCTGACAGGGTTCTGCACAGGCTCGAGTCCGCATTCCTCAATTGCCTCGCGGGCGATCTGAGTGACATGCGGGAAGCCTTCGATTATCTGCTTCATGTTGCGGTACTGCTCGCGAAGCTCGAGCGTGACACAGCCGTCGCCGTATTTCTCGCAGAGCGTCTTTTCAATGTGACGCAGCGTGCTTAGGCGCGCGTTCATCATTGCCTCGTCGTGGTCGCGAACTATGTATTCAAGCGTGCAGCTCTCACAGCAGCCCTCGATCGAACACAGGTGATAAAAGCCCTCGTAGCCCTCGGTATGCGCGGGCGTCTCGCAGGCGGGAATAAGTCCGATAAGCTCCGCGCCGACGAGAGCGGCGTTTATCATCTTGTCCTTGGCATCTCCGGGGTGAATATTGCGTCCGACAATATTAAAGCGTGCGCCGTATGCGTTGAAGTTTTCGAATTCGATCTCGCCCTCTGCGCCTCCGTCGACCGTATACGCGACGCTCGCGCCGAAGGCATCGGCGTTAAAATGATCTGCGCCCTCTCCGATCTCCTCGTCGGGAGTAAAGCAGATGCAGACATCTCCGTGAGGTATGTCGCCGCTTAACAGGCGCTCAACGACTGTCATGATTTCGGCAACACCCGCCTTGTCGTCCGCGCCGAGGAGAGTCTTTCCATCGGTCGTGATAAGCGTCCTGCCGCGAAGCGAGCGCAGATGCGGGAATTCCGCCACGTCGAGCACGCGTCCGCTGTCGCAGAGCACGACGTCCTCGCCGTTGTAATTTTCGATTATCTGCGGCTTGATATTTTTGCCCGAGAAGTCGGGCGCGGTATCCATGTGAGCGATAAAGCCGACAGCCTCCGCGTCCTCAAAGCCGCAAAGCGCGGGGATACGGCACGAAACATACGAGTTTTCGTCGAGTCGGACATTCGGCGCACCGAGCGCGCACAGCTCGTCGCGCAAATATTCGGCAAAGACCCTCTGCCCGTCGCTCGACGGCGTCACGCCGCTGTGCTCGTCACTCTGCGTATCAAATTTTACATATTTAAGAAATCTTTCGTAAGCCTTCATATTATGCCTCCTCCGCACTTGCGGTATTAAAGCTTTAATTATTTCTCACCGTAAACGGTGAGAATGTATTCGTGTCCGTCCTGAGTAAAGACGAAGCGATTTTCGCCTTCATCTACCTCTGCGGTAACACTGAACGAGCCATCCTTTCGCCGTCCGACAGGCTCACCGTCGAAATACAGCTCAAGGCTTGGATCCGATGTGCCCGAGAGCGTTAGCTCTCCGATATCGCACACAGCTCCGATATACGGCGAAATGAAGCCGACACCGCCGCCTGTGGGCTCGGCATCGCAGTATATCACATCATATTTATAGGCGTTGTGCAGCTCGGAGCATACGCCGTATGCGTTCGAGCGAAGCTTGTCGTAGCCGTAAAACACGCTTCCGCGATAAGACAGCAGAGCACGTGAGAGCTCGAGCTGAGACGCGATTTCGCCTGAGACGTCGCCCCAGTCGTTTTCATCATAGCGGTAAACTCCGTGCGATATCCACAGCTCGACAGACGTTCCCTCAAGCTGCCTGTTCCACCACTCCGCAACGGTCTCAAAGGGTGTCGCGGTGCTTTCGCGAGTCCAGTATATCTGAGGAGATATGTAATCGATATATCCTCCGTCGATCCACGCGAGCGCGTCGCAGTAGAGCTCACTGTAGGCCTCAAAGCCGCGCGTGTCCGAGCCGCCGTTTGAGCCGTCGTTGTTCTGCCATACTCCGGCAGGCGCTACGCCGAACAGGCAGTCGCTGTCCGCGGACTTCACCGTGCTGTAGACCGACTCGATAAGTCGGTTGATGCTGTCGCGCCTGAAGTCACCCACGCTGTCAAAGGCGGTGCCGTACCTTGCGTATTCCGCAGCATCGTCAAATTGTGCGCCGCTTACGGGATACGGGTAGAAGTAGTCGTCGAAGACAACGCCGTCGACGTCGTAGCTCTCAACTATTTCGCGAACGCCCTGTGCAACGAATTCCCTCACCTCGGGAATACCCGCATTGAGATATACCTTGCCGTCGGCGTATTTTACCGTCCATTCGGGATGCTTCGCTGCGGGACTTTTGCTGTCAAGTCTGCTCTCGGAATCCGCGACTGTCGTGACCCGGAGAGGGTTTATCCATGCATGAACGAAAATATTTCTCGCGTGTGCCGCTTCGAGCAGATATTCAAGCGGGTCTAAGGTGAGCACGCCGCTTGACGAGAGGCTTTTTGACACGGGATAAAGCTCGCTTTTATAAAGCGCATCACAGGACGGTCGAACCTGGAAAAACACCGTATTGAGGCGGTTTGCCTCGCAGACGTCGAGTATCGCGTCAAGCTCCGCACGCAGAGCGGCGGCTGAAAGGTCGGCACGCGAAGGGAAATTAATATTGAAGACCGAGGCTATCCACACACCTCGTACCTCACTTGCGGGATCGATAATTCCGCCTGCCGTCACCGACGGCTCCGTGCCCTCAAGACGCGGCAGCGCCGACGACATGCCCGACGAGCAGGAAACGAGCGACAAACAAAGAAGGAGCACACACAGCGAAAGCGAAAGCTTTATCCTCGATTTGATATTCAACACACAGCACTCTCCTTCAGGCTACATTATACATGTACATTTTATCACAAAGCCGCCCTTGGGTCAATAGCGAAGTGGCGTAATAGCTCGATTTGACCGCACTTGCGTGGTGTCTGGTGGCATTTGAGTGTCTTCGCACCGATAATTAAAGTGCAATACGGGCGTCAGTCGGCTTGTTTTTTTGTAGATTATATGACAAGCGGCTCGCGGTGGAGACCTTGCGAGCCGCTTTTTGTCGTCAGCGCCGACGTATTATTTTTTCCAGTCCTTCGGAGGGGACGTTATCTCTTCAAGCTTAGGAACTCCGACATTCTCGCTTATGCGAATTTTGAAGTGCTGCATCTCGGACTGCCAGTCGAACGCCATTTGAACTATCTCGCGACGCGTTTCGTCCGTGCCGTTTGTGTACATCTCGTCCCAAAGCGCATTTATCTTGAAGAAGTCGACCTGGATACGCAGGCGGCGAATGCTGTCACGGTGGAAGTCCGTTTCGGCAAGCTCCGACGCGTGATCAAGCCATGCTTCGAGCTCGGGCATTTTCGCGGCGTACTTGCCTATTACATAGTTGCTCGGGTCGGCATAGATCGAACTGCACAGCGCCTTGAAGAATACCTCATCCTCAACAAAGCGAAGGTACTTGTTCACCTCAGACCAGCCGACGCCGTAATAGCCGCGCAGGAATTCCTCAAGGTATGTGTTGTACTCCTCCTTACTCATGTAAGGATCCTGCATTGCCAGCGAGAACATATATGCCTTAAGATCCTGGAAGCCTGCCGTGCCTTGTGTGTTGTACGCGCCGAGCGAGCGGACGCCCGTGGCATTGCACTCGGCAAACAGGCGCATATTTCCGACGACAACCTCGTAATCGAGGTTTCCGAGCTCCGTAACATACCACCAGAAATTCGTCGAATAGTCCCAGACGAACAGATTGTCGCAGATCTGTGACCAGGCTTTGAGGTCTTCCTCGAATATTTCGTTTTTCTGCCGGTCAGTCTCGATGGAATGATTAAAGCAGCAGTTGATCGAGCACAGCTGAACGATAACGTTGTCACGTGCGCGAAGGCTGTCGTCCTTCGGCACCTGCTGGGTGTATTCGTATGCGAGAGTGTGGATGAGGGTTTTCGGGTATTGCTTTGCGACCTCGTCGGCGATGCGGTTGACAAACTCAAGCATCTGTCCGGACTGACCGAGCCGTTCATATGCCTCAAGGCACTTTTTACACTGACAGTAGCCGGAGTTGTCGTTCTGTGATACGGAAATGCACCAGCGCTCCGGATCGACCGCGAGGTCTGCGAGCACGCCTGCGAGAACCTTGTTGTAGGTCTCCTCGTCGCTCAGACAGGGCTGTACGCTTTTTGACTCGGGAATGTAATTCTTGAAGGTATGGCACCCGGTGTCGGTGAGTCCTCCGCCGTATTCGGGAGAGAACTGCGTGCCGTAATTTAGCTTTCGCTTTGCGGCGAAATTCGGGTACGCCGTCGCGCAGGAATACCAGTACGGGTCACGGTAGACGAAGTACTGCTCCTTTGTGACGTCGATATCCTTGATGCAAACATTGCCGCGCTTTGCCATGTAGTCGCAGTCGTTCGTGAGAAAGCGCCAGCCGACACAGCTCTCGAGAAATTCGTAGGTGCCGTAGAGCACGCCGCGAACGCCCGAGCCGCCGATGACAACGTCGTCGCCGTCGGTCTTTATCGAATACGTTTCATCGTCGTTAAAGGCTGTGTCGTCAAGGTAAATGAGATATCCGTCGCGGCTTGAGTACACCTCGGCGGGAAGCTCGGCTCCGACGGCGAGCTTAATGTATTTCTGAAGCTCTGCGACCGCCGTCAGCACAGATTCGGGCGGGTCGGCATTGTAGACTATTCTGTATTCCGAAATATCGACCTTGCCGATCTTCAGCGAGAACAGCGGGTATTCGCGAATACGCGTTATGTCGTCGAGCATGCGCGAGGCTATGGTCGCGACCTCGGCGCGACTCGCGGTGCTTGTGGGATTGAAGCGACCGGCGTCATCGCCCTTGATGAGACCGGTTTTGCGAAGTGTCTCAGCATTGTCGCGAGCCCACTTCGGAATGGATGTGCTGTCGGAAAAGACGTCGATCTCCGCATTATCGCGCAGCTTGAGCTGCGTGTAATCAAAGAAGCGGACGAGCAGGGAAGCGAGCTCCTGGCGGAGGATCGGTGCGTTCGGTCGGAAGGTGCTGTCCTCGTAACCGTTGACAAGCTGTGTATCCACAGCCCAGCCGACAGCGTCCGTGTACCAGGACTTTTTTTTCATATCGGCAAATGAAACACGGTCCCCGAAGCCGGATACCTCGGCACCCGCGAGGCGGGACAGCAGTGTGACAAGCTCCGCGCGGGTCATTGTCGCGTCTGGCTCGAAGGCGCTCGGCGACTTGCCCTCCATAAAGCCCGCGTCGTACACGGCTTTAACAGCCGAGTAGAACCATTTCTTCGCCTTAACATCCGCGAAGGGAAGACCTGAGCTTTCGGCGGACGCGCCGAGCGCGAGAGCGCTTGCAAGCATCACGATGCACAAAAGCCATGACAGCATTCTTTTTTTCATTGTTCGTTCTCCTTATATAAAACAATTGTACTGGATATATTATTGCAC
>CAYNHY010000065.1:0-9935 GCA_964397225.1 uncultured Ruminococcus sp.
CCGTGCAGTACCAACCCTCGTAGCTTCCGAGATAGATATCGCCCTTGTCAAACATCTTCTTGAAAATATTCTTGACCGCGCGAACGTGATAGTCGTCTGTCGTTCTGATAAAGTGGTCGTAGGTCGTGTTCATCTTGTCGCACACGCCGCGAACCTCTGCGGCGACGCGGTCAACATACTCCTTCGGAGATATGCCTGCGTCATTCGCCTTGAGCTCGATCTTCTGACCGTGCTCGTCGGTTCCGGTGCAGAAGAACACGTCATAGCCGCGCTGACGCTTGTAGCGTGCGACGGCGTCTGTCATGATTATCTCATATGTGTTGCCGAAATGCGGCTTTGTCGATGCGTAAGCTATCGCTGTGGTTATATAATACTTTTCCTTCATGTTGTCACCTTTCGTTAATAAATCAAAGTCGTACATCCTCACCCGCCGCTATGACGGAGACGATGTTCATGTCATCCTTGGAGTCGAGCACGACAAGGTCAGCTCTTGTACCCTTTGCAATGCGTCCGCAGATACCGTCAATGCCCACCATTGCGGCAGGATTCGAGCTTGCCGCCGGCAGCGCCTGCTCGAGCGAGCGGTCGCAGAAGCGCATGTAATTTTTAAGAGCCGTGAAAAGGTCGAGCGTGCTGCCTGCAAGTGCTCCGTCAATATTGACCGCGCGACCGTCGCGAACGAAGACCGGCTGACCGGCTATCGCGTATTCACCGTCGGGGCAGCCGGCTCCCTCCATCGAATCCGTTATGAGCACAAGGCGTCCCTTCGCCTTGACTCGGTCGAGAAGCTTTATCATTGCGGGGTGAACGTGCTCGCCGTCGCAAATGACCTCGCTGTACGCGTCCGAGAGCATAGATGCCGTGCAGTTTCCGGGCTCTCTGTGATGAATGCGTCTCATCGCGTTAAAGGTGTGCGTGAACGATCGTGCGCCGCGCTCCACGGCTTGCATTGCCTGTTCGAAGGTCGCATTGCTGTGCGCCATACCGAGCGTTGCCCCGTGTGAGAACGCCGCCTCGTAAAAGTCGTCACTTGCAAGCTCAAGCGCCGCCGATACATGTACCGGAAGCGGCTGCATCGCTTCGATAAGGTTCGCAAGCTCGTGACCGTCAAGCGGTGCCAAAAGCTCGGCTTTGTGAGCTCCGCGGCATTCGGGCGCAAGATAGCGTCCCTCAAGATGAATTCCCGCAACAGTGGCAAGCCCGCCCGCAGGTGCTCTCTCGGAATTGATAACACCTGCCGAGTCGTACAGCTCGTCAAGGGTCGCCGACGCCAGCGTTGCCATGATCGTCGTCGTGCCCGTCGCGGCATAGGAATGTCTCAGCTCACACACGTCCTCACGTGTAATATGATTAAAGTCATGGGATATCCTGCCGTGCGTGTGAACATCGACAAGTCCCGGTATAATATAGCGTCCGTTGCAGTCGACCGTCTCGCAGTCAGCCGCCTCAATATTTTCACCCAGCTCTGCTATCGTCAGCCCGTCGATGAGAATATCGGCACACTTAAAGCATTCTTCCTCGGTACTGTAAACCATACCGTTCTTCAGCAAGCGTTTTATATAAACCACCTCCACGGAATACACTTCCGAATAATTATACCAAAAAAAGGCGCGAATTACAAGGCGTCGCTGCTGCCCTGCTCGTCGAGATATTTTTTATAAATTTCGCTCTTCGACACACCGCGCTCACGTGCCGCGGTCTTCATTGCACTCTTTTTGTCAAGACCGCCGGAAATAAGCATATCGACATGCTCGACCACACTCTCAGGATAGCTGCCGGCGCAGTCCTCGGGTGCGCCCTCGAGCACAAGCACATATTCTCCGCGCGGCTCTCGCTCGGAATACGCCAGAACCGCCCCTCCGAGGGTGGTACGCATTACTTCCTCGTTGAGCTTTGTCAGCTCACGGCAGAGCGTTATTTTTCGCTCCTCACCGAGCTGTAGCGCAAGCTCGTCAAGCGTTGTACGGAGTCTGTGCGGAGCTTCGTAAAGAATTGCGGTGCGGCACTCGTGCTTCAGCACATCAAGTCTCTCTCGGCGAAGCGCCTTCGCCGTCGGCAGAAAGCCCTCGAAAACAAAGTGCGTGGTCGAAAGAGCCGACAGGGTGAGTGCCAAAATTGCCGCGCATGCTCCGGGGACAGATGTCACCGGGATCCCTCGCTCTGCACAAAGACGGACCATATCCTCTCCGGGGTCGCTTACCGCGGGAGTGCCGGCGTCGGTAACGAGCGCACAGCTCTCGCCGTGTTCGAGTCTTTCGGCGATCCTCTCCCCGCGCTCTCGCTTATTGTGCTCGAAATAGCTGATAAGCTCTTTCTGGAGCCCAAGTCGCGATAAAAGTAGTCCAGTGTTCCTTGTGTCCTCCGCCGCTACAAAGTCAACCTCGGTCAGTACCTTGACAGCACGAGGCGAAAGGTCGGAGAGGTTGCCGACGGGCGTGGCAACAAGGTAAAGCGTGCCGCCCTCGACCTTATTCTTTTCATCTGAATTTCGCAAGCTCATTATGACTCCTTTACAGCGCTGTTATGTGCTCAAGAGAAAAGCTGTCGTACACAGCATTCATGTCGTCGGTATACTCGCGCGTGCCGTCCTTATATATAAGCAGCGGGCGCGTCAGCGACATTGAAGGGCTGCCGTCCTTTCTGCCTTCGACAAGTATCAGAGACGGACGCGACACGCTGTCGGGGCACACATATACAAGCTGCTTCGGCTCAAGCCTTGCCTCCCGCATTGCGCATATCAGGTCACAAAGTCTCTCCGGTCTGTGTACAGCATAAAAGGCGCCGCCGCTTTTCAGCACGCGTCCCGCAGCACGGCAAAAATCCTCGACCGTGCCGTTCAGCTCACGGCGCGCAATATTCTTCTCGTCGTGCTCGTTTTCCCGCCCGCTGTTCGCCTTCATGTACGGCGGATTTGTGAACACGGCGTCAAGCTGTCCGCCGGTATCCGCCTGCGTCAGCTCACGCACGTCGCGGCACAGCACGGAAATTTTATCCTCGAGTCCGTTAAGAGTCACGTTTCGCTCGGCAAGGCGAGCATATTCGCTTTGAAGCTCGAGTGCGATTATGCTTGAAAAGCGCTCGCGCGAGGCGCAAAGCAGCGAGATAACTCCCGTACCGCAGCCCATATCGAGCGCACGTCCACGCACACACGGCTTTGTAAATGCGCCGAGGAGGTACGCATCCGTACCAAAGGTCAAGCCTCGCCGTTTTTGTATAAGACGCAAGCTTTCGTTGATCTCGTCGAGCCGTTCGAGCTCGCTGTCATAGATACCGTTTTGTTCTGTATTACTCATAAAGCAAATGCCTTTGCCCTTACCGAGTCGTCCGAGGCGGCGACTTGGTAAAGACAAAGGCGAAGTTACCTCCGCCCTTATCTTTATAGTAGTATTGATTACTCTGCTGCGGGAGCATCAACAGGACATACGCCTGCACAAGCGCCGCACTCGAGGCACTCGTCGGCATTGATAACGTACTTGCCGTCCTGCTCAACGATGCACTCAACAGGACATTCGGAAGCGCAAGCACCGCAAGCGATGCAAGCATCGGAAATCTTGTAAGCCATTTTTTCTACCTCCTAAGTATTTTATTATATTGTATCACAAAGTTGCCGAAAAATAAAGATGTTTTCGGAAATTCGTGAATCAATCTTTCTTTCCGAGCACTTTAACGCTCTCTCGGTCGTAGGTTTTGAAGCTATCGCCCTTCTCATCGCTGAATTTCACCTTAAGAACACCGGTGAGAACGTTGGCATCGGTCACTACGCCGACACCGTCCTTTGTAGAAACGCGGCTGCCGACGCGTGGTGTGCGAGCAATTTCGCTCTCGTAGGTCTCGTGCTCGTAGCGCAGGCAGCACATAAGTCTGCCGCAGCTGCCCGATATCTTGTTCGAATTAAGCGAGAGATTCTGCTCCTTTGCCATCTTGATGGATACCTGAACAAAGTCGGAGAGGAACGACGAGCAGCAGAAGGGTCTGCCGCATATTCCGATACCGCCGAGCATCTTTGCCTCGTCGCGGATACCGATCTGACGAAGCTCGATACGGGTCTTGAATACGGACGCCAGATCCTTGACAAGCTCGCGAAAATCGACACGCGACTCCGCGGTGAAGTAAAACATAAGCTTCGTATTGTCGAAGGTGTACTCAGCCTCAATAAGCTTCATCTCGAGCTTGTGCTCGGCTATCTTCCGACGGCATATCTCCATCGCGGACGCCTCAAGCTCGCGGTTGCGCTCGTACTGCTCGGTATCCTTGCGGCTAGCGACACGGATAACGCGGCGCAGTGGCTGAACGATGCTGTTTGTCGGAACTGTGTGATTTTCCTCAGCGACAAAGCCGTACTCAAGCCCGCGAGCGGTCTCGACGATAACGCAGCTGCCGCTCTTCACCTTTATGAAGCCGGGGGCAAAGTAATATATTTTTCCGGCGTCGCGAAATCTGACGCCTATAATTTCGGTGTTCTCGCTCTCATGAGCGTTTTCCTGAGGCAATTTATTTTCGTTTTCGTTCATAAGTTCTCCTTTCGTCATCAACGGCGGTGACTGTGGCACTCGATGATGAGACTTGTAAACACCGTTTTCACGGAGGCATTCGCATCAAGCATGGCAAGCGCCTCACAGATCCGGTCATGAATAAAAATAAGCTTTTTGTACGGATATTTCGTAAGCAGCGCTTCAGCCTCGTCGGCAGTTACAAAGAATTCAAGCATGCCGTCGCTGATTTCGCAGCCGCTTTTAAGGCAGCAAAGATCGCGAAGCGCATTGTCGGCAAGTGCGAGCAGGCGCTTCGGCTCTGCGCCCTTTTTTGTGATTTCGGGAAGCATACGCAGAAGCGGAGCTCTCTGTGCATCGGCAAGTGCCGTTATCAGTCGCGCGGCGTCGGAGCGCATTGCATTCAGCTGTGTCCCGTCGCCCGACAGAAGCTCACACGCCCGCCCGAGCGAGCCTCCGCTGAGTGATGCCGCGGCGAGCTTATCCTTTTCACTTCTTTGGCGAAGGGTCGGGACGGTGTTCAAATATTCTCCGACGCGCGACGGTGAAAAGCTCTCGGTGCGAATGCGTTGCGCGCGGCTCTTCACGGTCTCGAGTATTCGCGACGAATCCTCCGTCAGCAGAAGAAATACCGCAAACGACGGCGGCTCCTCTATTGTGCGAAGCAGCGCGTTTTGCGCCTGAGCCGTCAGCCTTTCGGCTTCCTCGATAATGTATGTGCGCGTGTCGGAATCGTTCGGCGAGACATACAGCCCCTCACGAAGCAGTCGTATCTCGTCGACCCCGATAGAAGCCTTCCCACCCGTGCCGACCGTAACGACATCGGGGGATATTCCTTTTTTTATCTTGTTGCAATTGGAGCACTCGCCGCACGGCAAGGGGAAGGACGCGTCGTCGCGATGCTCACACGACAGCGCAGAGGCAATAAGGTGCGCCGCGGTATGCTTGCCGCTGCCGTGCTTTCCCTCAATAATATACGCATGCGAATTTCTGTGTGCGCGAATGTCTGCGCCCACGTTTCGCTTCAGCGTAGCATTACCGATAAGGGTCGGAAATATTTTGTCCATTCGGCACTCCTAAACAGTAAACACATAATATTTTATCACGAAATGCAGAGCGACGCAATAGCAAATTTGCGTTTTTTTGCGCTCGGTTGTCATTTTTCCGCCGTCATATCGCGCGGGAACTGACTGTCATAAAGCGACCTGTAGAAGCCGCCACGATGAAGCAGCTCGTCGTGTGTGCCGGTCTCTATAACATTTCCGTCCTTCATAACGAGTATCACATCGGCATTTTTGATGGTAGCAAGTCGGTGTGCGACGATGAACGAGGTCCTGCCCTGCGTCAGCTTGTCGAATGCCTCCTGTATCTTAGCCTCGGTCCGGGTATCAATAGAGGAGGTCGCCTCGTCGAGGATCAGCAGCTCGGGTCTGCACAGCATAACTCTTGCGATCGATATAAGCTGACGCTGTCCCTGCGACAGGCTCGAGGCATCCTCGCCGATAACGGTGTCGTAGCCCTCCGGAAGTCTCTTGATAAACGAATGCGCCCGAACCGCGCGTGCGGCTTCGATTATCTCGTCGCGCGTGGCGTCAGCCTTTCCGAGAGCGATATTCTCGGCAACGCTGCCGGTCTTCATCCACGTTTCCTGAAGCACCATGCCGTAGCTTCGGCGAAGCTCGCTTCTCGGCACATTGTAGATATTCACCCCGTCAAGGAATATAGCGCCGCTGTCCGCGTCGTAAAAGCGCATGAGAAGATTAATGAGCGTGGTCTTACCGCAGCCCGTAGGTCCGACTATCGCGACCTTCTGCCCTGCCTTGATCTTCACATTGAAGCCCTCGATAAGCTTTTTCGTCTTATCGTAGGAGAAGGAAATGTTGTCAAAGGAAACATCGCCCCTCACGGTATCGGGCAGCAACTCGACAGCTACGCTCTCATCCTCCTCGCGCTCATCAAGCAGCTCGAAGATACGCGCCGCGCACGCTATCGCATTCTGGAATTCGGTTATAACTCCGGATATCTCGTTAAACGGCTTCGTGTACTGATTGGCATATCCGAGAAAGCACGTAAGACCGCCCGCGCTGATGCCGCTGAGAGCTCCGGCGAAGGCGACAACAGCATAGATTATACCGTTTACAAAGCGTGTCGAGGGATTGACCAGCGAGGAATAAAACAGCGCCTTGCTCGATATTTTCTCAAAGCGGTCGTTCGTTACCTCGAAGCGTTCGGTCATGTCCTTCTCCATTGAGAACGCCTTAACGGTCTTAACATTCGCTACAGCCTCCTCGACAAGGACGGTCTGCTCCTCACGAGCCTGTGCCGATTCCTTGAAAAGGCTGAAGGTGCGCGAGGCGATGAATTTCGACACGACCATCGACAGCGGCGTAAGAATGACAACGAGCAGCGCTATCCTGAAGTTAAGGAAAAGCATAAACACGAGCGTCGTAATAATCGTGAGGATGCCCGTGAAAAGCTGGGTCAGTCCCATAAGCAGTCCGTCAGAGAAAATATCGACATCCGATATGATACGGCTGACAACAGCTCCGTGACCGTGTGAGTCGATGTAGGACACAGGAAGTCGGCGAAGCTTCTCGAACGCGTCGACGCGAAGCTTCTTCACAACGGCAAAGGTAACCTTGTTATTGAGAACGCCGATAAGCCACTGGCAAAGCGCCGTGACGGCTATCATGACCGCCATCTTGGCAAAAATCGCCGCAATTCCCGCAAAGTCGACATTATCCCTGCCGACAATAAGGTCGACCGCGTCTCCGACGAGAACCGGCAGGTAGATTGTCAGCACGACCGAAATAAACGAAAGCGCAAGCGACGCCGCAAGCAGCAGCGAATGATGCTTCAGATATCTGAGCACGCGGGCAAAGGTGCCTCTTTTGTTATCACTTTTCTTCATTGGAGGCGCCTCCCTTCTTGCCAAACTGAAGCTCATGTATTTCTCTGTAGGTCTCGCAGCCCTCGTAAAGCTCGCTGTGTGTTCCGATACCCACGGGCAAGCCGTCCTCAAGCACGATTATCTTGTCTGCGTGCATTACCGAGGATGTTCTCTGTGAGACGATAAAGGTGCAGTGCGGATAGGAGAGACTGCCGAGTGACTCGCGAAGCGCGGCATCGGTCGCATAGTCAAGCGCCGACGAGCTGTCGTCGAGTATAAGTATCTCGGGCTCGCCCACGAGCGCACGGGCAATTGCGAGTCGCTGGCGCTGACCGCCGGACAGATTTCTTCCGTTTTGCTCGATGTGCGAGGACAGACCGCCGCTCTTTGACGCGATAACATCTGCCGCCTGTGCGCTCTGCGCAGCGCGCATGAGCTCCGCGTCATCGGCATCCTTGCGTCGCCGCGCAAGATTCTCGCGGATGCTTCCGCGGAACATGACCGACTTCTGCGGAACTATTCCGATCTTGCGACGAAGCGCGGAAAGCCTTGCCTTTTTTACGCTTACGCCGTCGACAAGCACATCGCCCTCCGTGGGCTCGAAGAACGCGGGAATAAGGTTGATAAGCGTAGTCTTTCCGCTTCCCGTGCCGCCGATTATGCCGACGGTCTCGCCCTCATTCACGGAGAAGGTGATATTTTTAAGCGACGCCTCAGCAGCACCGGGGTACTTAAAGGAAACATTTCGAAATTCGACCTTCGGGGTGCCGGGTGCGCCGACGGAAGTCTCGCCCCCCTCTCGCTCGCCCTCAAACGAGTCAAGCACCGCGGACACGCGCTGACCGGAAGCCGCAGCCTTCGTCAGCGTTATTATAAGATTCGCAAGCTTCACAAGCTCGACGAGTATCTGTGTCATGTAATTGTAGAGTGCAACAAGCTGCCCCTGCGTGAGAGCTCCGGAATTTACTCTCAGAGAGCCTGTATGGATAAGCGCAATGACGCAAATGTTGACTATGGCATACGTAAGCGGGTTCATAAGAGCGGATATTCTTCCGACCGTCCGCTGTGCAGCCTCAAGCGCTGTGCTTGACTCGCCGAACGCGCTCGACTGCTTTTGTTCAAGCGAGAAGCCGCGAAGGATCCGTACTCCCGCAAGGCTCTCGCGTGTTTTTAGCGTAACATCGTCAAGGCGCGACTGGACATTCTTATGCATCGGTATCGTAACAAGCATAATACCGAACACAACAACACACAGCGCCGCTATCATTATCACAAAATTGACAGCCGCGCTCGGGTCGATTGCAAATGCCATTGCCATGGCTCCGAACACAATGAAGGGCGAGCGCAAAAACAGGCGCAGCGTAAGATTGACGCCCGACTGAAGCTGATTGATATCGGAGGTCATTCGCGTAATAAGCGTCGAGGTTCCGATGCGGTCGAGCTCGCTGTACGACATTGAATTAACCGTCGAAAACATGGCACTTCTCACGCGGGACGCAAAGCCCACGGCAGCCCTCGCGGAAAAATACTGTGCCGTAACAGCCGCGGCAAAGCCGATAAAGCTGAGAAGCACGAGAAGCAGGCACCTTGACAGTATAAAGCCGGTGTCACCCGATTCAAGTCCGCGGTCGACGATCTGCGCGACAACGAGTGGCACAAAAAGCTCAAAAGACGCCTCGAGCAGCTTAAACGCCGGCGCAAGGATCGTCTCCTTGATGTATCCCTTCATGTATTTCAGAAGCTTTAGCATAACGATCTCCGTTCACACTGAAAAAATTCGTAACTCAAGCATAATTATATCACGGATAGCTCAACAAGTCAATCAAAATTCGGTCAGTAAATCATGCTTTTGCCGGGTCCATCGAAAGAAAAACAGTAAAACAGCAGCATTTGCACTTGTAATTGAGCCGAAGCTATGGTATTATAATATACATTAGTATACAAACGGCGGTTTTTTAACATGATGATATCGACAAAGGGCAGATATGCCCTTAGAGTTCTCTGCGAGCTTTCCACGGCATACGGCGACGGCTATGCCTCACTTCGTGACATCGCGCACTCTCAAAGCATATCGGTAAAATATCTTGAAAGCATTATGTCGGGGCTTTTTCGTGCGGGGATCGTAGATAGCCGTCGCGGACGGCTCGGCGGCTATAGGCTCGCACGTCGGGCGCGCGACATATCCGTATTTTCGGTTTTCGACGCGGTCGAGGACTCCGTGTCCGCTGTCGCGTGTCTTGACCACGACGGGATCCTCTGCGGGCGTGAGGAGCACTGCGCCGGCTACCCGCTTTGGGTCAGCCTTCAAGAGGTCATAGACACCTATTTGAAAAGTGTTACCCTCGAGGACATTATAAACGGCTCCTACAGCCACGCGAGGGAGGTTTTCCGTGAGAGTTTATGCTGACAACGCCGCAACAACAGCGCTGTCCGACGAAGCGCTCGCCGCCTACGCCTATGCGCTGAAGCGCGTATACGGAAACGCCTCGAGCGTTCACAGCACGGGCTATGAGGCGTCGTGCATGCTTGAGGCGGCACGCGAAAGGCTTTTGAGT
>CAYNHY010000066.1:0-9907 GCA_964397225.1 uncultured Ruminococcus sp.
AAGAGGTATACATACTTCTTTGACATTGGTTGTAGTCCTCCAAAATATAAAAAATAATTTTTTTGACTGTGGGTTTGCAAAAGCGCGCAAATATACATAGTGCACTTCGCAACAGTAATTATATCATATCTCGCATCAAATATCTATACAATCTTTGAAAATTTTCTGTTTTTTTATAATATTTCGGCTTTTCGGGCGAAATTCGGCTGTCGCACAAGGCGTCGGGCGGCGTGGACGCGCGCCAGCAAGTGCTTTTGCCCGTCAAAGCTCGATATTCCACGGTGCAGCGTCGCTCGGCATATTGAAGTCGCCTCTCGGTGAGAGACCGACGGAGCCTATCTTCACGCCGTCGGGCAGCGCGCTTCTCTTAAACTGCTGAGTAAAGAAGCGACGCATAAATACTCGGAGCCAGCCTGCAATGACCTCATCGGAGTACACGCCCGCAAACGCCGCCTTCGCCGTTCTGTAAAGCTTCTCGGCGCTCTCGCCGTATCGCACGAAGCGGTAGAGGAAGAAGTCGTGCAGCTCATAGGGACCCACAAGGTCCTCTGTCTTCTGCGCGATCTCGCCCTCCTTCGGCGGAAGCAGCTCGGGGCTGACGGGCGTTGCCAGAATATCGCGCAGCACATGTGCGAGCTCAGAGTTTCCTCGCGACTCGGCGTCACTCGCGCAATATGCGACAACGCGTCTGATGAGCGTCTTCGGAATTCCTGCGTTCACACCGTAATTTGACATGTGGTCGCCGTTATAGGTTGCCCAGCCGAGAGCAAGCTCGGACAGGTCACCCGTACCGACAACTATACCGTCCTCGGCGTTCGCTATATCCATAATTATCTGTGTACGCTCGCGAGCCTGTGCGTTCTCGTAGACGACATTATGCGCGCTGTCATCGTGACCGATATCGCGGAAGTGCAGCTTCACGGCTTCGGCGATGTCCACCGTCCTAAAGGAGCAGCCGAGTATCTCGCAAAGCCTTTCGGCATTGCCGCGGGTCCTTGCCGTTGTGCCGAAGCACGGCATCGTAACGGTCAACACCTCGCTCATCGGACGCGACAGATATTCCATGGCACGCACGGAGACAAGGAGCGCAAGGCACGAATCAAGACCTCCGGAAATTCCGACAACGGCGCACCTTGCGTGTGCCGCTTCAAGACGGCGTGCAAGTGCGCGCGACTGCATCTCGATAATTCTCGCGCAGGTCGTCTGCTCTGCCGTCTCTCCCTTCGGGATAAAAGGAGCGGGATCTATCTCGCCGTCAAGGCAGGTGTCCTCTGTGCATTCGAAGCAAAACGGTATGACCGTAAAGCCGTCAGACGCGGCAGCGCGCTTCTTCTTCCGCCTGTCGAAGGCAAGGTGCTCGGTGTCAGCCACGCAGCTGCAAAGCTCCTGCACCGTAAAAGGCTCGCGCTGTGCGCGAACGCTGCCGTTTTCGGCAATTATGCAATGTCCCGAGAAAATGAAGTCCGTCGTCGACTCGCCCTCTCCGGCACCTGCGTAAAGCAGTGCACAGCTATGGCGTCCTGAGGCTGCCGCAGCCAGTGTGCGGCGGTATTCCTCACGACCGATAAGCTCCGCGTCTCCGCCTGCGGAAACGATGACGGTCGCGCCTGCCGACGCAAGTCTTCCGACAATATCCTCAGAGCCCGAAAGCACACCTCCCGCTGCGCATGCAACCGTAAGCGTATCACAGCCCTCGCAGGAGAAAAGAGCATCAGGTGTTACCGGCACTCGGCAGCCGTCGAGAATGCATTCACCGCTCGGCACGCTTTCCGTAGTGAACACGCCGGGCTCAAAGCTTTCGCAGCTCTTAAGTGTTCGCGGGATAAGCGCAAGCACGCGTCCGCTCTTTACAGCTGCAACGCAGTCGAGCAGCGCGCCTCCGAACACATACGGCAGTCCGACAAAGAACAGCACGTCGCAATCGGCGCATTCGCGTGTCACGCGCAGCAGCGCGCGCTTTGCGTCTTGCAGGAGCGTTTCCGTGTAAAACAGCGCTCCGCAGGTCACGCCCGTCAGCGAAAGCTCGGGAAAAGCGAGCACACGAACACCGTTTGAGGCGGCGCTGTGAACGGCACATATTATCTCATCCGCATTTTTTTCGGCAGAACCGACGCTGACGCGGGGAGATGCCGCGCCGAGCCTTATAAATCCGTCCTTCATTTTTATACTTCCTTTTCAATTGATTTTTTATCAAATTCGGCGCACAGCGATGACAGCGGGCAGTCGCCGCACCTCGGAGCTCTCGCCGTGCAGTACTCGCGCCCGAACAGCACGAGCCTGTGGCAGAAATCGCTTTGCTCATCGCGCACAATTAGCTTTTTCATCGTCCGCTCGGTAAGCAGCGGATCCTTTTTTCGGCTGTCGTAAAAACCGAGGCGACCGCATATGCGTATGCAGTGCGTATCCGCCACGATACCGCCGACGCCGTAAACATCGCCAAGCACGAGATTCGCGATTTTCCTCCCGACTCCAGGAAGCTCGATAAGCTCCTCGAGCGTGTCGGGCACCCGTCCGTCGTGTCGCGTGCATATGAGCGACGACATAGCCTTAATGCTTTTCGCCTTCGTTCTGTGAAGCCCGCACGGGCGGATGAGCTCTTCAAGCTCCTCTACCGGTGCCGCAGCCATGCTCTCTGCATTCGGAAAGCGGGCAAAGAGGCTCGGCGTCACGGTATTGACCCGCTCGTCGGTACACTGCGCCGACAGTCTCGCGGCAACTATCAGCCGCCACGCGTCGCCGCCGTATTCGAGCGAGCATATCGCCTCCGGGTAAAGCTCGGCAAGCGCGTTTGCGACAAGCCCTGCCCTTTCCGTTTCATTATTCATCGGCTTCACCTCCGCCGTCCGGCTCACCGTCAGCCACGACGTCTTCGTTTTCGTCTTCGTCCTCCTCGGCATAGTCACCGAGGCCGAAGCAATAGTCAAGCACTCCCTTGACCGACACGCCGGCATTGGCTCCGGTATTTCCCTGCTCGATAACGCAGGTCACGACATACTCGGTATCCTCAAACGGAGCAAATGCCGTGAATATCGCGTTATCGCTTTTCAGCGACGACACCTGCGCCGTACCGGTCTTGCCTCCAATGGTTATCGGATAGTCGTCAAACAGCTTGGAAGCCGATCCGTTCTCGATAACGTCGCGCATGGCATTACGCACGACCTCGCACGCCTCTGACGAAACGTCGACCGTGCTTATCACACTTCTTTCTCCCTCATGCACCGTCTCTCCCGTTTTGTAATCACACGCCTTCAGGAGAAGGTGCGCGGAATAACGCGTACCGTTGTTGACAAGAGTGGTTATATACATCGATATCTGGAGGGGAGAAAACAGGTTGTCCGACTGTCCGATCGCAGCCTGAAGCGTGTCTCCCGGTGCCCACGGCTCAAGACCGTTTTCGTCTCTGTATTCGGGACCCGCGAGCACTCCCGTCTTCTCTGGAAGCTCGATTCCCGTCGGCTGTCCGAGTCCGAAGGAGCTCATATACTTATTGAGGCTTTCTATCGTGAGCTGTCGCCCTATGTCGTAAAAGAAGTAGTTACAGGACTCCTGAAGCGCCTCGGTAACGTCTATATTGCCGTGCGTCATGTTGTACATGAGGTATATCCAGCAGCGCGGCTGATAGCCTGAGTAATACTCGTATTTACCCTTCGTCTCGATGGTAGTGTAGGGCGTGATTATCTCCGCATCGAGTGCGGCGACGGCAACTCCGGGCTTGAAGGTAGAACCGGGCTGATACGTTCCGTTCAGGGCACGGTTGAGAAGCGGCGCGCTCTCGTCCGCATTCAGATACTCGAGGTCTCTAATATACGTTGACAGGTCGTAGGTCGGATAGGACGCGAGCACAAGAACCTCGCCCGTCTTCGGGTCGACCGCAGTCAGCGCGCCCGCCTCGGCGTCCTCGCCGTCGTGCTCTCCGGGATTTTTCGCCGCCTCTGCGCGAACGAAAGCAACATTCTCCGCCAGCGAATCCTCAGCCGCCATCTGCATTCCGATATCGACAGTCAAATAAACGTCAAGTCCCGCGACAGGCTCGCTTTTCACCTCGGTCGAGATGATATTGCCGTAGGCGTCCTCTGTGATAAGCAGCTCGCCGTCGCTTCCGTGCAGATATTCCTCAAACGCGTACTCGGCGCCCGAGGTGCCGACATATGCGTCGAGCGGATAGCCGAGCGAGGTATAATATTCCGCCTCCGAGGAGGGTATCTTCTGGATCCTTCCGAGCAGATGAGAGGCATAGCCCGGATAATTATAGCTTCGCGAGGCACGGCAGTACACTGTGTACCCGCGCAGCGCCGCCTCGCTTATCTTCGCTATGTATTCAAGCGACACATCCGAAGCAAAGCTGTAGGGCGCCTCCGCGGAGAAGTCGCACAGCTCGAGATCCATTCTGTAGTAAAACAGCATCACGGCACTCTGCGGAGAAACCGTAAGCGTTCCGTCGCTGTCGCATATCCCGTAGCGCTTCATAAAAACCGCAGCAGCGCTGTCGGCATCCGCGTCCCCGGGAATATTCAGCTCCGACGCCAGCTTTTCATACTTTGAGCGCCGCGTCGTCTCGAAAAACGAATCGCAGTATTCAAAGCTCATGCCCCCGTCTGTCAGCGTCAGCTCAAACGGAGTATATCTGTATTTTTCAAGCTTCTCGCTCTCGCCGGTCTGCTCGAGATACGCCGCGAGCGTGAGAATAACATTGTTCCTCTCGGAATTCGTGCGCGGCATCGAGCCGTAGTCGAGCCTGATGTCGTTATAATACACATTGCCGACAAGCAGCTTGCCGTTTCTGTCGTATATCTCACCGCGCTGCGCACGAAGCTTCACGCTTCGCACTCTGTACTGCGCCGTGCTTGCAGTGCTGTAATAATCCTGTCCGGTTACCTGCAAATTTATAAAGAGCCCCGCGTACACGATGCACACCGCGATAAAAAACGCGCCGATCACTATGTAACGCCACAGCCCGTCATGCCTTTTGTTCATTGCGGCTCCTTTTTCAGCTTTATTTATGTAGTCGGCGGCAAGCACCGCCGAGTGGAGACATTACCTTTTTCCGTGTGAGTGACAAATACGGCAAAGCGAGCGCGAGATATGCCTTGCGCTCTTATATAGGAGCAGCACGGCAAGAAGCGCCGCCGAGACCGCCGCAAGCGTCCAAAGGCACATGTCGAAATCGCACGACACGCGACTTTCGAATATGCTCTCAGAGGGTCTGCTCTTACGGTAGAGCGTGTCGGTCATCTGAAGAGTTTTCCGCATTACGGGGAGGTCGGCTTTCTTCAGGTGTCCGACTGCCGTTTCAGCACACGATATCAGCTTGTTTGCATTCACAAAAAGCTCCTTTCAGCCCGCAAGCGGGCATGAACATCCTCCGTATGTTATTATATCAAAATTTCCGTGCAATATCAATGAGCATAAATATTTTTATTTGTGAATTCTCGGAAGCGGCGGATATATCTGCAAAAAGTAAAATTTCAGCTCTCGGCATGTTTATTATTGAAATGAAGGCAAAAATGTAGTATACTATATAATGTTATCTTATGCTCATTAACCCGAAAGGAAATAAAGCCATATGAAAAAGGAAAATACAGACAGCAAGCGCCTCGGAAAGGTCGGCGGTCAGGCCGTGCTTGAGGGCGTTATGATGAAGTCGGGCGACGACACCTGCCTTGCCGTCAGATGCGACGACGGAAGCGTCGTTACAAAGAAAACAAAATTCGTCTCTCTCAGAAAGAAGCACAAATTCTTCAACCTTCCGCTCATTCGCGGCGTTGTGAATTTCGTTGAGATGATGTGCCTGAGCATGAGCACGCTCTCCTCCTCGGCGGAAATGCTCGGCATCGATGACATTGAGCCGGAAAGCAAGTTTGAAAAATGGCTCACCGACAAGCTCGGCGACCGACTGATGTCGGCTGTTATGGCTGTAGCCTCTGTGCTCGCCGTGTTGCTCAGTGTCGTGCTCTTTATCTTTCTGCCGACAAAGGCGTCCGAGGGACTGTCTTATCTTACCGGTATCAAAAACGTCGTCTTCCGTTCCGTCGTCGAGGGAGTGCTGAAGATCGGAATATTTGTCGCGTATATTGCGCTGGTCGCTCTCATGCCCGATATCCGCCGTACCTTCGAATATCACGGCGCGGAGCACAAGTCCGTTGCCTGCTACGAGCGCGGTCTTGAGCTGACGCCCGAGAATGCCGCGACCTGCACACGCTTCCACCCCCGCTGCGGAACGAGCTTCATTATCGTAATGCTCACTATCTCCATCGTTATTTCGATGTTCATTCCCGGTCGCGGCTCGCTCATCAGAAGCGCTCTCAAGCTTCTGCTGCTCCCGCTGTCCGTCGGAATCGGCTTTGAGTATATTATCTTCGCCGGAAAGCACGACAATGCGCTCACGCGCCTTCTCTCAGCACCCGGACTCTGGATGCAGCACATCACGACCCGCGAGCCCGACGCCTCACAGCTGGAGATCGCGATAACCGCACTCAAGGGCGCGCTGCCCGAGGAGTTTCCGGAGGCAGACGTGAACGTTGACGAGGAAATGATCGCTGTCGAAAAGGATGATGAAAAGGCGGCAGACGACTCAAAGAGCGACGAAAATGACGCTTGACGAAATAATAAAGCGGCTCGAGGCAGCCGATATCCCCGACGCCGCCTACGAGGCGCGCGTTCTCGCTGAGCACTTCACATGCATCGGTGCCGCACAGCTTTTAGCCCGCCGAACGCTTCCGCTGCCGAATGCCGACGCACTTGAAGCAGCGCTTTGCCGACGTGAGCGCCGCGAGCCGCTACAGTACATAATCGGCGAGTGGGACTTTATGGGGCTTGTCTTTAAGGTAACGCCGGACTGCCTGATACCGCGCGCCGACACCGAGCTGCTCTGTGAGACGGCTATTGAAGGATGTCCGCGCGGAGGAGCACTTCTCGATCTTTGTACGGGCAGCGGCTGCATTGCCGCAGCCGTCGCGCATTATCGCCCTGACCTTACGGTCACCTCTCTTGAGCTGTCGGACGGCGCAGCCACGGTCGCAGAGGAAAATTTCAGACGCCTTACCGACTCGCGTGTTCGCCTCGTAAGAGCCGACGCTCTTTCGGCTGCTGATGCCGAAAGGAACTTTCACGGCGAACGCTTTGACATGATAGTGTCAAATCCGCCGTATATTACGCTCAAGGAGCATGCCCTGCTCGAGCGCGAACTTTACGCGGAGCCTGCGTGTGCGCTGACGGACGGCGCCGACGGGCTGACCTTCTACCGGGGCATTACCGAAATATACACGCCGTACCTTGCGCCGAACGGCACGCTCGCCTTCGAGCACGGCGCCTCTCAGGGCGCGGCAGTCCGCGACATAATCTCGCATGCGGGCTATTGTCCGAGAACTCTGCGCGACATAGAGCGCCGCGAGCGCGTAACGCTCTTTACCCTGCCGAATTAACCGAACATAACGCATACAAAACGAAAGGACTTCACCGTAATGAAAAAGAAAATCGCCGTTCTCTTCGGAGGCGCTTCTTCCGAATATGAGGTATCGCTGTCCTCCTCATACGCAATGCTTTCAAACATTGACAGCGAAAAATACGAGCTTTACAAAATCGGCATTACAAAGGACGGAAAATGGTTTCTGTTCGAGGGCGAGCTTGAGGCAATAAGAAGCGACAGCTGGCAGAGTGAAAGCATTTATCCGATATTCTTCTCGCCAGACAACGGCACGGGACTCCTCCGCGCGGAAAAGAACGGCGTCTTTGAGGATATCAAGCCGGACGCGGTCTTCCCGATGCTCCACGGCAAATTCGGCGAGGACGGACAGATACAGGGAATGTTCTCCGTCATGGGAATTCCGGTCGTCGGCTGCGGCCCCGCTTCGAGCGCACTCTGCATGGATAAGGCACTCACAAAGGCCGTTGTTCGCGAGACGGGCATCCGCCAGGCAAGCAGCGTAACACTCCGTGCAGGCGACGAGTGCGAGGCGTTTGTCACACGCGCCGAGGCAGCACTCGGCTACCCGATGTTCGTAAAGCCCGCCTGCGCCGGCTCTTCGGTCGGCATCAGCAAGGCACGCACGCGCGATGAGCTTATAAGGGCTCTAAAGACCGCCCTCCGCGAGGACTCGAAGGTGCTTGTCGAGGAAATGATAAGCGGCTGCGAAATCGAGGTCGCAGTCCTTGAGGAGAACGGAAAATACACCGTGTCCTGCCCTGCCGAGATAGACATCGGCTCAAGCGACTTTTACGACTACGAAACAAAATACGTCAGCGACGTTTCGTCGTACTACATTCCCGCGCGTCTTTCGGAGAAAAAGCAAAACGAGGTTCGCGCGTATGCGGAGCGTATATTCCGCGCGCTCGACTGCCGCGGCTTTTCGAGAGTTGACTTCTTCTGCACCCCTGAGGGCGAGTTTGTCTTCAATGAGATAAACACGATACCCGGCTTCACGCCGATATCGATGTATCCGAAGCTTATGATACACGCCGGTATCTCCTACAGCGAGCTCATCGACCGACTCATCAGCTCGGCAATTGACAGAAAATAAAAAATCGGACAGCCTTGTCCTGCCTTGCGGCAAAAGACGGGCTGTCCGATCTTTGTTTGTCAGTCGTCAAGCACGGTAATGCTCTTTATCGTCTGATCCTCGAGAGGTCTGTCGAGGAAGTCGGTCTTTACAGACGCGATGCGGTCGACGACCTCCATTCCCTCGGTAACGTGACCGAAGGCGGCGTAGGAGCCGTCAAGGTACTTCGAATCCTTGTGTACGATAAAGAACTGCGACGACGCGGAGTCGGGGTCGTTAGCGCGTGCCATCGAGATAACGCCGCGCGTGTGCGAGATGGGGTTGTTGACGCCGTTCTTGGAGAATTCTCCCTTAATGCAGCTGTCCGCACCTCCCATTCCGGAGCCTGTGGGGTCGCCACCCTGGATCATAAAATCCTTTATAACGCGGTGGAAAATAAGGCCGTTGTAGAAGCCCGCCTTTGCGAGCTTTGTGAAGTTTTCGACTGTTATCGGAGCGGCGGTGCTGTCAAGCTCGAGCTTGATGATGCCGCCGTCATTCATTTCGATCTGTACCATGACCGATCCTGCCTTTCATATAATGTATAATATATTGTAGCAGATTATCGCTCTCTTGTCAATCGCTCTCTGCATGTGCGGCGACATATTTCACTTTATCTTATACTTCAGGCGCAGATTGTCCGCTATCATGGCTATAAATTCGCTGTTTGTCGGCTTGCCGCGGTCATTCTGTATCGTGTAGCCGAAATACGAATTGAGCGTGTCGATGTCGCCCCTGTCCCACGCGACCTCAATAGCATGGCGTATCGCGCGCTCGACGCGTGAGGTCGTCGTTGAATATTCCTTTGCCACAGACGGATACAGTACCTTCGTTACGGAATTTATCACGCCTCCGTCGGCGACGGTCATCATTATAGCGCTTCTGAGGTACTGGTAGCCCTTAATATGCGCGGGAACGCCTATCTGGTGGATTATCTTTGTCACCTGAGACTCGATATCGCTCGGTGGAAAGCCGTTCTCGCCCGCGCGTCCTTGCGAGGCAGCATAGCCGCGATTCCTGCAAACGGTGTCAAAGCGCTCTGCAAATGCCGAATAATCAACCGGCTTTGTCATGCACAGCTGCGCCCCCGCACGGTTTGCCTCGACGAATATGCTCTGCGACGACACCTGCGTCAGTATGATAAAGGCGGGCGCTCGCTCACCTCTCAGCTCGTTTTGCCGACGCGCGAGGGTAATTCCGTCGATGCCGCCGAGCCACGCGTCGCAGATCGCCACATCGTAGTCCCCGCTACGCAGAAGGCTCTCGGCAACCTCCCCGTTTTCCGCCTCGCGCACCGTCCGGCAGCCGCGCCCGACAAGCAGCTCTCTCATGCTCTTCCTGCTTTCCGCATTTTCATCCGCGATAAGTACACG
>CAYNHY010000067.1:0-9884 GCA_964397225.1 uncultured Ruminococcus sp.
CGATGAAGGCACGGTTGATCATATCCATCTCGCGCTTGCAGTCACCGTACTTGAAATCCTGACGCTTGCCGCCGATGATAACGTACTCGTCGGCGAGGTCTGCGGGAACGGTCCAGTCGAGAGTGATGTTGCTGAAGGGAGCCTGTGTGCCCCAGCGGCTCGGTGTGTTCACGCCGTAGATGAAGGACTCAATGCACTTCTTTACGGATTCGTAGCTGAGGTTGTCGGCCTTTACAAAGGGAGCAAGGTAGGTGTCGAAGGAGGAGAAGGCCTGTGCGCCCGCCCACTCGTTCTGCATGATACCGAGGAAGTTTACCATCTGGTTGCAGAGAGGTGCGAGGTGCTTTGCGGGAGCGGAGGTTATCTTGCCGTTAACACCGCCGAGACCCTCCTCGATAAGCTGCTTGAGCGACCAGCCCGCGCAGTAGCCGGTAAGCATCGAAAGGTCGTGCAGGTGAATGTCAGCCTCCTGATGAGCGCGTGCGATCTCCTCGTCGTATATTTCGGAGAGCCAGTAATTGGCTGTAATCGCTCCGGAGTTCGAAAGAATGAGTCCGCCGACGGAATAGGTGACCGTGGAGTTCTCCTTAACGCGCCAGTCGAGGTTCTTGACGTACTGATCTACAATCTCCTTATAGTCAAGGTAGGTCGAATTCATATTGCGGAGCTTTTCGCGCTGCTTGCGGTAAAGAATGTAGGATTTTGCGACGTCGGCATAGCCCGCCTGAGAAAGCACGTTCTCGGCGCTGTCCTGGATCTTCTCGACATTTATCATGCCGTCTTCGATCTTCGGCTCGAAATCAGAGGTGACCTTAAGTGCGAGAAAATCGATAATGTTGTCATTATACTGTCTGCCGCAGGCGTTGAATGCTTTTTTCAGCGCCGCGGAAATTTTGGAAATGTCGAACTCGGCGACCTTTCCGTCTCTTTTGGTTACTTGAAACATCTTTGACTCCTTAAAATATAATTTTTCCGTTTTCAGCTGTCCGAGCCGCGAAGGGCGGCACGCGGTGTAAAGGGAAGCACAGCACGCAGAAGCTCTCGAAGCTCCTCTGCGGAAAATGCACTGCAATTGTCGCCGAGAAGGTCTCCCGAATCCACAAACGCCTGTATGAAGTACGTCTCGTCGCCGATCAGACGACCGATTTCTTCAAAATCGTGTGCCGTGTGGATGCCGCGAACAGCGGTCGTGCGAAATTCGTGCGGAATGCCGCTTCCCTGAATGAGAGCTATGCTTTCGGCGAACACAGCAAAATCAAGCTGTGTTCCTGTCGCTGCGGCGTAGTTCTCGGGTGCGCTTTTTATGTCCATTGCAACGTAGTCGACAAGCCCGCGTGAGAGAATGTCGGCAAGACGGCTCGGGAAGCTTCCGTTCGTGTCAAGCTTCACACTGTAGCCCATGCCGTGCAGCTTCTCAAACAGAGAGTCGAGCCCGGGCTGTATGAGCGGCTCGCCGCCCGTTACGCAGACCCCGTCAAGAAGTCCCCGTCGCCGTGAAAGATATTCAAGCGCCTCACCCGTTATGTCGGGAACAGATGCAGGTGTTCGAACAAGCACGGCATTGTGGCAAAACGGACAGCGAAGATTGCAGCCGCCCGTAAAAAGTGTACACGCCGTGCGTCCCGGATAATCAAGAAGCGACAGCTTCATCATGCCTTGAATGTTCATTGGACGCTCGCCTCCTTTCGCGTTGCTCAGTAAGTATAGCATATATATTGTGCCTTGTCAATACCCAAAACACAAAATAATGTGTTTGCAGAGAAGTTTTTCGCGCTCGCTCGAAAGGAGCGTCAGGCTGCGCCGAGAAGCCACGCTGCCGCAAGACAGCCAAAATAAACGGCTGTTCCCGCGCCGCGACGGTCAAGAACGGGACGCGGGGGACAGCCTTATTATTCACTTTTTCGCGGAAAAATTTACGCTGTGGCGCAAATTACATCAGTGAGAGATAAAGCTCGCGGATCTCGGTGACAGAGGTGTCTCTCGGGTTTCCGGGACGGCAAGCGTCGTTGTATGCGGATTCGGAGAGAAAGTCGAGATCCTCTGCCTTTACGATGTCTTTGAGGTCTGCGGGAATTCCGACATCTGCCGAAAGCTGCTTTACTGCGTTGATTGCTGCCGCACGTGCCTCGTCGAGCGTCATGTCATACGCGCCGGCAACTCCCATCGCGTATGCGATGTCGCGGTACTTCTCACCGGTAGCGGGAGCATTATACTCCATAACGGTCGGAAGGATTATGGCATTGGCGACTCCGTGGGGCGTGTCATATACGGCGCCGAGAGGATGTGCCATAGAGTGAACTATTCCGAGACCGACATTCGAGAAGCCCATTCCCGCAATGTACTGACCGAGCGCCATGCCGAGACGTCCCTCGTCGGTGTTCTCGACAGCGCCGCGCAGATGCCTTGAAATAAGCTCAATAGCCTTGAGGTGGAACATGTCGCTGAGCTCCCACGCGCCGAGCGTGATATAGCCCTCGATTGCATGTGTCAGCGCATCCATACCGGTCGCTGCCGTGAGCGAGCGGGGCATTGTCGCCATCATATCGGGGTCAACGACGGCAACCACGGGAATGTCGTGAACGTCGACACAGACCATCTTGCGGTTCTTCTCGGCGTCCGTTATTACATAGTTTATTGTGACCTCGGCCGCGGTTCCCGCTGTCGTCGGGACGGCAATAATGGGTACGCACTTGTTCTTTGTGGGAGCTACGCCCTCAAGCGAGCGGACATCGGCGAATTCGGGATTGGCAACGATGATCGCGACTGCCTTCGCTGTGTCGATCGACGAGCCTCCGCCGACGGCTACGATGCAGTCCGCGCCGCATGCCTTGTATGCCGCAACGCCTGCCTGAACATTTTCGATAGTCGGATTTGCCTTGATGTCGTCAAAGAGCTCGAAGGATATACCTGCCGCCTCGAGAACTGCTGTTACCTTGTCGGTAACCTTGAAGCGTACAAGGTCCGGGTCGGAGCATACGAGCACCTTTTCAAAGCCGCGCGATGTGACTTCGTTTGCTATCTCGGCTACGGCGCCCTTGCCGTGATAGCTGGTTTCATTGAGAACAAATCTGTTTGCCATGAGTCTTACCTCCGAAAAAAATTTCAGTCTGAGCTGAATATGTACTCTTATTATAGCACCGCGTGAAACTTTAGTCAATGCGTCAGGTAAAGAAAAGCATTTTGAAATGTGCCGGGAAATATTTCAGAGAGCCGTTGAGCCTCGGCGCGAGAGTTTTCTTTTGCATCCGACGAAAAAAACGTCAATTGTATTTATTTATCCCGCGCTTTGTGATATAATAAGTATAAGTGGACTTTTAATATTATGTTTTATAAAGAGGAATAGATATATGTGCGGCTTTATCGGATTTACAGGCGAGCTTGAACACAGAAAAGAGGTCATCCGTGCGATGGCTGACAAAATAATACATCGCGGTCCCGATATGGAGGGCTATTATGTGAGCCGCGAGCTCGGACGCGACAGCGTAACTCTCGGCTTCCGCCGACTCAGCATCATAGACCTCGCGGACGGCGCGCAGCCGATGTATAACGAGGACGAAAGCGTCGTCTGCGTCTTCAACGGCGAGATCTACAATTTTAAGGAGCTCCGCGAGGAGCTGACAGAGCTCGGTCACGTGTTCAAAACACGCTGTGACACGGAGACCGTTGTTCACGGCTATGAGCAGTGGGGCGAGAGCCTCCCGGAGCACCTGCGCGGAATGTTTGCCTTTGTCATTCACGATATGAAGACGGACACAGTATTCGGCGCGCGCGACCACTTCGGCATAAAGCCGTTCTACTACACGCTCACGGAGAAGGGAAATATTATATTCGGCTCGGAGATCAAGAGCTTCACCGCTCACCCGGATTTCAAGCCGCAGGTCAACCCCGATGCGCTGCGCCCGTATCTTACTTTCCAGTATTCGTCGATGGAGGAGACCTTCTTCAAGAATACATACAAGCTTCTTCCGGCGCACAGCTTTACCTTCAAGAACGGCGTCATAAGTCGGCGCCGCTATTGGGATGTTGACTTTAACAATAAGGACGGCTACAGCTTCGAGGAGTGCGCGCGCAGAATAGACGAGCGCGTCCGCGAATCCGTTGCCGCACACCGTATCAGCGATGTCAAGCTCGGTGCGTTCCTTTCCGGCGGCGTGGATTCAAGCTATATTACAGCGGCTCTCATGCCGAATGAGACCTTCTCTGTCGGCTTTGACTCGCGTAAGTTCGACGAGACGAGCGAGGCAGAGGCGCTGTCCGAAATTCTCGGAATCAAGAATTACATGCGTCACCTCACAGCCGAGGAATGCTTTGACGCATTCCCGAAAATACAGTACCACATGGACGAGCCGCAGTCGAACCCGTCGTGCGTGCCGCTGTATTTTCTTGCGCGCCTTGCCTCTGAGCACGTGACCGTTGTGCTCTCGGGAGAGGGCGCCGACGAGATATACGCGGGCTACGAGTGGTACGACGAGACGCCACTCATGAGAAAATACAAAAAGCTTCCCGCGTTTGTCAGACGTGCCGCGGCGAGCGTCGCCTCGCACCTTCCGTACTTCAAGGGTCACGACTTCATAATCAAGGGAAGCGGCAGACCTGAGGATTACTTTATCGGTCAGGCATTTGTCTTCCCCGAGAAGGAGGCGCTTGAGGTGCTCAACGAGAAATACCGTCACGGGCCGTCGATCCACGACGTTACAGCGCCTGTATACGAGCGCTGCCGCGGACTGTCGGAGCTCGAAAAGAAGCAGTATCTCGACCTCAATCTGTGGCTCCCCGGCGATATTCTTCTGAAGGCCGATAAAATGAGCATGGCTCATTCGCTCGAGCTTCGCGTGCCGTACCTCGACCGCGAGGTAATGCGCGAGGCGCAGCGAATCCCCGCAGAGTATAAGCTTGATGGGCGTGACACCAAGGCGGTGCTTCGCGCAGCGTCAAGCAAGACACTTCCCGAGGAGTGGGTAAAGCGCCCGAAGAAGGGCTTCCCCGTGCCGATACGCGAGTGGCTTCGCGAGGATAAGTATTACGAAAAGGTAAAGACCGCATTCAATTCCGATACCGCCGCGGAGTATTTCGATACGGCGAGGATTACGGCGCTGCTTGACGAGCACAAGGCGGGACATGCCAATAACGGACGGAAGATCTGGACGCTCTATACCTTCCTTACCTGGCATGAGCAGTTCTTCACGGCATGATGCCGCATACGGAGGATAATAATATGAATGAAAAGATATGTCCCGTTCTTCTCGGAGCGGATCTCAACTGCTATAATGTCGCACGCGCGTTCCATGAGCGCTACGGTGTCATCTCTCACGCCTTCGGCAGATACGCCGTCTCCGCAACAAAGTATTCGAAAATCGTTCGCTTTACGGCAATTCCCGATATCGACAGCGATGAGAAGGCTCTCGAGACCCTTCGCGAGTTTGCCGACGCGCACCGCGGAGAGCGTCTTGTGCTCTTCGGCTGCACGGACGACTACGCAACCCTTGCGGCACGCCTCCGCGACAGGCTACCGGAGTACATAATTCCGTATCCCGACGCCGCGCTCCAGCCGCTCATCTCACGTAAGGCGGAGTTCTACGCGCTGTGCGACAAATACGGCATTCCGTATCCCGATACCGTGATAGCAGACAGAGTGCTCGGCGAGAAGGAGCTTGCCGAGGATAAGCTCGGCTTCAAGTATCCGATAATCGTTAAGCCGTCGTGCAGCGTCACATATTGGAAGCATTCCTTCGACGGGATGAAGAAGGTCTATACCGCTCGCACGCCAAAGGAGGCGTCCGCGATTCTCTCGGAAATCTACGCGTCGGGCTATGACAATAAGATAATTCTTCAGGAAATGATAGACGGCGGCGACTCTCAGATGCGCGTGTTTACAGCCTTCTCCGATTCGACAGGAAAGGTGCGTGCCATGTGTCTCGGTCACACAATGCTCGAGGAGCACACGCCGAAGGGGCTCGGCAACCACGCAGCCATCGTCACGGAGTCTGTCTCGTGCTTTCCACTTGCACAGAAGCTTCGCGCAATGCTTGAAGAGCTCGGCTACACTGGCTTTTCGAACTTCGATATCAAGCTTCGCGAGGGAACGACCGACGACTTCCGCGTTTTCGAGATAAATCTCAGACAGGGAAGAAGCAACTATTACGTTACAAGCGCCGGAATCAATATCGCGGAGCTTGCAGCAGAGCGCTATACGGACGGTGGCGACTCTCTCGTCTGCTGTGAGACTGAGCACTTCTGGCACCACGTGCCGAAAAGCGTAGCTTACAGATACACGGAGGACAAAAAGCTCGTCGCTCGTGCAAAAGAGCTTGCCCGAGAGGGACGTGACAGCTCCTCAGTATGGTACCGCTCGGACTTTAACGGGAATCCGCTGCGCTTTGTCTGCGCCGCAGAGCAGCTTCGCCGTCAGAAGAAGAAATATAAGCTGTACTACCCGAAGAGCGCAGACTGATATCCGAGCAAGGAGGCATTCGGTATGCAAACAAAAAAAGGCCGTCCGCTTCTCGGAATACTCGGTGGGCTCGGTCCTCTTTCAAGTGCATATTTTTATGAAATGATAACGCGGCACACTAAGGCGTCGTGTGATCAGGAGCATATTGATATCATACTTTCAAGCCGTGCCGGCACGCCGGATCGCACGGCATACATTCTCGGCAACAGTACGGAAAGCCCCGTGCCCTTTATGGTGGAGGACGCCGTGCGGCTCGAGAGCTACGGCGCCGACGCCATAGTCATTCCGTGCAATACCGCACATTACTTCATAGAGCAGGTGAGACACAGCGTCGGCGTGCCCGTGCCGAGTATAATTACAGAGACCGTCGCTCATATCTCGCGCTGCGGCTACAGGCGGGCGTGCATTTTGGCGACTCGCGGCAGCATCGAAAGCGGCTCATACCAGGCACAGCTTGAGCGTGCGGGTATCGAGTGGCGCGTTCCGTGCGAGGCTGACCAGGATATTATAACCGATATTATATATTCCGATGTCAAGGGGGGCTGCGTTCCGTCGCCCGACAGGCTGTTTTCGGTTGCCGAGAGGCTTTTTGCGGACGGCTGCGAATGTGCGATACTCGGCTGCACCGAGCTCTCGGTGCTGAAGCAGCAGTTCCCGGATAACAAGAAATACGTGGATTCGCTGGAGGTGCTTGCCGCCGCCGCAATTCGCATGTTCGGACATGAAACGGTAGGCTTTACCGATGACTTTGACCTGTGAGGCGTGATATGAAGCTTAGAGAACTTTTATCAGCTGTCGAATACTCCGTGCTCTCGGGAGAGGCAAGCGGTGAGGTCGACGCTGTCGAATACGATTCAAGAAAAATACGTGGAGGCGAGCTGTTCGTTTGCCTTCCCGGAGCACGCGCGGATGGACATGACTTCGCACTCTCGGCGTACAGAGCAGGCTGCCGTGCCTTCCTTTGCGAAAGAGAGCTTTCGCTGCCGAGCGACGCCTTTGTCGCACGCTGCGACGACACACGAAGTGCGCTTGCCGAGCTGTCCTGTGCCTTTTACGGCTATCCCGCGGATAAGCTCCGTATTATCGGCATTACGGGAACAAAGGGCAAGACGACGACGGCACTGCTCATACAGTCGATACTCGAGCAGTCGGGCATTCCCTGCGCCTACGTCGGCTCAAACGGCGTTATAATCAACGGCAGACACATCGAGACTGTCAATACGACGCCCGAAAGCCGTGAGCTTCAGCATTATTTCGCATCAATGCTGGAGGCGGGCGTGACTCACGCCGTCATCGAGGTTTCCTCCCAGGCGCTCGAGCACAACAGAGTGCAGGGCGTCAGCTTTGACGTTGCCATATTCACAAATCTTTCGCCCGACCACATCGGCGAGGGAGAGCACGCGTCGTTCGAGGAATATCGCGAGGCAAAGCACCGTCTCTTCACCGAATACGGCCTTCGCCTTGCAGTTGTGAATGCCGATGACGAAAGCAGCCGCTTTATGCTTGACGGCTCCCGGGCACCGTGCGTGACATTCTCAAGCGCGGGAGCACCTTCCGACTTTACGGCGCGTGATTGCCGCATTTACAAAGACGAGCGCTCTCTTGGCATTTCCTTCGAATGCGAGAACGGAGGCGAGAGCACGAGAGTCAAAATGCTGACACCCGGACTTTTCAGCGCGTCGAACGGGCTTGCAGCCATTGCCGCCTGCTCGTATTACGGTGTCAGCGTGGAAAAATGCGCCGAGATCCTTGAGCACACTGCGGTGACAGGTCGCTTTGAGGTCGTTCCCGCAATGTCCGGACGGACGTTTATAATCGATTTCGCACATAACGGACTCAGCCTTACAAGCGCACTTCGCGTGCTCGGAGAATATAAGCCCGCGCGGCTCATCTGCGTGTTCGGCTCCGTCGGCGGACGCACACAGCTGCGACGCCGTGAGCTTGCCGAAGCGGCGTCCGCCTATGCCGATTACTCGATAATAACGAGCGACAACCCGGATTACGAGGAGCCGTCGCAGATCACCGACGAGATAGTGTCATATTACGACAGCTCAAAGCCCTATGAGGTCATAGTCGACCGCGAGTGTGCGGTGAGACGTGCCGTTTCGATGGCAATGGAAGGCGATATCGTGCTCTTTGCCGGAAAGGGGCATGAGAGATATCAGCTCGTCTGCGGCGAGAAGCTTCCGTTCTGCGAGCGGGATATAATACTTGACGAGTGCCGCGCCCTTTCGCTCGGCGCACGTCTGTAAAGAGAAAACAAGGTCAGCCGACGCTTCGAAGCTTTCGGCAGACCTTGTTTTGCCTTACATTCTGTCAAGATACTCTCTGATTTTTTTCATATCGGTGAGCATGTCTTCCTTCCTTCGCGGGTCGCGAAGAAGTGCCGCGGGATGATATACCGCAGTCATTGTGAAGCTGCCCTTTTCGACAAAGATGCCGTGCTGCTTCGATATCTTGAAGTCCGGCGCGATTAGCTTCATTGCCGCAATCCTTCCGAGACAGACGATGAGCTTCGGGCGGATGAGCCGCACCTGCTCGCGAAGATAACCGATACACTGCTCCTGCTCGGAGGGCAGCGGGTCACGGTTTTTCGGCGGTCGACACTTCAGTATATTCGCAATGTAGACCTCACTTCTGTCGATTCCGACAGCCTCGAGATACTTGTCGAGCAGCCGTCCCGCCGCACCGACAAAGGGAACACCCGAAAGATCCTCCTTCTCGCCCGGCGCCTCGCCGACTAACATCAGTGACGCTGTCGTGCTTCCTGTGCCGAAGACACAGCTTGTGCGTGTTTCGTGAAGCGGGCACGCGGTGCAATTTTTGCATGTTTCTTCAAGCTTTTCCAAAGTCATGTCGAATTCTCCTTTTTGCATTATGGTCATATTGTATCACAAAAAAGGAAAAAAGAAAAGCCTCTCGGCAGCTTTTCCGAAATTCCGGGCAAAAGCGGTGCCGTTCGGCAAAAAATGAGTACGAATTTAAGTCTTTTCCCGCGCAATCCTTGACAAGAGTGCGCCCTTTATAGTATAATTTTAATATATTGTGACAAGTTACGTTAACTGAAAGGTCGTTTACCGATGTTTAAGGATAAGAAGGTCGTTTTCTCCGGTGTTCAGCCGTCGGGCGTGCTCACACTCGGAAATTATCTCGGCGCCATCAAAAACTTCTCGGCGTTTTCGGAGGAATATAAGTGCTACTACTGCGTGGTCGACGAGCATGCGATAACCGTACGCCAGAATCCCGCAGAGCTTCGCCGCCGCACCTACGAGACGCTGGCGCTGTATATTGCCTGCGGTCTTGACCCTGCGAAGAATACTCTCTTTGTGCAAAGCCACGTTTCCGCACACGCGGAGCTCGGCTGGATACTCGACTGCTATACCATGTTCGGTGAGCTGTCGCGTATGACACAGTTTAAGGATAAATCTCAGAA
>CAYNHY010000068.1:0-9821 GCA_964397225.1 uncultured Ruminococcus sp.
ACGAGACCGAGACTCGTCACTACGCACACGTTGACTGCCCCGGACACGCTGACTACGTTAAGAACATGATCACCGGTGCTGCTCAGATGGACGGTGCTATCCTCGTTGTTGCTGCTTCCGACGGACCGATGCAGCAGACTCGTGAGCACATCCTTCTCGCTCGTCAGGTTGGCGTTCCCGCAATCGTTGTTTTCATGAACAAGTGCGACCTCGTTGATGACGAGGAGCTCCTCGAGCTCGTTGAGATGGAGATCCGTGATCTTCTTTCTGAGTACGACTTCCCGGGCGACGATATTCCGATCATCCGCGGTTCTGCTCGTGTTGCTCTTGACTGCACAAACACAGATCCCTCTGCTGCTGAGTACGCTCCTATCCATGAGCTCATGGCAGCTGTTGACTCCTACATCCCCACTCCCGAGAGAAAGGCTGACCTCGCATTCCTTATGCCTGTCGAGGACGTATTCTCCATCACAGGTCGTGGTACTGTTGCTACAGGTAGAGTTGAGCGTGGTACTGTTAAGATGGGTGACGTTGTTGAGATCGTTGGTCTTTCCGATGAGAACAAGACAACAACCATCACAGGCGTTGAGATGTTCCGTAAGCTCCTTGACTCCGCTGAGGCTGGTGACAACGTAGGTCTTCTCCTTCGTGGTATCGACAAGAAGGCTATCGAGCGTGGACAGGTTCTCTGCAAGCCCGGTTCCATTCACCCCCACACCAAGTTCACAGGTCAGGTTTACGTTCTTACAGAGAAAGAGGGCGGACGTCAGAAGCCCTTCTTCTCCGGCTACAGACCGCAGTTCTACTTCAGAACAACTGACGTTACAGGTACTATCTCTCTTCCCGCAGACGTTGAGATGTGCCGTCCCGGCGACAACGTTGATATGAACGTTGAGCTCATCACTCCTATCGCTATCGAGCAGGGTCTCCGTTTCGCTATCCGTGAGGGTGGTAGAACAGTAGGTTCCGGTGTCGTTTCCGCGATCGCTGAGTAATTATTGCTTATTCTTTCGGCAGCGAGTCATTACGGCTCGCTGCCGTTGGGATTTTCTTCGGGGATAGGTGAAATTCCTTACCGGTGGTACAGTCCACGACTCCGCGTTTCTGCGCGGACTGAACGGGTGTGATTCCCGTACCGACGGTCAAAGTCCGGATGAGAGAAGCCAAAAAGCCAATTTGCATCCCCGCATCGGTATATTTCTGCCGAGGCGGCTTTTTCGTTTCTCCTCGTAATTTCATTTTACAGGAGTAATGCTATGTCACGCACTAAATCAAGCTTTTCCTCAAGCCGCATCAAGACAATGTCGGCTGTCGGCGTTTTTACGGCACTTGCGTATGTTTGCTGTGTTCTCTTTCACTTTAAGGCGTCGTTTCTGACCTTCGACCTCAAGGACGCCGTAATGACCGTCGGGTCAATGATATTCGGTCCCTCGTGGGGACTTGCGATGTCCTTTGCGGTCGCGCTCATTGAATTCGCCACGATCAGCGGAACCGGTGTCTACGGTCTGATAATGAACGTTATTTCGAGCACGACCTTCGTCTGCACTGCAAGCTTCCTGTATTCGCGACGCCGCTCAATGTCCGGGGCTGTTTCCGCCGTAGCTGCTGCCGCAGCGTTGACGGTTGCCGTCATGATGGGCGCAAATCTGCTTATCACCCCGTATTACACAAACGTCGAACGCAAAGTGGTCGCTGCGATGATTCCTACGCTCCTCCTCCCGTTCAATCTCACGAAAGCTGTGTTCAATTCGGCGGTTGTCTTTCTGCTATATAAGCCGTTCGTCACAGCACTCAGAGGTGCCGGCTTTTTGAACTCGCATATGGATGGTAGCATTCGCGTCCTCGCACAGCTTAAAGACAAAAGAACTCTCGCGGTCACGCTGTCTGCGCTTGCCCTTGCCGTTGTCGCGCTGATATTCTTCTTCTTTTATCTTCACGGCGAAGTTACCTTCGCGTGAGACGAAATTTTCGTTAAAGCAAAAATAATATCGCGAAGCTGTTGATTTTTGTCGGCACTTGTGATACAATATACATATAAAGTTAATATCACTTATCAAGAGAGGCTGAGAGACTGGCTCGATGACGCCCGGCAACCTATCCCGAGGACAAGGTGCTAATTCCCGATAGATGAGTAAAGCTGACCTCATTTCTGTCGGAATGAGGTCTTTCTTGTTTTTAGAAACGGAGGATATATTCAATGAAGAAGCTTTTTACATCCGAATCCGTCACTGAGGGACATCCCGATAAAATTTGTGACCAGATATCTGACCGCATACTCGATGAGATACTGAAGCAGGATCCCATGGCACGCGTCGCCTGTGAGACCACCTGCACCACAGGTCTTGTTGTAATTATGGGAGAGATCACGACCACTGCAAGTGTCGATTATCAGAAGATAGTGCGCGATACCGTTGTCAATATAGGCTACGACCGTGCGAAGTACGGCTTTGACGGCAACACCTGTGCTGTCCTCAGCTCGATACACGAGCAGTCGCCCGACATCGCGCTCGGCGTTGACAAGTCTTACGAGGCGAAGGACGGCAGCGACAGTGACAGCTACGACACGGGCGCGGGCGACCAGGGACTTATGTTCGGATACGCCTGCAATGAGACGCCCGAGCTCATGCCGCTTCCGATCTCTCTCGCACACAAGCTTGCAAAGAGACTGACCGAGGTCAGAAAGAACGGAACGCTTACATATCTCCGCGCGGACGGCAAGACACAGGTTACCGTCGAATACGACGACGACCGCCCCGTTCGCATCGATACTATCGTTGTTTCGTCTCAGCATGACGACAAGGTAACGCTCGAGCAGATACGTGAGGACGTTATCCGTGAGGTCATAATCCCCACAGTCGATCCCGCACTCATCGACAGCGAGACGAGAATCCTCGTCAACCCGACCGGACGTTTCGTTATCGGCGGTCCCATGGGCGACAGCGGACTTACCGGACGCAAGATAATCGTTGACACCTACGGCGGATACTCCCGTCACGGCGGCGGCGCCTTCTCCGGAAAAGACCCGACAAAGGTCGACCGCAGCGCTTCATACCTCGCAAGATACCTTGCAAAGAACGTCGTTGCGGCAGGTCTTGCCGACAAGTGCGAGATACAGCTTGCATACGCAATCGGCGTTGCCCGTCCTGTATCGGTAATGGTAGATACCTTCGGTACTGCCAAGGGCTCACTTGACGACGCGGCAATCTCCGAGGCGCTTTGCAGCCTTGTCGATATGCGTCCTGCTGCAATAATCGACCGCTTTAAGCTCCGCCGCCCGATCTACGGTGCTACCGCAGCCTACGGTCACATGGGTCGTGAGGATATCGACGCTCCGTGGGAGAACTGCGATATCGCCGACAGCCTTCGTAAGGCTTTGTAATTGAATACCCTGTGAACGGGTGTGCCACGGTGCATACCCGTTCGCTTGCGCCAGTGCCCTGCGACACGGGCACAAGCGTGCTCCGATTTCTCCCAAAAGGCGAAAAAAATTTCGGTTTTCGGTTTACAAATCTCGGAGTTTGTAGTATACTATAAGGTAGAGTACTGTTTCGTTATCGATTCGGCTATGAACGGGAAGAAAAGGCAACGTTGTGCAAAGAGAGCGGCATTATTGCTGAGATTGCCGCCATAACAAGCCTGACTGTGCGCCCGCGAGCTGCCCCTGTGCTCGGGCGTCCTGCCGCGTTAAGGCATTTAAGCTACAAACAAGAGTGGAACCGCGGACGCCGCCTCTTTTTATCGGAGGGCGTCCCTTATTTTTTTCGTTTTCGCAAAGGAGACCGAATGAAAAAGGTAAACATATCAATTAAAAACCCGATCCGCCGTATGCCGCAGGGAAGAGTCGGCAGCAAGAATGCTGTGTCCGGAATTGTGACCGAGCTTCGCGAGGATGTCGACGCGATCTGCCAGCGAGACCCTGCCGCAAAGAGTCGACTTGAGGTCATAACGCTCTACTCCGGTCTTCATGCGCTGCTTATCTACCGCGCCGCACACAAGCTCAATTCAAACGGTCACGAGTACCTTGCGCGTATGCTCTCGCAGGGAGCGAAGTTCCTTACAGGCATCGAAATACACCCAGGTGCCGAGATCGGACGTGGGCTGTTTATCGACCACGGCAGTGGAGTCGTTATAGGCGAGACAACGATTATCGGCGATAACTGCACGCTGTATCAGGGTGTGACGCTCGGAGGAACTGGCAAGCAGACAGGAAAGCGCCACCCGACGCTTGGTAACAACGTAATGGTGGGCGCGGGCGCAAAGCTGCTCGGCGCATTTACCGTCGGTGACAATTCAAAGATCGCGGCGGGAGCCGTCGTCCTCGGAGACGTGCCCGAAAACTGCACCGCTGTCGGAATTCCCGCAAAGGTAGTAGTTCGCGAGGGCGTCAGAGTAAACGATACGGTCGACCTCGACCAGGTCCACATACCCGACCCTATCGCCGACGAGCTTGCGCGTATTAAGGAACGCGTGGCGTCTCTCGAGCGAGAGCTTGCCGAGAAGTGCGGAAGCCGTGATGAATAACAGCTGTCGGAATTGCTCAACACCGCTGCCGCCGGAGGCTGCCTTCTGCCCCGAATGCGGAGCCGTCGTCAAAAGGAAGGACGGTAAGGCGGCAAGCCTTATTAAGGCACTGCTCTGCGGAGCGGGATATATCGCGATACAGTACGTCTGCGCCCTGCTGCTTTTTCTGCTGCTTGGTGTGGTCTGTGCCGTGCTTCGCGATACGTCCGCAGCCGAGCTTTTCAGCGATATTGCAACGATCGTCTCGGGGGCTGCTGCGTTTGTCTGCGCTATGCTGATCTTCGCCGTCACAGGAAAAAAGCCTACGAAGGAGCTTTCAATGCGTGCGTTTCCGCCGCGCCTTTTGCCTCTGTGCGCTCTGCTCGGAGTCACCTTGCAGTTTGTGCTGTCGTTTGTGACCGCGCTTGTGCCGTGGCCGCGTGAGATACTGCTACAGCATACGGAAAGCACGACGGCGCTGCTGTCCGGCAATATTGTGCTGACGGTGCTTTCGAGCGCTGTTGTGGCAGGCATCGTTGAGGAGGTCATATTCCGAGCACTGATAATCGGAAGGCTGACTCCCGCCTTCGGCAGCAAGGCATGCATTGTTGTTTCGGCGGTAATATTCGGTGCTGCACACATGTCGCCCGTGGCGTTCTTTTACGCAACGCTGCTCGGCGTAATTCTCGGAGCGATGCTTTTGCGCTACCGCTCTGTTTGGATGTGCGCGACAGTACATATATGCTTTAATTTGACTGCGATACTCGCGGGAAGCGTAAGCTCGCCGCTGCTGTATATCGCGCTTGTGCTCATTTCAGGCGCGCTTGCGCTGATTTTGCTATACCTGATTTTCAAACGTCCGCATGACGGAGAATTGTAATTTATAACGGGGAAATATCATGAAGCTTTACAACACCATATCACGAACAAAAGAAGAATTCAAGACCCACGATGAGGGAATATGCAGAATGTATACCTGCGGTCCCACCGTGTATCATTTTGCGCACATCGGAAACCTGCGCTCGTACATTATGGAGGACGTGCTTGAGAAGTATCTCAGATACGACGGACTCGATGTAAGACGCGTTATGAACATCACCGACGTCGGTCATCTTTCAAGCGATGCCGACACCGGTGAGGATAAGATGCTCAAGGGCGCACGTCGCGAGCATAAGACCGTCATGGAGATCGCGAAGTTTTACACAGACGCCTTCTTCGATGACTGCAAAAAGCTTAACATCCGCCGTCCCGATGTCGTTCAGCCGGCGACCGGCTGCATTGCCGAGTTTATCGAGATGATCGAGCGACTTATCGAGAAGGGCTATGCATATCTTTCAGACGGAAACGTTTACTTCGATACCTCGCGTCTTGACGAGTATTATGTGTTTAATAAGCATGACGTCGAGGATCTTGAGGTCGGTGTCCGCGAGGGCGTTGAGGAGGACAGGGCAAAGCGCAACAAGTCCGACTTCGTGCTCTGGTTCACAAAGTCGAAATTCGACGACCAGGAGCTCAAGTGGGACAGCCCGTGGGGCGTCGGCTATCCCGGCTGGCACATCGAGTGCTCTGCCATCAGCCTCAAGTTCCTCGGCGAATACCTTGACCTTCACTGCGGCGGTATTGACAATGCCTTCCCGCATCACACAAACGAAATAGCGCAGAGCGAGGCTTACATCGGTCATAAGTGGTGCCCGCATTGGTTCCACGTTCTCCACCTCAATACCGGCAGCGGAAAGATGAGCAAGTCAAAGGGCGAGTTTCTGACAGTTTCGCTGCTTGAAGAAAAGGGCTACGACCCGCTCGTGTACCGCTTCTTCTGCCTGCTGTCGCACTACAGAAAATCACTCGTATTCACCTACGAGACGCTTGACAACGCCGCGCTTTCCTATAAGAAGCTCATTGAAAGAATAGCCGGAATTGCCGACGAGGGCGAAGTTGACAACGAGAGCTTTGAGTCGCTTCGCGCACGCTTCATCGAGGCAATGGACAACGATCTTAACACCTCGCTTGCGATCACGGCTCTTTACGATGTGCTGAAGGCAAAGACGAACGGCGCAACAAAGCGCGCGCTCATTGCAGACTTCGACCGCGTTCTTTCCCTTGACCTGCTTGCAAAGGCAGACGCGCTCCGCGCCGCGCGCACGGAGAACGCCGAGAGCACCGATGATGCCGTTTCCGCAGAGCTGAGAGAGTGGATAGAGACGCTTATCGCCGAGAGAGCACAGGCTAAGAAGGACAAGAACTACGCACGTGCCGATGAGATACGTGCAGAGCTTTCCGAAAAGGGAGTTGTGCTCAAGGATACAAAGGACGGCACAAGCTACACTGTGGGTTGACGGAGCAGCTATGAAAAACGTTATAATCGGAATTGACGTCGGCGGGAGCACGACGAAGATAGTCGGCTTTAATCTGCAAAGCGGCACGTCACAGCTTATTGAGCCGCTGTTTATCAAGGCGACCGACCCCGTCACCGCGACCTTCGGCGCTTTCGGCAAGTTTCTTGTGGAAAATTCGCTGTCGCTTGATGATATCGAACGCGTGATGATAACAGGCGCGGGCTCGTCCTTTATAACACAGCCGCTTTACGGCTTGCCGTGCTACAAGATAGAGGAATTCATGGCGATAGGTCTCGGCGGACTGTATCTGTCGCGCCTGCCGCGCGCACTTATCGCGAGCCTCGGCACCGGCACCGCACTCGTATATGCCGAAAGCGGCAAAAAACCTGAATATCTCGGAGGCACGGGAGTCGGCGGCGGAACGCTCATCGGACTGTCGAAAAAGCTTCTCAATATGGATACCGTCGAGCACATCGAGCAGTTTGCCCGCGACGGCTCGCTCGACCGCGTCGATCTTCGCATCGGTGATATGATAAACCATAATGACATTCCCGGCTTCACCGATACGACCACCGCGTCGAACTTCGGAAATATCAGCGACCTTGCAACAAAGAGTGACATCGCGCTCGGCATTGTCAATATGGTATTCGAGACTATCGGCATGATATCGATATTTGCCGCGCGAGGGCGTGACATTCGCGATGTCATCCTCACGGGCAACCTGTCAAGCGTTGCACAGGCGGAGGGGATCTTTGCGACGCTCAACAAAATGTTCGATATGAACTTCATGATCCCCGAATATTCACGCTTCGGCACGGTAATCGGCGCAGCGCTCGCCGAGTGTACCGAAAGACTATAAATTATCCCAGAAAAGAAGGTTGGAAAATGGAAACAATTCTTGTAATCGCAATCGCGCTTCTTGCGGGACTTCTTATGTCGCGAGTCGTAAAGCCGCTCGGGCTTCCCGCAGTTACAGCGTACCTTATCGCCGGTATCCTTATCGGTCCGTTCTGCCTCGGCAAACTCGGAATCGCCGGTATTGGCTTCAATTCGCTGGAGCAGCTTGATTCCTTCAGCATAATCTCCGATGTCGCAATGGGCTTTATCGCTTTCACCATCGGAAACGAATTCCGTCTTTCTCAGCTTAAGACGAACGGCAAGCAGGCGACCGTCATCGGAATAATTCAGGCTGTCGTCGCAACACTGCTTGTTGACGCGGTGCTCATCGCGTTCCACTTCATCAGACCCGACGTGCTGTCCATACCCGCTGCGATCACGCTTGGCGCGGTAGCGGCAGCAACGGCTCCCGCAGCAACGCTCATGGTCGTTCGCCAGTATAAGGCAAAGGGACCGCTTACAGACATTCTTTTGCCTATCGTCGCGCTTGACGACGCTGTCGGACTTGTGATTTTCGCTATTTCCTTCGGAATTGCAAAGTCGATAACGAGCGGTAAGATCGATATCCTCTCCGTTATAGCGGAGCCGCTCCTCGAGGTAGTTCTTTCACTCGCTCTCGGCGTAGTAATGGGAATCTGCTTCAATCTCGTGGAGAAGCTTTTCCACTCGCGCAGCAAGCGTATGGCGATATCTATCACATTCGTGCTCATGACGGTTGCAATAACGAAGCTTAAGTTTGAAGTCGGAGGCATTGAAATCGGCTTCTCGTCGCTTCTCGCCTGCATGATGCTCGGAACGGTATTCTGCAATATCTGCGACGTGTCTGAGGAGCTTATGGACAGAACGGACAGATGGACAGCTCCGCTCAATATACTCTTCTTCGTGCTCAGCGGCGCGGAGCTTGATTTCGGCGTTATCGCAAACGTTGCCGTTATCGTTGTCGGTGTGCTCTACATACTCAGCCGCTCGCTCGGTAAATACGAGGGTGCTCACTGGAGCGCACGTCTTATGAAGTGCGAGCCGTCAATAGTCAAGTACCTCGGCATAACGCTTCTGCCGCAGGCAGGAGTTGCGCTAGGTATGTCCGTTATGGCAATGGAGCTTGGCGGCGGCGACGGCACGCTTATCAGAAACATCATTCTTTTCTCCGTGCTCATCTACGAGCTTGTCGGTCCGTCGCTGACCAAGCTCTCGCTGACAGCCGCAGGCGAAATCGTCCCCGGCGGACAGAGCGCGCGCGGAACAAAGGAGATCGCCGTCAAGGCAGACAGCGCACAAAAGTAATATTAACGCTTTGTAAAAGCAAAAATAAGCTTCCCGACGCTACAGCGAAGGGAAGCTTATTTTTTTTTGTGAGCTATGCTCAGGACACGCACCGCGCGACGTGAAGCGAAAGACATCGTCGGCGCCGTAGCTGACGGAAAAAGAAAAACACCCGACGTGGGTTAAGTGTCGGGTGAAAGACTGACTTAGATGTTGTTGAGCATCTTTGTGAACTGGCTCTTGTGACGAGCAGCCTTGTTGGGGTGAATGATGTTGCGAGCTGCAGCCTGGTCGATCTTCTTAACAGCGAGCTTGTATGCAGCAGCAGCCTCGTCCTTGTTACCTGCCTCAACGGCAGCATTGTACTTCTTGATAACGGTGCGGAGCTGAGACTTGAACATCTTGTTCTGGAGAGTCTTGCTCTCGATAACCTTTACGCGCTTCTTAGCAGACTTAATATTCGGCATTTTTGGTTCCTTCCCGACGCTTCGGCGTCAAACAGATAAAATAATTCTGACGGCCCCACGGTACGACCGCGGCGAGAACCGTTTAATTGTATGTCGGCGTCTGCCGATCGTAAAGAGTACGTATCTGAGAGGGTACACATACTCGCGTTCACATACATTTGATATTATACCACACAAGTGAAATAATTGCAATAGCTTTTCGCGAAAAAATCGTTGTCCGCAAGCATTTTTGTCGTGTGGCTGAGCGGCGAGCCCAACGGCAAAGAGAAAATCCCAAGCGTAGAGAACGCCTGGGATTTTATATGCGGATGAAGGGACTTGAACCCATATGAAATTGCTTTCACTAGAACCTGAATCT
>CAYNHY010000069.1:0-9580 GCA_964397225.1 uncultured Ruminococcus sp.
TCCCACAGCTGAGCAGTTCGACACCTCGAGAGTAATTACCGGAATTGCCGGTAAGAAGGGCTTTTCCGTGCTCAGCATCGAGAAGGCCATGATGAACTCGGAGACCGGCTTCGGTCGCCGCGTGCTCGAGGCTATCGAGGACGAGGGCATTTCCTTCGAGCATCTTCCCTCCGGCATCGACACGATGTGCGTTATCCTCAACACGCAGGAGATCGCGGATCACAAGAAGACGATACTCGAGTCGATCTGTGAGTCGGTGTCTCCCGACGCTGTTGCCATTGAGGACGGTCTCGCGCTTATCGCAGTCGTCGGACGCGCAATGCCGAAGGCGAAGGGCACAGCCTACAGAGTATTCAAGGCTGTGGCGGAGGCAGGAATAAACATTCGAATGATAGACCAGGGCTCGTCCGAGCTCAATATCATTCTCGGCGTGGACGAGGCTGACTTCGACGTGGCTCTCAACGCCATCTATTCCGAATTCGTAAAGGATTAAATGCACAAAGAGCTGCGGCGCACACCGTGCATCGCAGCTCTTTTGAGTATTCATGCAAGCTTTAAGGGAAGCTTTGTCCCGCCGAGGATGTGTAAGTGCAGGTGATGCACGCTCTGTCCTCCGTCCTCACCCACGTTGGTGATGATGCGGTATCCGTTTTCGAGTCCCTCGGCGTGCGCTATCCTCGGTATGCACGTGAAAATGTGCGCTACGATGTCGGCGTTTGCTTCGCTCAGCTCGTCTGCGGAGGCTATGTGGCACTTCGGTATCACGAGAATGTGTACGGGTGCTTCGGGGTTAATGTCGCGGAACGCGAGAATTCTGTCGTCCTCGTAAACCTTGGTCGACGGGATCTCACCGGCGATTATCTTGCAGAAAATACAGTCCATTTTTCAGCTCTCCTTTGCTGTTTAGCTTGCATATATGATATCACAAAAAGAAAAATAAATCAAGGCTTGTCGGAGCCGTATTGCGCTTTGACCGGCAAAGAGGTGTCCCATGCGAAAAATATTTGATATTCACACACATATCTACCCCGAGAAGATCGCGGACAAGGCCTCGCGAAACCTCGGCGCGTTTTACGACTTTGTAGTTGAGGGAGAGGGAACCTACGGGGCTCTCGAGGCTACCGGTGCCGCCTCGGGCGTGCGCGGCTTTCTCCTGCTCGGCGTTGCGACAAATCCGACGCAGGTCGAGAGCGTGAACAATTTCATCTCCGATACCGTGAAGCTTTCGCGCTCGCGCGGCTTTCACACCTTCGGCTTTTTCGGGATGCACCAGGATCATCCCGACTTCGCCTCGGAGATCGACAGATGCGTTTCAATGGGACTGTCGGGAGTGAAGCTTCACCCGGATATCCAGAGAGTAGATATCGACGACAGGCGCCTTTTTGAGCTTTACGACGCAATACAGGGGCGCATCCCGCTGTATCTGCACATGGGCGACGACCGCCCGCAATACAGATATTCGGAGCCTGAAAAGCTTGCACGCGTGCTTGACGAGTTTCCGCGACTTACCGTGTTTGCTGCGCATCTCGGCGGATACCGTGCGTGGGACAGTGCAGTGCCGCTCCTTGCGGGACGCGAGAATGTGTATTACGACACGTCGAGTGCGCTGTGGGCGATGAGCACGTCGCGCGCGAATGAGATAATTTCAAAGCTCGGCACGGAGCGGATAATGTTCGGCACGGATTACCCCGTCAAGACCGCCGAGGAGGAGATCGCGAGAGTTGAGGCGCTTGCTCTTACGGATGACGAGAGAGAAAAAATATTCTGGAAAAACGCCGCGGAATTTTTCGGCATTTGCGACTAATGACGTGCGGCGAGAGTGACATGTGAGGTGGCATATGCTGTCATATTGGGATACACTGAGGGACGAGCGGCGCCCTGTCGTGCTCTACGGCACGGGCAACGGCGCGGATAAAATACTTGATGCATGCCGTCTCAGAGGCATTGAAATTGCAGGCGTTTTCGCCTCGGACGGCTTTGTCCGCGACCGAAGCTTCCGCGAAATGCGCGTGCTTTCGCACAGTGAGATACGCGAGCGCTTCGGCGATGACATCGTGGTGCTTCCCGCCTTCGGCACGACGCGCGACGACGTCATCGAGAATTTCGAGCGTCTTGACGCGCTCCACGAGCTTATAATACCCGAGGTGCCGCTTTACGGCGGCGATATATATGACGAGGCGAAGCTCGAGAGTGTCCGAGACGGGCTCGGCGAGCTTTACCGTAGGCTTGCGGACGACACCTCGCGCGAGCTCTTGCGCGACGCTGTAATGTTCCGCATGACAGGTCGCCTTGAATATCTGAGGCGCTGTGAGACGGTCGCCCGCTCGCTTGAGTCAATGCCGTTTGCACAAGGGATCGAGACCTGCCTTGACGGTGGCGCTTTTCGCGGAGACAGCGCGCAGGACATGCTTGCGGCATTTCCGAATGTGCGGCGCATCACGGCGGCGGAGCCCGATTCCTCTACCTTCAAAAGGCTTGAGAGCTTTGCACGGCAGACGGACGGTATTGTCGTGCCCGTGAATGTGGCGCTCGGTAATTTTGTCGGCGAGAGCGACTGCGTCTCCTCGGGAAGCCGCGGCAGCGGTATTGTCGGACGCAACCGCCGTGCGAAGAAGACCGTCGTGAGGTGTGACACGGTCGACAGACTGTGCCGCGATATGAAGCTCGATTTTCTGAAGCTCGATGTCGAGGGCTTTGAAGAGGAGGCTCTTCTCGGAGCGCGCGAGACTGTGCGCCGCGACAGGTGCGCCATGGCGGTCTCGCTTTATCACAGGAGCGACGATATCGTAACGCTTCCGCGCCTGGTTTGCGAAATGCTCGGTGATTGCCGAATGTATTTGCGCCGCCCGCGCTGCATTCCGATGTGGGATCTGACGCTGTACGCGGAGCCGATATGATACGCATTTGTTAAAGCTGTGTTTACACACTTGAAATGCGACGCAAAATGTGGTAAAATAGTAAAAAACCGATACGACGACAGGTCGTTACAGGGAGCTGTACAATGACTCCACTTAAAAAGATATTTACGCTCGGCTGTGTTATAAACACTCTGCTTATGACCGGCTTTTACATGCTTGCGGCATTTCTTCCGGGACTCGGGCTTGTGCCGAGCCTTTCGACAATGCTGACCGTGCTTGCGCTTTCCTTTATAGTTGCGGCGGCGGAGGGCATACTGCACGCGGGCTTTTCGCCTGTGGGACGCGTTGCGCTGCACTACGTGCTTTGCTGCGGAAGCTTTCTTGCCTTTTACATTATAGCGAACGGCTCGCGTGTGCGCACGGCGCAGATAATCATCGCCGCAGTGTTCGCAAGCTTCATTTACGCTGTACTCGGCGTCGTTCGCCTGGCGGTGCATTCTCGTGCTGCGAAGCGTGAAAACGAGAGTCTTGAGTACACACCGTCCTTCAAGAGATAAAAAAGCTATTTACAAATCGCGCATAATAAGGTACAATATAAAGTGAATGATAATGCTCGTTTCGATAAGAACGGAGGATTTATGGCAGATATCAAGTATAAGAGAGCCTTTTTGAAGCTTTCGGGCGAGGCTCTGGCGAAAAAGGACAGCGAAACCGGAGAAATACGCGAAATATTCGATACCGAGGTGCTCGACGAGCTCGCGTCGGTTATTAAGGAGTGCTCCGAAATGGGAGTCGGCTTCGGAATCATGATAGGAGCCGGCAACATTTGGCGCGGCAAGCTAGGTCAGGGCGTTAACCGCGCGAAGGCAGACCACATGGGAATGCTCGCAACGGCTATAAACTGCCTGCGCTTTCAGGACGCACTTCAAAAGAGCGGCGTTAACGCGGTGGTAATGTCGGCAGTCCCCATGAACAGCTTCGCGGAGCCGTTCAATTATGAGCGCGCCATCGAATATATGGACAGCGGCAGACCCGTGGTGTTCGCATGCGGCGCGGGAATACCGTATATTTCGACGGATACGGCGGGAGTTGTTCGCGCACGCGAGATATGCGCGGATGTAATGCTCATGGCGAAGAACATCGACGGTGTGTATTCGGCAGACCCCGCAAAGGATCCGACGGCTGTTCGCTATAAGACAATAACCTACGACGAGTGCATCAGACACGATATCCGTGCGCTCGACCCCTCTGCCTTCGCGATAGCAGCAGAGAGCGGAATCGACATTATCGCCTTCTCTCTCAAGCAGTTCAGCGCAATAAAGGACGCGGTCACGGGCGTGCCCGTCGGAACTCTCGTCACCTCGGACAACGTCGAGTGCGAGACGTATTAAATTTGCAAATTAATAATTGACCCCACGGTCATACGGAGGTATATTTTATGAAGCTCGATACAAAGGATTTTGAAAGAAAAATGAAAAAGTCGATCGATGTGTATGAGGAGTCACTCAATACCATCAGAGTCGGCAGAGCAAGCGCTGCCGTGCTTGCCGGAGTAAGCGTTGACTATTACGGCATGGATACACCCATCAACCAAATGGCCGAGATAAAGGTAAGCGACGCCAAGACTCTCGTTATCATGCCCTGGGACGCATCCACTCTCAAGAACATCGAGAAGGCGATACTTGCATCCGATGTCGGAATCACACCTCAGAACGACGGAAAGACACTCAGACTTTCCTTCCCGCCGCTTACCGAGGAGCGCCGCCGCGAGCTCAAGAAGAAGGTATCCGGAATGGGCGAGGATGCAAAGGTCGCTATCCGCAATATCCGCCGCGAGGGTGTTGACCGCGCCAAGGAAATGAAGAAGGCGGGCGAGATGACCGAGGACGAGCAGAAGCAGTCAGAAAAGCTCGTTCAGGATCTCACCGACAAATTTGTCAAGGAGATCGACAAGATCACCGCAGATAAAGAAAAAGAGATCATGGAGATCTAAGCTCAACGGAGATGTGCGTCCGGCCCGCATAAAACGGGTCGGGCGCAATGATTGTTTTTATGTTTGGTAAAAGAAAAGCAGCATATGATATGAATTCCGTTGTCGCCGATTCTTCACTGGCGCACATTGCCTTTATCATGGACGGCAACGGTAGATGGGCAACACGTCGCTCGCTTCCCAGAGAGGCGGGACACAGCGCTGGAGCGAAGAATTTCAAGACCGTGGTGAGATACTGCAAGAAGATAGGCATCCGCTACGTCACGGTTTACGCCTTTTCAACGGAAAACTGGAAGCGTCCGAAGCATGAGGTGGACGCTATAATGAGCCTTCTCGACTCATACATGGTCGAGGCTCGCGAGGAAAACGATGTTGAGTACCGCTTTATCGGCACAAGGGACGGCATGCCCGCTGAGCTTGTCGAAAAGATGGACAGCCTTGAGGCGTTCACGCAAGGTCGCGAGTACAGACTGAACATTGCAATGAATTACGGCGGACGCGCCGAGATCGTGAATGCCGTGCGGCGTGCAGCTGCCGACGGCGTCGAAAGCATCACCGAGGAGGATATCTCCTCGCGCCTTTATACCTACGATTGCCCTGAGCCCGACCTTATAGTTCGCACGGGCGGTGAATACAGAATATCGAACTTCCTTATGTGGCAGTCCGCGTACTCCGAGCTTTATTTTTCGGATAAGCTGTGGCCCGCATACACAACGGACGATGTCAACGAGGCTGTCATCGCTTTTTCAAAAAGAAAAAGACGCTTCGGCGGTCTTGACAAAAAATAAATTTACGCATCCTAAGTGAAAGGATACTAAAAAAATGCTTATAAGAATAATAACCGCAGTCGTTGCGGTGGCGCTTTTTGTGCCTGTGCTCGTTTTCTCCGATACGATGATCTTTCCCGCAGTGATCGCCCTGCTTGCGCTCGTCGGCACTGTCGAGATGCTTCGTTGTGTCGGAAACCGTAAGATGGCTGTGTGCATTACAGCGGCGGTTGTTGCCGTTGCAGCGCCCGTTGCCGCAAGACTTGTCGGCGAGCTGTCCGTCTTCGTCACCGCCTTTGCGGCAGCTGAATTTGCATTTATGCTGCTTGTCTTCGCGCTTTCCGTGTTTTCTCACGGAAGGTACGATATCGTCGCGGCGTGTGCGGACTTCGCGCTCGTTTCCTATGTCGTTATGACCTTCACGTCGATAGTGCTCCTTCGCGACACCGCTGTCGGCACGAGACTTTATCTGCTTGCCTTCATCGGACCGTGGGTCAGCGACTCCGCGGCATATTTCTGCGGACGCGCCCTCGGTAAGCACAAGCTCATTCCAGACGTCAGCCCGAAAAAGACCGTCGAGGGCTCGCTCGGAGGCGTCGTGTTCACGGCGGCGGTATTCGTGCTTTACGGCGTATTTGTTCTGAAGCCAGAGAGAGGTCTTGGCAGCTATGCTGCGCTCGCGATCATCGGAATTGCGGTGTCTGCGATATCTCAGACAGGCGACCTCATCGCGTCGCTTATCAAGCGCAAGTATGGCATCAAGGACTACGGTAAGCTCTTTCCGGGGCACGGCGGCGTAATGGATCGCTTCGACAGCGTGCTTGCAACGGCACCCGTTATGCTTATCGCTGCGGTCGCGGGTGAGTACTTCGGACTTTTTATCTGAGAGGCGTCTGAACCGGTATCATGAGCATGAAAAGACTTAAAATATCCGTTCTCGGAAGCACAGGCTCCGTCGGAACTCAAGCGCTCGATGTGGCGCGCGAGCTTGGCGTCGGCGTAACGCTGCTTTCAGCCGGACGAAATGTCGAGCTGCTTGCCCGTCAGGCAGAGGAGCTTTCACCGTCGCTGCTCAGCGTCGCAGACGCCGAGAGCGCACGCCGTCTGCATGCACTGACAGGCGGAAAATACGAAATAATCTACGGCGCGGACAGCCTTGCGGAATATCTTCGCAGCTGTCGCGACGATGCAGTCGTTCATTCGATAGCGGGACTTGAGGGTACGCGCGCGGCGCTTGCCGCCGCAGAATCCGGAGTTCGCCTTGCAATGGCGAATAAGGAGGCGATCATCGCGGCGGGAGGGCTGATATACGAGCGTCTCGAGCGCTCGGGAGGCGAGCTTATTCCCGTGGACAGCGAGCATAGCGCAATATTCCAGTGCCTTTCGACGGCAGCCGGCAGAGCGAGGGGCGAAAGCGTTAAAAGAATACTGCTCACGGCGTCCGGCGGACCCTTCTTCGGAATGACCCGCGAGGAAATGACAGACGTCACTCCCGAGCGTGCGCTGGCTCACCCGACGTGGAGGATGGGACCGAAGATAACCGTCGATTCCGCGACGCTCATGAATAAGGGTTTCGAGGTAATCGAGGCGGTGCGCCTTTTCGGCGTTCGCCCGGAGCAGGTCGAGGTTCTCGTACACAGACAGAGCATAATCCACTCGATGGTGGAGTATATTGATAACAGCGTTATAGCGCAGCTTGCGGCGCCCGACATGCGCTCCTGCATTCGCTATGCACTGTCGTACCCCGAGCGCGCAGAGGCGTCACACGGTCAGCTTGATTTCAAGACGCTCGGTGCGCTGACCTTTGACGCACCCGATTTTGAGGCGTTTCCGTTGCTCTCTCTCGCGTATGACGCAATACGCACCGACGGCACGGCGCCGACGGCACTTATCGCCGCAGACGAGGCGGCGGTGGACGCCTTCTTCAGGCACCGCATCGGCTTTGGTGATATTTATAGGATCGTCAGCGAAACGCTCGAGCGTACCGAGGTGTGTCAGGTGCGCTCCGATGAGGACGTATACATTGCCGCAGAAAAGGCTAAACGAACTGCCGAGGAGCTGATAGCTTCTATTTAACATAAACGGAGGGATCACGTGAGCATTCTTTATATACTGCTTGCCGTTTTGATATTCGGTCTGCTTATCTTCATACACGAAATGGGGCATTATCTTTTCGCGCGTCTCTTCGGAGTGAGGATATTCGAGTTTTCCATCGGAATGGGACCGAAGCTGCTGTCGAGGACATCCAAGAAGACGGGAATAATGTATTCCTGGCGCGCGATCCCCTTCGGCGGGTATCTGTCTATGGCGGGAGAGGACGACGAGTCCGATGACGAAAACGCATATTGCAAAAAGCCCGTCCTTCAGCGGATTATCATCACAGCTGCGGGTGCGCTTGTCAACATTATCGTCGGAATGCTCGTGCTGTCCGTGCTTGTCGTCAGCTCCGACAGATTTTACTCGACAAAAATTGCTGCGTTTGACCCCGCAGTCAGCGAGGAATATTCCTCCAAGGCGCAGGGACTCGCCGTCGGCGACACGGTAACTCACATCAACGGCACACGCGTGTTTACCGCAAACGACCTACAGTACGAGCTCATGCGTGCGGCTGTAAAGCCCGTTGACATTACGCTGCGGCGAGACGGCGAGACAATAACGCTTGAGGACGTGACCTTCGGAACCTTCACAGAGCAGGGAAGCGACTTCGGCGACCCCGACTTTTACGTTTCCGAGGAGGAAAAAAGCTTTTCCGCTACCGCGCGTCACATCTTTGCACGCTCGTACTTCTCGGTGAAGATGGTGTATGATACGATCTTCGACCTTGTGACGGGAAGATACGGCGTTCAGGCGGTGTCGGGTCCTGTCGGAATTACCGAAACGCTCGGCGAGGCGGCGCAGGCGGGAGTTGCGAATTTCGTGTACCTTGCGGCGTTCATCAGCATTAATGTCGGCGTAATGAATCTGCTTCCGCTCCCCGCACTTGACGGAGGAAGGCTCGTATTCCACATAATCGAGCTGATAATCCGCCGTCCCGTGCCGAGGAAAATCGAGGCGGCGATACACAGCGTTGGACTGCTTGCGCTGCTCGCGCTGCTTGCCGTCGTGACACTGAAGGATATTGTTGCACTGTTTTAGTGAAAATCTGCCGTACAGAACGGCAAAGGAGTGCTTGACATGGAAAGAAGAAAAACACGTGAGCTTACGGTGGGCGGACTTGCTGTCGGCGGCACGTCTCCCATATCCGTGCAGTCAATGACCAATGCCCCCGCAGAGGATTTTTCGGGAACGGTCGCGCAGCTGAAGGCTCTTCAGGCGGCAGGCTGCGACATTGCGCGCATAGCCGTGCCGAATACGGAATGCGCCGCGGTTTTTGAGTACGCGAGAGAAAACGGCGTTCGCCTTCCGCTCGTGGCGGACATTCACTTTGATTATAAGATAGCGCTTGAGGCAGTGCGCCGCGGCGCGTCGAAGATACGCATCAATCCCGGAAATATCGGTGCCGAGTGGAAGATACGCGAGGTCGCAGCCGCCTGCCGCGACGCGGGACTTCCGATAAGGATCGGTGTGAACGGCGGAAGCCTCGAAAAAAGCCTGCTTGAGAAGTACGGCTCTCCGACAGCACAGGCAATTGCCGAATCCGCGCTCGGACAGGCAGAGCTGCTTGAGGCGGCGGGCTTTTCCGATATCGTGATATCGATAAAATCCTCAAATGTCGAAAAGATGATAGACGCCTGCGAGCGCGTCGCTGCGGCAAGCGATTATCCGCTCCACCTCGGAGTAACTGAGGCGGGAGATGCCTACAGCGGTCTTGTGAAGAACGCCGCGGGCATGGGTGCGCTGCTTACACGCGGCATCGGCGACACGCTCCGCGTGTCACTCAGCGCTGAGGTGACGGAGGAGGTTCGCGCCGGACGCGAAATTCTCAAGGCTGTCGGTCGCTGGGAGCGCGGCGGGGTGAATATAAT
>CAYNHY010000070.1:0-9429 GCA_964397225.1 uncultured Ruminococcus sp.
CTCTCGAGCGTGGATGCGCCGAGGTGGGGAATTGTTACGATGCCGGGAGTGCGAATTGTTTCCTCAGTCGGGAAATCGGTAACGTAGGAGGCGATCTGACCGTCCTCGAGTGCAGACTTAACATCTGCTGCGCAGACGAGATCCGCTCTCGAAAGGTTGATGATGCGTACACCGTGCTTCATCATTGCGATGGAGCCGGAGTTTATCATGTTCTTTGTTTCCTTTGTTGCGGGAACGTGGAGAGAGATGTAGTCGCACGTCTTGAAGATCTCCTCATAGGTCGCAGCCTTCTTTACGGAGTCGGAAAGATGCCATGCCGCCTCAACCGTGATGTAGGGGTCGCAGCCGACAACGTTCATGCCGAGCTCGCTTGCGGCGTTTGCTACCATACCGCCGATAGCGCCGAGACCGATAACGCCGAGAGTCTTGCCCTTAAGCTCGCAGCCCGCAAAGGCGGACTTGCCCTTTTCGACAGACTTCGCAACGTCGTTCTCAAGTGTATTTGCCCATGCTACGCCGCCGATAATATCGCGTGAAGCGAGGAGGAGAGCCGCGAGCGCGAGTTCCTTGACTCCGTTTGCGTTTGCGCCGGGAGTGTTGAATACTACGATGCCCTTCTTTGCGCACTCCTCAACGGGAATGTTGTTAACACCCGCGCCGCAGCGTGCGATAGCCTTAAGGTTGTCGCCGAAGGTCATGTCGTGCATAGCGGCGGAGCGAACCATTATTGCATCGGGATCGTCGAAATCCGTGCTGATTTCGTAAGCGTCGCGGTCAAAGTTTTCAAGACCGACGGCGGAAATCTTATTAAGAAGCTTTATCTGTGCCATTGTTATTGCCAAAAGCCGAAGCTTTACCTTTCTTAGCTTAAATTATTATTTCTTGGGGTTCTCAGCGGCGAATTTCTTCATGAATTCAACGAGAGCGCAGATTCCCTCGTAGGGCATTGCGTTGTAGATGGAGGCTCTCATGCCGCCGACGGAGCGGTGACCCTTGAGGTTTACAAGCCCTGCCTTCTCAGCCTCCTTCGGGAACTTCTTGTCAAGCTCTTCAACGCCTGTTACGAAGGTAACGTTCATCATGGAGCGGGACTCCTTGGAGACGGGAGCGATGTAGTAGTCCTGGCTGTCGAGATAATCGTAAAGCAGACCTGCCTTCTTCTCATTGAGGCGCTTCATCTCGTCAAGACCGCCGATGGAGAGAATCCAGTCGTATACAAGTCCTGCAATGTAGATCGGCCAGCACGGAGGAGTGTTGTACATGGAGTCATTGTCTGCCATGAGCTTGTAGTCGAGCATTGCGGGAGTCTCGGGGCGTGCATTGCCGATGAGATCCTCGCGGATGATAACTACAGTCAGACCTGCGGGAGCCATGTTCTTCTGAGCACCTGCGTAGATGACGCCGAATTTCGAAACGTCAACCGGCTCGGAGATGATGCAGGAGGACATGTCGGCAACAAGCGGAATATCGCCGGTGTCGGGGATGTAATTGAACTTCGTTCCGTAGATGGTGTTGTTAAAGCACATATGAACGTAGTCGGCGTCAGCTCTGAAGCTCTCGCGGGTGGTCTGCGGAACGTGCGAGAAGTTGTCATCCTTGGAGGATGCGGCAACAACGACGTCTCCGTACTTCTGAGCTTCCTTGTAGGCCTTGGTGGAGAACTGACCGCTGAGAATGTAATCAGCCTTGCCTGTCTTCATGAGGTTCAGCGGAACCGCGGCAAACTGCGTGGATGCGCCGCCCTGAAGGAAGAGTACCTTGTAATTGTCGGGAATGTTCATGACCTTTCTGAGCGAAGCCTCAGCCGCCTTGATGATAGCATCGTAAGCGGGTGAGCGGTGACTCATTTCCATAACGGACATGCCGCTGTCCTTATAACAGATAAGGTCCGCTGCCGCGCTTTCGAGAACGGGCATGGGAAGCATGGAGGGTCCTGCCGAGAAGTTAAATACTCTGTTCATAGATGTGACTCCGATCTGCCGTCATCGACGGCAATAAATTTATATATTTGTTAATATATCGAGGTAATCAGACAGGCGCCGATGACGTGCGATACGTCTCTTTTGCGCCTTTTTAATATTATACAATATGTAAAAAACCTTGACAATAGAGAATTTCAATAAATCAGGGAGTTTTTTCGCGTTATTATTTATCTTATTCACCACAACAAATAAATATTCACTGCAATACACGTGCTTTATGCGTCGCGTTTGCCCCAAGTCTTGAAAAACGGCGCTCTTTGTGGTATACTGTAGAAAAAAGAAAAATCGGACCGCGCACAGACCGTGCGGCGGCTCCGCAGAGAGAGGAATATTACCGATATGGCACTGAATAAATATCTCCTTTGCGCGCGTGTTACCGGAACTCACGGAGTCACCGGAACGCTCCGCCTTGAGAGCTTTACCGACTCGCCGAGGATACTCAAGGGTCTTTCTACCGTGTACCGTTTGACACCGAACGGTGACGTGACTCCGCTGAAGGTCGAAAGAGCCTCCGTGCAGAAGCAGGCTGTCCTCATGAAGCTTGAGACTGTCAACACGCTCGAGGAGGCGATAACGTGGAAGGGTCGCGAGCTTTACGCCGCACGGGAGGATTTTCATCTTGCGGACGGAGACTGGTTCGTCGCGGATGTTATCGGACTTCCTGTATTTGACGACGCAAGCGGCGAAAGGCTCGGCACGGTCGGCGATGTCATGACCGACAGGATCCAGAATATTTTCGTTATAAACGACGTGCGCGGCGGAAGCTTCATGGTACCGCAGGTCGCGCAGTTTATAAAGCGTGTCGCGGTCGAGGGAGAGGCTGCGGGCGTATACGTGTCGCTGATCGACGGAATGCGCGAAAATTGAGCCGGACCGCACCGCACCGTGTGCTGATGTTATTTTTGTGACTCGGACGGATGCGAATATCACCGCCGCACGGCGGAACGGAGAGGTATATGAATATAGATATAATGACGCTGTTTCCAGAGTATGTTGACACGGTTCTGTCAGAGAGCATAATCGGGCGCGCGAGAAGAAGCGGCAAGCTTACCGTTGCCGCGCACAATATCAGGGATTATTCCGAGGACAAGCATCGCCGGGTTGACGACACGCCCTACGGCGGCGGGAAGGGCATGCTTATGGCGGCGCCGCCTATCTATCGCTGCCGCGAGGCAATACTCGCAGAGCGCGGCTATGATTCCGACAGCAGAATATGCACCGTATATATGTCGCCGCGGGGGCGCGTGTTCAACCAGAAGACGGCAAAGGAGCTGGCTGAGCTTGACGGGCTGATAATTCTCTGCGGGCATTACGAGGGTGTAGACGAGAGGATAATTGAGGAGACGGTGGACATGGAGCTGTCCGTCGGAGACTTTGTTCTCACGGGCGGCGAGATACCTGCATGCATTGTCGCAGATGCCGTCGGCAGACTGTGCGACGGTGTGCTTTCAGACCCCGAATGCCATGAGAAGGAGTCGTTTTCCGACGGGCTGCTCGAATATCCGCAGTATACGCGACCCTACGAATATCACGGGATGAAGGTTCCCGACGTGCTTTTGTCGGGACATCACGAGAATATCGAAAAATGGCGCCGCGAAAGGGCGCTCGAGCTGACGGCAGCTCGCCGCCCCGACCTGCTTGAGAAAGACACCTAAGACAGATAGTCCGATATACCGCGAGCGATGCCCTCGGCGAACAGCTCGGGCTTGCTTTCCATAAGATCTGCCTCACCGGGGTTTGTGATAAAGCCGAGCTCAATGAGCACCGAGGGCATTTGAGTGCGCCTCAGCACATAAAGCGACGGTCGCGGAAAAACGCCGCGTGTCGGAACGGCGGTAGACGAGCGCAGCGAGCGAAGTATGGCCTCGGCAAGGTAATACGCGTCGCTGCCGCGGCGGAAAACGTATGCCTCGCTGCCGACGGCTGACGCGTCTGAGGAGGCGTTTGTGTGGATACTGATGAAATAATCCGCGCCCCAGGAATTCGCGCCGTTCACCCGTGCGGCGAGCGAGGAGGCATTCGAGCTTCCGAGCTGAGTCGACGCGGTAGGTCTTGACAGACGTGTCTCATAGCCGTAGGAGCGCAGAAGCGACGACAGAAGCTGTGAGACGGTGTAGGTGATATCCTGCTCACGCAGTCCGTTGCCCTCGGCTCCCGCATTCGGGTTTTTAGGATTGTGGCCCGCGTCTATGTATATTTTGATTGCCAATTGTGTTCTCCCTTCGGGATGCTTCTCACAGGATATTTTATTCATTCATGTGTCACCTTGACACACGCGGAGGTAGCGTGATAAAGGAAATCGATAAAATAACGGGCAGACTTCGCCGTGCGGTCGAGAGGTATTCGATGATACTGCCGGCGGAGAAAATATGTGTCGGCGTGTCCGGCGGCAAGGATTCGCTTGTGCTGCTGGCGGCGCTCGCGCACATGCGACGCTTTGCCGACTTTGATTATGAGCTTGAGGCAGTGACGGTCGATAACGGTCTTGCCTTTGGAGCACGCGCGGATTTTACCGCGGTCGGTGAGCTGTGTCGCCGGCTCGGTGTGCGCCATACCGTGATAAAGACGGATATTTCGAAGATAGTCTTCGAGCTGCGGCGGGAGAAGAATCCGTGCAGCCTTTGCGCCTCGCTTAGGCGCGGCGCGCTTACGGGAGCAGCACGCGAGCTCGGCTGCACGTCGGTCGCGCTCGGTCATCACCTCGACGACGCGGCGGAGACATATCTTATGAATATAATCCTGACAGGACGCGCGGGCTGCTTTTCGCCCGTTGCCGACTACGAGGAGTCGGGGCTTCGACTTATAAGACCCATGATATACCTGCGTGAGACGGAGATAGCCTCCGCCGCCCTGCGTGCAGGGCTTCCCGTCATTGAAAAAACATGTCCGCTCGACGGCGAGACGGAGCGCACTCATTTTAAGACGCTTCTGCGCGAGGAGGACAGACGCCATCGCGGTGTCTACACCAGGGTGCTCGGCGCGCTCGAGAGAAGCGGTGTCGACGGCTGGCATACCTGATGCATAATGCGGCGCGACGGCGCATATTATCTGCGTGACGAATTTTTGTCACGGAGATCGGTATGCGAGGAAATCTGTCATGTGAGCTCAGGACTGCCTTTGGCTGTAAGAGAGAGCTTTTCCGAGCGACGGTGCTTTCGCTCGGCGCGGGGCTGTGGACGCTGCTCGTCTGTCGGGACGTGTCGCTCATATGGAGAATATCTCACCATCCGCCGCTGACGCTGCCGCTGCTTGCGATACGGTGCATGTTTCTTGCGGTATGTGTCGTGTACGGAATTATAAACTGTGCGCTCGGCTCTGTCTGTGCTGGGCGAGACCGTTTGCTGCTGTCGGTAATATCACAGGCGTTTTTTGTGCTCTGGTATCCGACGGCGCTGCTTTCGGGGATATTCACGCTGTCCTTTGTCGCGCTTTGCTTTTCGGCAGCGGCGCTGCTGCTGGCGATGCGGCGCGCTCCCTTTTGCCGAGTGTTTTTTGCGTTATCGCGCGTTGTAATGCTTGCGGTGATGGCATATTATGCGTATATTGCGCTCGGAACGGCGCCTCTCGGGTAAAAAAACTCTGTTTTTTACTCGGATTCTTTATTGGGTATTGACAAACACCGCTAAATCAATTATAATTACATCGGAAGTATATAAATATGCGGAGGCACACAATGAAATTTATTAAATTTGCGGCTTTGATTCTTTCAGTCACCTTTCTGACGTTCCTTCTTCCCGCTTGCGGCGAGGTCGTCACCGTCAATAATGTCCGTCTCGGCTTTATCACGGTAGACACAGAGGGCAACGAAACGGCGTTTATCGATACCATGGTCGCTGACATAAAGTCTACTGACGGCGAGCAGCCTACGGTTCTTGACGCGGTCATTCAGATCCTTGAGGAGAACGGTATCTCCTACAAGCTCGACAGCGAGGGCGAGTCTGTCAGAACTGTTAAGGCAAAGTCCGAGAGCACAAAGAACGGCTACTCATACTATTGGGAGTTTACCGTAAATGGCAAGGCAGGCAAGAGAGCCGGCGAGATGGAGCTCAACGAGAACGATATCATCGTTTACTCGCTTATCCCCTCTAAGGCAGCAGGCGGCGCTACAGCCGATACAGGCAGTGCGGACGCAGAAGACGCAGTCGACACTGAGGCTGCCGAGTAATTCATACCGTAATAAAGTAAATCTGAGAAAAAGCATCCCGCATGTCGAGAAAGAAATGCGGGATGCTTTTTTTGCCGAAAACGGCGCACCTCACGAAAGCAGGTGCGCCGTTTTGCGTGCTTCAATTATTTATTCGCCGTCGGACTTGTCATTTGCGTGAAATCTGTCACAGCACGGGTCGTCGGGGGACTTTTCGGCTTCGTCGTCGACCGAATGAGTTACGTCGCCGAGACCTGCGCTTTCTGCGAAGAGCACATTTGCCTTCACGGCGTTCACGGCGTCTGTCGGGATGATTATCTTCGCCGCCTTGCCGTCCGAGAGCTTGACGAGCGCTTCGTATTTCTTGAGCTCAAGCACCGCAGCGTCTGGAGCTGATTCGCGAAGAAGGGCAAGACCGCGAGCCTCAGCCTCCTTGGCAAGGTAGATTGCGCGTGCTTCACCCTCTGCGCGTGCTATGCGTGCGTCGCGCTCACCCTCGGCGGCAAGTATCATAGCCTGCTTTTCGCCCTGTGCGCGAGTAATTGACGCTGCCTTGTGTCCCTCTGCCTGCAAAAGCGTCTCGCGTCGGTCGCGCTCAGCCTTCATCTGCTTCTCCATTGCGTTCTGGATCTCCGCAGGAGGAATAATGTTCTTCAGCTCCACGCGATTGACCTTGATGCCCCACTGGTCGGTCGCCTCGTCGAGAATCGCGGTCATCTTGCAGTTTATCGTGTCACGCGAGGTGAGCGTGCCGTCAAGCTCGAGCTCGCCGACAATATTTCGAAGTGTCGTTGCCGTCAGGTTTTCAAGCGCGCCTATCGGATTCACGGCTCCGTAGGTGAACAGCTTCGCGTCGAATATTCGGAAGAATACGACAGTGTCAATCTGCATTGTGACATTGTCCTTCGTGATGACCGGCTGCGGCGGGGAGTCGAGTACCTGCTCCTTAAGTGTGACGCGTCGCGCTATTTTCTCGAGAAACGGCAGCTTTATGTGAATTCCCGCCGCCCAGGTCGTCTTGTATTTTCCGAGAAATTCCACGACGTCCTCGGTCGCCTGCGGAACGATCTTGATGTTTGCCAAAAGTATGACGGCGACTATCGCCGCGATAATAAATAATACAGTCATGTTGCGCTGGCCTTTCGTGATAAATATTTAATCCGTTATGCGCCGTGCCTCAAGATAGTATCTCTTGCTGTAGGCGTCGCCCATTGAGAAGGTTTTCCGCGGGAGCGGACCGTCTGCGATGTACTCGAACAGACGTGACTTGTCGAAGCCCTCGAACATGAATGCGACGGAGTCTTCGTCACGTGCAAGCGCTCTCAGCGCGTCCTCACCGTGAATGTAGTCGCATTCCCCGCAGTTTTCCGCAAGATACGCATCAATGAAATTCTGAAGCGTGCCGACGGTCATTGCGTGTGTCGGCGTGAGGAAGGAAAGCTTTTTTTCGGCGCCTGCCGAAATCACCGTGATGCACTGCGCGCCGTCCCCCTCACACGTGAGCTTGCCGAGCGCGGCGAGAAGCCTTTCGCAGTCTGTCTTCTTGACAATGCGGTGGATTGGCTCAAAGTCTATCGCGTCGTCCTCGATGGACACGATCTCGCACAGGGCGTAGCGCGCGGGATGCTCGCTTGCCGCCTCGCCGAGGAGATCCTTTACCGATTCGTAATGGCTCTTTGCCGCCGCGAGAGAATGGTTTCCGTCTCCGACAGCGTAGGGAAGCTCGGAGGCACGCTCATTTTCGGCGATTGTATGGCTCAAAGCATCGGCAAGCTCACCCTCGAGCGCATAGCCTTTAATATGACCGCCACCCTCCATGAGCTCGAAGTCGTAGAGTACGTTTTCCTCTGCGGCAAGACCTTTTGCCTTTTCGAAAAGGGCATGCGTGTCGTCTGCGAATATCATGATATGCGGAAGCTCGATGCTTGCCGCCGCACGCATTTCGCGGCGCGGGGGAATGCGGTCTGTCACCGTCTGCTCCGTTGCACGCACCGCCGAGCGCGAGCTCGGCGAGTAGTCGTAATGCTCAAGGTCGATCATGCCGAGGATTCCGCACCGTGTTTTTCCTCCGGTCAGCGTGCGCTCAAGGTAGACAAAGCCATCGACGCATTTCCAGGGAAGCGAGAGCGCCGTTTTCATGTGCGAGCGAAGAAGCGCCGCCTTCTGCGCCTCGCGGGGCGTCTTGAGGTATGCTTCGGGGAGTATGTAATTATATGCGGACTCCGATGAGCCGACAAGACTCTCGACACGGTCCCAGTAGGATATATCCGAGGTGAACTGATCGCAGGCGATCACAGCCCATTTTTCAAAATCGGAGGAGGAGCTTTGAAAGTCCGGCAGCAAAATATGCGACGCGGAGAATACGGTGTTTTTCATGATAAGATTTGCCTTTCGTGGGATATTGTTTGGTTTAGCTTGATTATAGCATTCATTTTAACGCTTGTCAATAGACTCTCCCACTGTACGCACGCTTTTTCTTTCAATATTTGTTGAAATGTAATATTGACTTTGAGCTCGCGGGTAAATATAATATATAATGAATTTTTATATATTGAGGTATGCTATGGAAAACGTGAGTTTTGACGCCGCACTGAAGGTCGTCAAATTCGGCGGAAGCTCTCTTGCCGATGCCGAGCAGTTCAAAAAGGTGCGGGATATCGTGCTCGATGAGCCGTCGCGCCGCTATGTTGTCCCCTCTGCGCCCGGAAAGCGCTTCAAGGAAGACGATAAGGTCACAGACCTTCTTTATCAATGCTATAATCTTTCAGCGAAGGGAGAGCCCATCGACGAGGCGTTTGACAAGATCATTGAGAGATACGATTCCATTGTCAACGAGCTCAACGTCGACCTCGACCTTTCCGACGAATACCTTCACATAAAGTGGTCGATAAAGCACCACGCAGGTCGCGACTATGCAGCAAGCCGCGGAGAATATCTCAACGGTAAGATACTTGCCTCCTACCTTGGCTACGATTTCGTCGACCCGACCGTGTTTATCAAATTCGGCGATGACGGAGTTTTCGATTCCGAGATCACGAATACTCTGCTTTCCGCAGAGCTTGCCGAGCACGAGAGAGCGGTCATTCCCGGCTTCTACGGCTCAATGCCGAACGGCACCATCAAGACCTTCTCGCGCGGCGGCTCCGATATTACAGGCTCCATTGTCGCAAGGGCGGTGAATGCCGATATTTACGAGAACTGGACGGATGTCGACGGCTTCCTCATGGCTGACCCGAGGATCGTCGAGTCCCCGCGCGTTATTTCGACAATTACCTATCGCGAGCTTCGCGAGCTGTCCTACAT
>CAYNHY010000071.1:0-9124 GCA_964397225.1 uncultured Ruminococcus sp.
TCTCCGAGCAGGGTATCAACATCGACAACATGGCTAACCGCTCCAAGGGCGAGTTTGCCTGCACGCTTGTCGACGCCTCCACAGAGGTCAGCGAGGCAGCGATCGAGAAGATCGGCGCCTGCGACGGAATCATCCGCGTCATCAAGCTGAGCTGAAATTAAACAAAAGTAAAAAGCGTCGAGAAGGAAGCTTTCCAACTCGACGCTTTTCTTTTTCAGTCTTCCACATCAATTCGTCTGTACACCGCGGACAGTTCATCCGTGGCGCACCCGCCGAGCTTGGCGTATGCACGGTTACAGCATTTCAGGGCCTTGCCGTATTCTCCGAGCTCGCAATATGCCTCGGCAGCCACCGTCAAAAGCTCCGCTGTCATTATCTGTCGACCGAGACGCCGCGAGGTATCGGAAAACAGCTCGATTGCCCGCTCGGGACACCGTGAGCTTATATAGCATGACGCAATGCGCGGCAAAAGCCCAGCTACTCTCTCGACAGTAAAGTCAGCCTCGCATGCCATGTTATAAAATTTTACGGCTGTCGAATATGATGTGCTGTCGCGAAGTCTGTCGCCCGCATCTGCCAGCTCGTCAGCGGTCATTTTCTCCGTGCGGCACTTGCCCTCCCACACGTGATTGAGCGTGCGCTGCAATGCCTCCGACACCGCAAAGCCCGAGGCATCGCACCAGCGTGCGGAATACCTGACGTAGGCTTTTCCGTTATACTCTACCTTATCCAATTTCACCTCACAAAAGAGAAACGGGAGCGGCGTCTGCCTCTCCCGAAATTCCTTTATCTGATCTCAACAGAAACCTTCTTGCCGGTAAGCTTCGCCGCTGCCTTGACCACTGTGCGGAGCGCGCGTGCGATCTTGCCGTGCTTGCCGATAATCATACCGACGTCGTTCTCTGCGACCTTGAGGGTAAGTACAAGCCCGTCGTCGCTTTCCTCGCTTATGACGCTTACAGCGTCCGGGTCGTCAACTATCGGGCGTACAAGACCTGTCAGCAGGGCCGCAAGATCGATCTCTGCGGACGCTGTTGCCTTGTTCTCGTCCATAATTACTTATTGTTGCTCTTGTTGATAATGCTTCTAACAGTCTCTGTGGGCTGTGCTCCGTTAGCGAGCCACTTCTCAACCTTCTCGTTGTCGAGCTTAATGGTTGCGGGGTTGGTCATCGGATCGTAGTAGCCTACCTCCTCGATGAATCTTCCGTCACGGGGATATCTGGAATCCGCAACAACGATACGGTAGAAGGGAGCCTTCTTTGCGCCCATTCTTCTGAGTCTGATTTTTACTGCCATGATACTTCTCCTTAGTGTTAGTTGTGTTTTCTTTGAATTTATATAAAAATCCGTCTCTCCTCAAAGGTGGAACGGGATTTTCATGCGTCCTTTTTTTCCTCGCTTCAAGGCGCCGCCCGTGAGCTGCTTTATCATCTTATTCATCTGGTCGTACTGCTTCAGCATACGGTTTACCTCCTCGACCGAGGTGCCGGAGCCCGCTGCGATTCGCTTTCTGCGGGAGCCGTTGATGATGGAAGGATGCTCGCGCTCCTTTTCGGTCATCGAAAGGATGATGGCCTCGGTTCTGTCGAGCGCCTTTTCATCGATCTTCGCGTCCTTCAGAGCACCGGGCTTAACTCCGGGGAGCATGCCCATCAGCTCCTCAACAGAGCCCATTTTCTTGATCTGTCTGAACTGATCGAGGTAATCGTTAAGCGTGAAGCTGTTGTCGCGGATCTTCTTTTCGAGCTCCGCCGCCTTCTTCTCGTCGAACTCCTGCTCCGCCTTCTCGATGAGGGTGAGCACGTCGCCCATTCCGAGGATCCTCGACGCCATTCTGTCGGGATAAAACGGCTCAAGAGCATCCAGCTTCTCGCCGGTACCGATGAATTTAATCGGCTTGCCGGTCACGTGGCGAACCGACAGCGCCGCGCCGCCTCGCGTGTCTCCGTCGAGCTTCGAAAGAAGGACTCCGGTGATATCGAGCTTTTCGTTAAATGCTGAGGCAACGTTGACGGCGTCCTGACCTGTCATCGCGTCGACAACAAGTATTATCTCGGTCGGTGCGACCTCCTCCTTGATGGAGGAAAGCTCATTCATCAGCGTCTCATCGACGTGAAGACGTCCCGCCGTATCGATGAATACCATGTCAAAGCCGTTCTTCTCAGCGTATTTTAGAGCCTCTGCCGAGGTCTTGACCGGAGACTGTGTACCGCGGTCAAATACGGGCACGCCTATCTTCTCGCCGACGACCTTCAGCTGGTCTATCGCCGCGGGTCTGTAGACGTCGCAGGCGACAAGCAGCGGTCGCTTGCCCTGCTTTTTGTAAAACGCAGCAAGCTTCGCACTGTGTGTGGTCTTACCCGAGCCCTGAAGTCCGACCATCATTATGACTGTCGGGGGCTTCGGTGATATCGTAAGCTTGGAGCACTCGCCGCCCATCAGCGAAACGAGCTCCTCGTTCACTATTTTAACTATCTGCTGTGCGGGAAGGAGGCTTTCGAGCACATCCGAGCCTACCGCACGCTCCGTAACGCGCTTGACGAATTCCTTGACTACCTTGAAGTTGACATCAGCCTCAAGCAGTGCAAGCTTCACCTCGCGCATTCCCTCTTTTACATCTGCCTCAGTCAGCTTTCCCTTGCTTTTGAATTTCTTGAACGCAGCGGAAAGCTTATCCGAAAGATTTGAAAACATATCCGTTCGTTACGCTCCTGTATTATATCGGAGTACACCTCTGAGTCCTGCCTCAAAGAAGCTCCTCCAGCGCGGAAAGCTTCGCCTTCAGTGACACCAGGGTGTTCCGTGTCGGCTCGTCCGTCGCCGATGAAATAAGCTCATCAACAAGCCCGCCCGCCGAGACAAGACACTCCTCTGCGGCGGTGCAACGCCGATACAGATGAAGGCTGTCCTCGAATGCGGTAAGCTCCGCTTCGCTCTTTTTTATCGAATCGCGAACTCCCTGACGCGATATCCCCGTAAGCTCGGATATTTCCGCGAGCGAATAATCGTCGTCGTAGTAATACTCCAAAAGCTCGCGCTTTCTGTCAGTCAAAAGAGCTCCGTACTTATCAAGCAGACACGGCAAAAGCATATTCTTAGCAAACATCGTACACTCTGCCTTCTGTAAAGCGATTTGCTTTACAGGCGTATTATATCATAAAGAGAGCAGCGTGTCAATAGCTTTTTGAAAGAAATTCAAGGCTTTCCCGCACTTTTTCAGCCGTATTTCGCGCTGTCGTGCATATCTGCGCCTTCGACTCTGATATCCGAAGCCTTTCTCTGTGAGAGCATCCAATCAAATATCTCTCGCGACGCGTAAGCGTATTCCCATGCGGCATGTCCGACGCCGAAAAGCCTCTCGAGCCTTGCCGTGCCGCCCGCCGCATTTACGGCGTTCACCATTTTCTCCGACTCCTCGAAAAAAACGCAGCTGTCGTCCTCGCCGTGTACAGCCCACACGGGCACCGAAGCGAGCCGCGCGGCATTCCAGTACGCGCCTCCTCCGCATATAGGCACGATGGCGGCAAACAGCTCCGGGCGCGATATTGCAAGCTGCCAGGTCTCATAGCCGCCCATGCTCGCGCCCATAAGGTACACCCTTGTGCCGTCGACAAACGGGAGAGCGCTCACATATTCCGCAAAGCGGCACAGCTGCTCATGAACGTCGCACCACGAGTCCGCATTACACTGCGGAGCAAAGGATACCGCGTCCGCCCGATGCTCGGCAAGCCTTTCAAAATAGCAGTTGTCTCGCAGCAGCCCGAGGTCATCACCGCGAGTTCCCGCTCCGTGCAGGAATATAATGCACGGATAGCGCCGCGTCACGTCAAAGCCGTCGGGAACTGCCGTGAGATACCGAAGCCTTTCAAAGCTGCCTGTTGAAAAATTCATTTTATCCTCCGTTTTCAGAAACGTTAAAAGCGTCGCGGTGCTCGGCACCGCGACGCTTGTTTATTTACGGTATGCGGCGGCGCTCAGACGCGGTCCGCAGGAAAGACGATGCCGTTTTGGCGTCTTATCTCATCAATAATTTCAAGCTCCGCCTCCGAGTACATGTCGTGCTCATGCTCTGCTCTGCCCTCTCCTATGAGGCGTGCGAGCTCTGCAAGCTCGAAGGTCATGTTGTTCTCGCAATACTCAAAGCAAAGCCTCTCTCGCGTGCCGTCGCGAAGCTCAAGGAAGATATCCTTCGGCGCCGACAGCTTATCGATAAGTATCGCGCCGTCCTCACCGGCAATTATGCTCGGCGTGTGCGAGTCGAAGGTCTTGGCGTAGGAAATGACAGCCGTCATTCCGTCATACGGAAGCAGAAGCTCACCCGAGCCCTCAAAGCCGTTGTCGAGAATTATACTGCGCGAGTAGAGCTGTCCCGACGGCTTGCCGAAGAGTCTGAGGCAGAAATGTATCGGATACACGCCGATGTCCATCACGGCGGCATTCGAATATGTGCTGTCGAAGGCGCGAAGCACCTCTCCCGCGCGGAATTTATCGTAGCGCGACGAATACTGGCAGAATTCAAGCGACGCACGTCGAACGCGTCCAATACGCGGCAGGGCACGCTTCACCGCGGCAAGCGCGGGGTCAAACGCGGGACGCATTGCCTCGAGCAGCACGACCTGTGCCGCACGCGCCGCATCGCGCATTTTCGCATATTCCGCTGCATTCGAGGCAGTGGGCTTTTCGCACAGCACGTGCAGCCCGTGTTCTATCGCGGCGAGCGAATATTCGGCGTGAAGCGAATTCGGGCTCGCGACGTATACCGCGTCAATTCCAGAGGCAAAAAACTCCTCGGCGTCGGTATAAGCGTGCGCTATTCCCTGCTGCTCTGCGTAATGCTCGCCCCTCTCCCTTGAACGTGACAGCACAGCCGTCAGCTCGAAAAGCTCGGCTCGGCGCACGGCGTCGCACAGCTGGTCGCTGATGAAATTCGTTCCGATTATGCCGAGGCGAAGCTTACTCATCGGTGCTCACTCTCGCGGTCTTTCGAATTTCGATAGGTCCGAGGAGTCCCGACGGCTCCATAACGAGGTATTTCGCGCAAAGGTCGCGCTGCTCATAGCCGAGGTGGTTGGTTACAACGACGCACAGCTCGTTTTTGCCGCGCCTTATAACGCCCGAAACGTCGAAGCGGTACGGAGGCGCAATTCTCTCGCCGACAGGCGTTCCGTTTAAGAATACCTGCGCGGTCTCGCCGACGCGACCGAGGTCGAGCAGCGTGTGTGCGTCTGTGTCATCGTCGTACTCAAAGCTGCCCTCATACTTCATAAAGCCGCCGAAGCGCGGGTACCTGTCTGCCGACGTAAGGTTGCACAGCTTATCTGTCTCGAAGGTAGCCATCGGCGCATTCGGATAGTTTTCCGCCGTGTACATCGACACCTTGAAGCTCGGCTCAACGACAGTCTCGCGGTCGGGAGCGTACTTCACGTATTTCGGAAGATCTGTCGGGATATCTCCGAAGAAGATAATTACCGACTCATACGGCTCCAGACGGACCCGCAGGCTTCTGTCGCTGCTGTGTGCAAGGTATGCACGGTTCTCCATCGGGTAATATACAACGTAATCCCCGCCGTCGAACGCCTCAAAGGTGAGCGAGGTGAGCACGTCATCGACAATTCCCTCGTTTGTGAGCATGTATGCGTGAGTATTGCCGTTATAATAGTGGTAATATCTGAGGAATTCAGCCTCAGTAGAGGTGGTGATGTCGAAATATCCTCTCTCACGCATGTTCATCACAAGATCCTCTGCGGGAATGCAGCTGATGTGTCCGTTATCGGGCCACTCAATGCGCGAAGCGGGCTTTTCGCAGGTCTTCTTCGTGAGCCGGTCAAGGAATATAACATCCACACCCGCGTTTGAAACTCTCTCAAGCTGTGCTACCGTCGACTCCGGGAGAAATTCCGACATCGGAACGACAATCGCCGGGTAGCTCTCGCGTCCGAGATAAAGTCTTCCGTCCTTAGCCTCCGCACGCGCGAGGTAATCCGCGGAAACAATATCGAAGTCGATATGACCGAGCGTGAGAAGCTTCGCGGGGGTGTAGAAGTACATATAATCACCGCCCGACCACTCAGCCTCCGCGTGATACAGTATCGCACAGTCCGCACGGTGCGTGCCGTCGGACATGATCGTCGAAACGCGGTTCATGTATTCCATCAGAAGGCGGAACTGCTTTTCCTGCGGATTATGTCCCGCGCCGGTGAACTGCGGCGGGACCTCATCGGGGAATTTTGCCGAGAAGGCGTGGGGGACGAAATTGTTGATACCGCGAACGAGCATGTGGTCTGTCAGCCACTTCATCATTTTAAGACCCTCGTTCCAGCCGTAAGCGCCGTATATCTCGCACATTGCGCGACCCTTCTTAGAGTCCTGGATATGCGCGTGAGATGCCGCCATTTTTGCAAGGCTGAAGTGGAAAAGATCCGGATCGGCAACGTCATACCAGCAGTTGCAGGCATTCGGGTGATTTGTCATTCCGGGGACTATCTGGTGAAGCACCACGTCCATGCCCGCCATGTCCTGTCCGTCAAGAGCACGGAAATAGTGTCCGCCGCTTCCCATGTTGGTGTGGCGGTTGTAGTCCTCAACGACGTGACCGATATACATTACGCCGTGCTCGCGGCACCATGCGCCGACCCTGTCGCCGAAGCTCGTCTTGTAAAGCGTGGACACGGCGTCCATGTAAGCTACTCTGTACGCGGGGGATACGCCGTTCATTGTGAACCAAAGTGCGGGAAGGTGACACTTCCAGGCATCACCGTAGCGACTGGCAAGCTCTGCCTTAATGTAGCTGTTCCACGGATATTTTCCCTTTGAATTCGACGCTCCGCGAAGCGGAAGGTCAGCAAAATCCATGATAAAGGGCTCGTCACTGAAAAAGCCGCGGAAGGTATTTCCGAAATACTCGCTGAGGTTTTCGTAATGCTTTTCGTATATCTCGCTGAACATAAAGTCAACGGACTCGGGATTTGTAAAATCGACTCTGCCGTCGCGCTCGGGGCGCTCGAATATAAAGAACACTCTCCATATTCCGTCGGGGAGCGTCACGGAAACGAGCCCGTCATGCAGCTTGTCCGTAATGTCTATGCATTCTCCCGCAAGCTCCTGACCCGGTCCCTCGCAGCGGCAGGCAATGATAGCAAGAAGCTCATCCTCCGCTTTTTCGTCAGCCCAGCCCTCGTAAATTACCGCGCCGTCCTCTATTGGACCGCATATATCCATGTGTCGCTCGGTTATCGCGCGCTTACCGAATTCGGGGTACTTTTCGCGGATAACACCGTTGCAAAAGCCCGTCGGGAAATACTTGTCGTCGAGTATCCACGCGTCCATTCCGAGCTTGCGGCACTCGTCAAATATCAGCCTGACATCCTCAAACCAGCCCTCGCGCGCGAATTCCTCATGGGGGCGAGATTCAATACAAACGGAGCCGACGCCCGAAGCGTGGATCCTGTGAAGCTCGGCAAGGAGAGTTTCATCATCCTCACCATGCTGCCAGAAGAACGGTAATATGTGATTTTCGCTCTTGCCCGCAAGGACATTCATGAGCTTGTTTTTCATAGCTTGACCTCATCTCTCCCGCCGTGCGGCGGGAATATTCTGTTCACAGTTATTATAGCAGACTTGCCCTGTCAAGTCAATACGGATTTACTCGTTCGGGCATGAGAAAGCAACGCACACAAGAAAAGCCGCGCCACACGGCACGGCTTTTTGTGTTCTGAACTCAGAGATACTTCTTCTCAGCCTCGCTCGCGTTTTCAACGGGGAGAGAGGATGTGATAACGCAGTTTACGTTATGCTTTGTGACAAGTGCATCGACCTTAGCCAGGAACTCATCAAATGCCTCCTGATCGTTGTTGCAGATCTTGAGGGCGGAATCGATGAAGAGATCGGAAACGTCGTGATTGCTTGCGAGAATGCCCGCAACAAAGCCGTAAAGTCCGAGAGCTGTCTTGACCTGATACTCCTCTGTATCGATGAGTCTGCAATGATAGCTGATGTCGAATTTGAGCTTGTCGCCCTTTTCTATGCAAACGACGGAACCGTTTGTGGCATTAAGCGCGCTGCCTACGAGCTCGATGAGCTGCTTGGTCTTTCCGGATCCCTTTGCGCCGATAATGAGTTTTAACATGGTGTGGTCCTCCTGAAATATTAGTTTATTCTGGCTTCCAAAGCCTCTTTTTCAGATTCAAAGCCCGGCTTACCGAGGAGCGCGTACATGTTCTTCTTGTACGCCTCGACGCCCGGCTGGTCGAACGGGTTTACGCCGAGCATGTAGCCGGATACCGCGCAGGCAAGCTCGAAGAAGTATACGAGATTACCGAAGGAATATTCGTCGCGGCGGGGCAACTCGATGACGACATTCGGAACACCTCCGTCGTTGTGCGCGAGAAGCGTTCCCGTCATTGCCATCGTGTTGACGTAATGCAGATCCTTGCCGGAGAGGAAGTTGAGTCCGTCGATGTTGTTCGGGTCGTCGGGTATCTCTACCGTGTCATTGGACTCGGCAAAGGAGATGAGCGTCTCGAACATCGTGCGTCTTCCCTCCTGAATGTACTGACCGAGAGAGTGAAGGTCGGTCGAGCAGATGACAGATGCGGGGAACAGACCCTTTCCGTCCTTGCCCTCGGACTCGCCGTAGAGCTGCTTCCACCACTCGCAGAACATTGTAAGAGAGGGCTCGTATGCAACAAGAACCTCGAGGCTCTTGCCCTTGTTATAGAGAATATTGCGAAGTGCCGCGTAAACGAGCGCGTTGTTTGTCATCGGGTCGTCGGAGAGGTATTCCTCACGTGCGTCAGCCGCACCGCGCATCATTTCGTTAATGTCAAGTCCCGCAACCGCGATCGGGAGCAGACCTACCGCCGTAAGAACGGAGAAGCGTCCGCCGATGTCGTCGGGAACTACGAAGGTCTCGTAGCCCTTCTCTGTGGAGAACTCCTTGAGCTTTCCGCGCTGACGGTCGGTCGTGACGAAGATACGCTCGCGCGCACCCTCCTCGCCGTACTTATCCTCGAGAAGCTTTCTGAGAATTCTGAAGGTAACTGCGGGCTCGGTCGTTGTACCGGACTTCGAAATTACGTTGATGCATACATCCTCGCCCTCACAGAGCTTAACGATGTCGGCAA
>CAYNHY010000072.1:0-9098 GCA_964397225.1 uncultured Ruminococcus sp.
CCCCTCAAAGGCAAAGACCATCGTAAAGCGCGAGGTCGTGCGCGTTATCACCCCCGGCACCGTCATCGAGTCCGACCTGCTCGACGACGACAAGAACAATTATCTCTGCACCGTGTACTCCGACCGCTCCACCGTCGGAATATGCTTTGCGGACATATCCACGGCATACATCTGCGCGACGACGATAGACGCCGTCGGCGCGGACGACAGACTTACCTCGGAGCTTGCGACCTATTCTCCGCGCGAGATAATCACGAATTTCCCGATAAAGGAAATGCCGCACAGCTCCGAATTTATAAAGGAACGCACACGCGCGCTTCTCACCGACGGCGCGCCCCGCTTCTTCGGCGAGGCGGAGTCGCTCGAGCGCTGCTGCCGCCAATTCGGCGAGCGCGCGACGGAGGGCAAGCCACGCGCCTCCCTAATTGCCGCGGGAGCGGCGCTGAAATATATCGAGGAAACGCAGATGAAGGATATATCCTACATCCGCACGCTGTCCGCCTACGACTGCTCGGAATATCTTGAGCTCGACATATCGACGCGACGCAACCTCGAGCTGTGCGAAACAATGCTGACAAAGGAGAAGAAGGGCTCGCTGCTTTGGGTGCTCGACAGAACGGGTACCGCAATGGGCGCGCGCCTTCTCAAGAAATATATCGAGCATCCGCTCACCGACGTGCCCGCCATCCGCGCGCGTCAGCAGGCGGTCTCGGAGCTTTTTGATAATTTCATGCTCCGCGAGGAGCTTCGTGCGCTGCTTGCGGGCGTGCTCGACCTCGAGCGCCTTGTGACAAAGGTCACCTACGGCACAGCGACTCCGAAGGATCTCCGCGCCATCGCCGAGACGCTTCGACGCCTGCCCGAGGTGCGCGAAATGCTGAGCGACAGCACCTGCGGAGAGCTTGCGACAATACGCGACAGCCTTGACACCCTCGAGGATGTGTTCAAGTGCATCGACGACGCGCTGACGGACACGCCTCCCTTCCAGCTTCGCGAGGGCGGCATGATACGCGACGGCTACAGCGAGGACGTCGACCGCCTTCGATACATTATGTCGAACGGCAAGGACTGGATAAAGCGGATCGAGGCGGAGGAGAGAGAAAAAACAGGGCTCAAGGCGCTGAAGATAGGCTACAACCGCGTGTTCGGCTATTACATCGAGGCGCCGCGCTGGGCGAAGGATCAAATCCCCGAAAATTATGTCAGAAAGCAGACGCTCTCCGACAAGGAGCGCTACATTACCGACGAGCTGAAGGACACCGAGGCGACAATCCTCGGCGCCTCCGATAAGCTCTGCGCCCTCGAATACGAGCTTTTCTGCTCCGTTCGGGAGGTCGTCGACAATGCCGAGGTGCGAATTCGCGCCTCTGCCGACGCGCTCGCGCGGCTTGACGTGTTCATCTCGTTCGCCGAGTGCGCCGCTCAGAATAATTACACCTGCCCCGAGGTGGACGACAGCGACGTTATCGATATCCGTGACGGACGTCACCCCGTCGTCGAGCGCTTTGTCCGCGACACGTATTTTGTGCCGAACGACGTCCTGCTCAATACGACGGATAACCGCATGGCGCTCATTACAGGGCCCAATATGGCGGGAAAGTCCACCTATATGCGGCAGACCGCGCTTATAATACTTATGGCGCAGATAGGCTCCTTCGTTCCCGCCTCCTCGGCTCGGATAGGCGTCGTCGATAAGCTCTTTACGCGAGTCGGTGCGTCGGACGATCTGGCGTCGGGTCAGTCGACCTTTATGCTCGAGATGAAGGAGGTTGCGTACATACTGAATAACGCGACGCGGAAAAGCTTTATAATTTACGACGAGATCGGACGCGGAACGAGCACCTACGACGGAATGAGCATCGCGCGTGCGGTCGCGGAATACACGGCGGGACGCCGCCTCGGCGCGAAGACCATGTTCGCGACACACTATCACGAGTTGACAGACCTCGAGGAGAGCCTGCCCGGCATCGTCAATTACAATATCGCGGCAAAAAAGCGCGGCGAGAGCGTCACCTTCCTCAGAAAGATAGTGAAGGGTCCGACCGACGACAGCTACGGCATAGAGGTTGCGCGCCTTGCGGGAGTGCCCGTCGAGGTAACGCGCCGTGCCAAGGAGATACTTGCGGAGCTCGAGAGCGACGCGCCGCGCAGGACGGAAAAAAGGACCGCCGAGACCGCCGAGGACAGCGGCACCATCAGCATGCTGTCAAGCGTCAGCGACGAGGTCGCCGAGGCGATTCGCGCGACGGACATAAACACGCTCACGCCGATAGAGGCGATGAACCTTATATTCGAGTGGAAAAAAGAGCTGATGTGAGCGCACGCGGTGAAATAAACGGGAAGGGGGAAGCCGCATGGGACGAATAAACGTGCTCGGCTTTGACGTGGCGAACCTTATCGCCGCAGGCGAGGTGGTCGACAGACCGTCCTCCGTCGTAAAGGAGCTGCTTGAAAACTCAATAGACGCGGGAGCGAGCGTTATCACCGTCGAGATACAGCGCGGCGGCGTCGCCTTCATCCGAGTTTCCGACAACGGCTGCGGCATGGACGCGGAGGATCTGCCCGTGGCGATTCTCCGACACGCCACAAGCAAGATACACGGCGCGGAGGATCTGTCGCATATTGCCTCGCTCGGCTTTCGCGGAGAGGCGCTGGCGGCAATAGCGTCCGTGTCGCGCCTTCGAATATTTTCAAAGCCGCATGACGAGAGCATCGGCGCAATACTCACAAGCGAGGGCGGCGAGGTGCTCGATATTACCGAAACCGGCTGCGCCGACGGCACGACGGTCGTCGTGGAGGACCTGTTCTTCAACGTACCCGCAAGACGGAAATTTCTGAAGAAGGATACGACGGAGGCGGTAGCCGTGGGCGCCATTGTCGAGCGCATTGCGCTCTCGCGCCCCGATATTTCGATAAAATACATATGCGACGGCGACCTTCGCTTCGTCACGGCGGGTGACGGCAAGCTGTATTCGGCTCTGTACGCCGTGTTCGGCAAGCAGACGGCGAGCCGCACGATAGCCGTATCGCGCGTCGCGGACGGAATTTCGGTGACGGGCTACGTCTCCGAGCCCGACCTTATAAAATCGAACCGAAATATGGAGAATTTCTTCATAAACGGACGCTATGTCAAGAGCAAAACGGCAATTGCCGCCGTCGAGCAGGCATACCGCACGCGTATTCCGCAGGATAAGTTCCCGATGTGCGTGCTGAATATCGATATCGACCCGTCGGCACTCGACGTGAACGTACACCCGGCAAAGCTCGAGGTCAAGTTCACGAACGAGAGGATAATATTCGAAGCGGTGTATTACGCCGTGCTCAATGCACTCGAGTCCGAGGTCGTCCGCCCGGAGCTTGTGCTCTCGAGAGAGGGACGGCGTGGCGATAACGGGCGCGTGCCGGCAGGAAAGGACGCCCCGCGCACAGCAGCTGCCTATAACGAAGACGTCACACCGACACCGGCAAGGACCGGCGACGGTAAAGCGCGAGAAAAGAAGAACAGCTTCTGGATAGACGGAGCCGAGGCTCGGCGCCTGCTCGGCGCATTCGTCCCCGCCGACACGAGAATACCGAAGGGCGAGCAGACGAAGATAGACGTGACCCCGCGCGAGCCGAGCGCCCCGAAAGCAGCTGCCGAAACAGTCGCCGAGACAGCCGCTGAGACAGCGTTGGAAGCCGCGCAGGCTGCACCCGAGAGCGTCGGCGTTCCTTCAAGCATACGCAGCAGCCGCGACGGAGCGAGCGATAACGGAATTGCCGCCCGCGCGCCCGACACAGGCTCGAGGAGCGATGCTTCAAAGCCCGACGGACCGACGGAGCCCGATGCGCGTTCGACAGCGAGCGAAGACAGACCCGACGCAGCTGATGCCGACGGCATTTCCCACGAGGAGGTGCCCGAATACATAATCCTCGGCGAGGCATACAACTGCTATGTTATAGTGCAGCTCGAGGACAGGCTCGTCTTCGTTGACAAGCACGCCGCACATGAGAGGATAATATTCGACGAGCTCGTGCGTGCAATGCGCTCGCGCCGCCGCGAGAGCCAGCTGCTTCTTGTGCCGCTTGTCATCCCGATGCTCGAGCTCGAGGCGGACGCGGTCGCGGAATACGAGCAGAGCATTCGCGATGTCGGCTTCGACTTTACGCTCGAGCCGAGCGGAGCGCAGATGAAGGCGGTGATAACCGCCGTTCCCGAGGTGCTGACGGCTGATGAGGCCTCTGAGCTTTTCCGCACGCTTTCCTCGCGCCTGACAGACGTCGGGGCGGGAGCAGACGCCGCCGCTGAGGAATTCTTCGCCGCGCGGCTGTTCCAGTCGGCGTGCAAGGCGGCGATAAAGGGCGGCAGGATATACGACACGGCACACCTTCGCTGGATATGCGACAGGCTGTTTATAAAGCCGAGGGCGGGGGAGAGCGTAATTCGTACCTGCCCGCACGGACGCCCAGTGGCATTCGAGGTCAAGCGCTCGTCGATTGACAGACAGTTCGAACGCCTCGTATAACGAGCCCGCCTCACTTGACGTGAGCACACCTTGCACGACGAGAGCGCCACGCACAAAGAGAGACACTACCAAAATAAACTTCGCCGCGAGCTGCGGCTGAACGGAGAGAGATAAATGTTTAAGCTGAAGACAACAGACGAAAAATGCAATGCGCGCCGCGGTGAGCTTGAAACGCCGCATGGCACGATACAGACCCCCGTTTTCATGAACGTCGCGACCTGCGGCGCCATCAAGGGAGGACTTTCCTCCGAGGATCTGCGCGAGATAAACTGCCAGGTCATGCTTTCGAATACATATCACCTTCACCTGCGCCCCGGTGACGGGCTTGTCCGCGATATGGGCGGACTTCGCTCCTTCACGGGCTGGGACGGACCGACGCTCACCGACAGCGGCGGCTTCCAGGTGTTCTCTCTTTCCTCGCTCCGCCGCATCAAGGAGGAGGGAGTCTACTTCGCGTCGCACATCGACGGAAAGAGAATATTCATGGGTCCCGAGGAGAGCATGAGAATACAGTCGAACCTCGCTTCGACCATTGCCATGGCATTCGACGAGTGCATCGAGAACCCCGCGGAGTATAATTACACAAAGCGCTCCTGCGACCGCACCGTTCGCTGGCTCGAGCGCTGCCGCACGGAGATGGACAGACTGAATTCTCTTGAGGGCACGCTGAACCCGCAGCAGATGCTCTTCGGCATCAATCAGGGAAGCACCTATGAGGATCTGCGCGTCGAGCACATGAAGGCAATTCGCGAGATCCCCTGCGACGGCTACGCTATCGGCGGTCTTGCGGTCGGTGAGAGCGCGGAGGAAATGTACCGCATCATCGAGGCGGTCGAGCCGTACATGCCGAAGGATAAGCCGAGATATCTCATGGGAGTCGGCACACCTCAGAATATTCTCGAGGCAGTCTACCGCGGCGTTGACTTCTTCGACTGCGTAATGCCCTCAAGAAACGCCCGCCATGGCAATATATTCACATGGAACGGCAAGATGAACCTGTGCAACGAGAAATACGCGCGCGACGCACGCCCCATCGATGAGAACTGCGGCTGCCCCGCGTGCCGTCACCACAGCCGCTCGTATATTCGCCACCTTATCAAGGCGAAGGAAGCCCTCGGCATGATGCTTGCCGTAACGCACAACCTGTATTTCTACAACGAGCTCACCGCGAAGATACGTGAGGCTCTCGACGGAGGCTATTTCTACAGCTTCTATCAGAAGTATCACGAGCTGCTTGCGGAGCGCAATCCCGACTGATATGATATATGTTGAATTTTCCTCACCCGACGTGAGCCTTAACCTCGCCGCGGAATATTACTTTGCCTCGACTCGCCGCCTCGGTGACGAGGTGTTCATGCTGTGGCAGCCGCGACGCACCATTGTCGTCGGTAATTTTCAGAATATCCACGAGGAGGTAGACGTCGCCTACGCCACCTCGCACGGCATCGACATCGTGCGCCGCCTCTCGGGCGGCGGCACGGTGTACCAGGACGGCGGAAGCATCCAGTACGCCTTCATCGGAGAGGGCGCGCGCGAGATAAATTTCCGCCGCTACCTCGAGCCGATACAGCGTGTCCTGATAAGCCTCGACATTCCCGCCGAGATCGACGGAAGAAACGACATATGTGCCGGTGGGCGCAAGGTGTCGGGCAACGCGCAGTACCGCGTCGGGGACGTGACGGTACACCACGGCACGCTGCTGTTTTCGGCTGACCTTGACGAGATGGAGCGCGCCTGCCGCCCGCCCGAGTACAAGATTGCCTCAAAGAGCATCAAGTCCGTTCGCGAGCGCGTCGTGAATATGTGTACGCTGACCGAGCACGTACGCACGCCGGAGGAATTTATGCGTTGCCTTGTCGAGCTGCTCGGCATCGAGGCACATTATATCCCGACCGAGCACGACCTCTCGCAAATCGAGCAGATAGCCGAGGAGCGCTTCCGCGAGGAAAGAAAAAACGGCTTTGCCGCCCGCTCTCCCGCCTTCTCGCTTGAAAAGAGCGTGCGATTTGACGGCGGACTCATAACGCTGTCCTGCGAGGTCGCCGAGGGCAAAATACGCTCGGCACGCCTCGGCGGAGACTTCTTCACCGCCTGTGACAGTGCTGCGCTGACCGATGCGCTTGTCGGCTGCGCCTTCACGCGCGAGGCTGTCAGACAAGCGATCCTTCGCTCCGCCTTCGAGGTGATGGGCATGGATAACGCGACGCTCGCCGAGCGCCTTTCCGAAAATATATAATAACGACGAAAGCCCCGCAGTACATCCGGAATACGGATGCACTGCGGGGCTTTTCAACCCTTGCGGGCTTATTTCGTTATCTTTTCGAAATCGGCGGCGCCGTGACGGCACAGCGGGCAGACGAAGTCGTCGGGAAGGACGTCTCCCTCGTAAACATAGCCGCATATCTTGCAGACATAGCCGACCTTGCCCTCGGTGTCGGCGGCAGGCTTTACGTTTTCGTGGTAATACGTGTAGCTCATAGTCTCGCGCTCGGAGAGGACTCTCGCCTCGGTTATCTCACAGATGAACATTCCGTGCGTGTCAAGGTCGACATAGTCGCGAACCTTGAGCGACATGAAGGAATTGATATAGCGCGCAAGATAAAGCAGTCCGTTGTCGCTGCGCTCGACCTCCCGGCCGGCGAACTTGTCGGTGCTTCTGCCGCTTGCAAAGCCGAAGCTCTCGAATACCTTGAACGGCGCGTCGACCGTCAGGCAGCAGAGATTCATCTTACCTGTCTGCTTTATGATGTGGTGAGAATAATTCTCCTTGTTGATTGTAACGGCGATCCTGTTCGGCGTGCTTGTCACCTGAGTTACCGTGTTGACGATGAGACCGTTGTCGCGCTTGCCGTCGCTTGAGGTGACGACGTACAGTCCGTAGCCGATGTTTGAAAGCGCTGCCATATTGTTCTTGTCGGCGGTCGAGTCGCGGCGCGCAAGGTAGTCGCGGCAGAGCTCGTCGGCGAGCGCGTCAAGCTGTGCGGAGGATTCGTCGTTCAGCGCGGAGGTAATGCGAACGGTGTTCTCCGCGTAAACAAGGTCGGGGCTCTTTTCGAGCATCGAGCGCATGACCTTGGTCGCCATCGGCGCCCAGCTTCCGTTCTCGATGAACGCCACGGTGCGCTTTTTGTAGGAGCGCTCGGTGAGGTGGTTTATGAATTCGCGCATGAAGGGGAAGATATCCGCATTGTAGGTCGTCGTCGCGAGAACGAGCTTGCTGTAGCGGAAGGCGTCCTCGACAGCCTCAGCCATGTCGTCGCGGGCGAGGTCTGTAACGACCACCTTCGGGCAGCCGTTCGCGCGCAGCTTCTCGGCGAGAAGCTGTACCGCTTTTTTTGTGTTTCCGTAGACGGAGGTGTAGGCTATAACGATGCCGTCATCCTCTGCCTCGTAGCTCGACCAGGTGTTGTAAAGACCGAGGTAATAGCCGAGATTTTCCGTGAGCACCGGTCCGTGGAGCGGGCAGATCTTTTCGATATTGAGAGCGGACGCCTTCTTGAGCAGCGCCTGCACCTGCGCGCCGTACTTGCCGACAATGCCGAAGTAGTAGCGTCGCGCCTCGCACGCCCAGTCCTCCTCGACGTCGAGCGCGCCGAACTTACCGAAGCCGTCCGCGGAGAAGAGCACGCGATCGAGCGCGTCGTAGGTCACGATGACCTCGGGCCAGTGAACCATGGGTGCTGCAACGAACGAGAGGGTGTGGCGACCGAGCGAGAGCGTGTCGCCCTCCTTCACAACAATGCGGCGTTCGGAGAAGTCCGTGCCGAAGAAATTCTTCATCATATTGAACGCCTTAACAGACGAGACAACGGTCGCGTCGGGGTAGCGCTTCGTAAAATTCAGAATATTCGCGGAGTGGTCGGGCTCCATGTGCTGAACTATAAGGTAGTCCGGACGGCGCGAGCCGAGCAGCGCGTCGATATTGTCAAGCCACTCATGGCAGAAGGCAGCGTCGACGGTGTCCATTATCGCGACCTTGTCGTCGAGAATTGCATAGGAATTGTACGCCATGCCGTTCGGAACGGTGTACTGACCCTCGAACAGGTCGATGCTGTGGTCGTTCACACCGATGTATTTGATGTCGTTTGTTATCTGCACTTTCGTTTTTTCCTTTCAAGCTTTATTTTCAATACGTGAGCCTTGCGAGACATGTATATTTTGCCGCATTTTTCACCTATTCAAGCACCGTGCGTGAAAAAATCAAGCCTCGCGCGCTGCCTTCTGGCGCTCCGCCTCCTCGACGATGCTGCCGACGCCGTCGAGTATTACCGACGGGCGGTAGGAGAAGGTCGATACCGTTTCAAGCGTCGAGACGCCGGAGAGCACGAGTATCGTCGACATGCCGCACTCAAGACCGGAGATGACGTCCGTGTCCATTCTGTCGCCGACCATTACCGCCTCAGCGGAGTGGCAGCCGAGAATGCGGAGTCCCGTTCTCATCATGAGCGGATTCGGCTTGCCGCAGAAGTACGCCTGCTTGCCTGTCGCCATCTCAATGGGAGCGGTGAGCGCGCGGCACGCGGGAGCGATGCCGTTCTCGATGGGACCGGAAATATCGGAGTTCGCGCCGATGAGCTTCGCGCCGCCGAGCAC
>CAYNHY010000073.1:0-9072 GCA_964397225.1 uncultured Ruminococcus sp.
ATTCCGTTATATATAGTATACCCCGAAAATGTGAACATTTTTTGTCTTTTCGGGCATTTTGTGCCTCATTTTGAATTTTTCGGATTTTCGTACAGATTGATGAGGCGCAGACCGAGCTCCGTTGCATATCTTACCGTATATGCGGTTCCGCCGCCGCGTCCGTTGTAATATGCGACGCAGACTGAGCTCATGTCCGCCATCATGCGGTTTCGCGTATGCATGCAGCCGGCGGAATAAATATCCGAGGCGTACTCTACGCTGTCGGCAAGTCCCTTCAGACGCTGGTAGAGCGCGATGTCGTGTGCGTTCTGCCACCTTGAGGTCTGGTCGCGGCAGGGCAGCACGAGCGAAAACGAGATATTCGGGAAATATTTTTTGGCGACGACCACGCGGCATGCGGCGAGCGTGTCGAAGCCGACGGCTCCTCCGCAGACAAAGCGGTCAAAGCCTTCCGCTACAAGTGATGATATCGTATTGTCAAGACTGAGTGTTACATCCCCGAGGCATTGCGCGGGGATATTTCTGTGACCTGTAAAAAAGCAGGTCGTAGCTTGTGATATCGGCATTGCTGCTCCCTTTGCTCACAGCCCGAGCTTTTTCGCGTGCATGTGCCGCTCTCGGAGTCTTCTTCGTCTTGACACGGCGCGACGGGTGTGATATACTTGTTTTGAAAAAGGTTTTAGAAGGTGGTGCGATAATGATAAGCGTAAATACCGGCTCGCGCGAGACAGACGCGCTGCTTGAGGCACTTGTCGCAAGGCTCAGGCTGCCCGCGGATGCGGATATGTTTATATGTGCGATTGACAACCGCGCACAGCGCGACGCGGCAATGAAGATAATCGTGTGCGACGCGTCGGAGCGCGAGAACGTCGAGCGCGATTGCGGCGACGGCGAATACGTATTGACTCGTCCGGTATCGTTTGCCGAATTTGAGAATACGGTGTCGTCTCTTCGCGTTATTCCGCACTCTGACAGGCAGAGCTTTTCGTTTGACCGAGAGACGGGCGTCGTAACGCGCGGCGAAAAGAGCGTTCGGCTTACGCCAAAGGAGCGAGAGCTCTTTGCGTATCTTTTGGCTCACCGCAGAAATGCTGTCTCAAGGGAGACACTTCGCCGTGCGCTGTGGAGCGACAGTGAGAAGAGCAATGCACCGGATGTTTACATAAGCTACCTCAGAGCGAAGCTTCGCGAGCTGTTCGGAGACGGAGTTATAGTAAACGAGCGCGGCGCGGGCTACCTTTTGAGGGATATAGATCTGCCCGAATGAGCTCAGTATATTGATGAGGTATAGTCGCGGTCAACGGTTATCACCGCATTGAGCGACGGGTCGTCTGCGGAAAGCTCGCGGCGGATCATCGCGCACAGCTCGGCTTCGCTGACGGGAAGCTCGTTTGAGACCACGACGTCGAATATGAGATTCGTGTGCGTTACGCCGAATACCGCGCGGAAGTCGTGCATTGATATCGGACTCGAGAGCCCCGAGGAGATACCGTCGACAATGCCGTGTACCTTATCCTTCAGAGCGTCGACGCGTTCGTCTCCGACGCAGACTGGGTCAAAGTGAATTACCATATGTATGCCCATCTCACGCATGAAGTCGGTTTCAATATTATCGATAAGGTCGTGGCTGAGCATTATGTCTCCCGCCGCGTCCATCTCGACGTGGACCGAGGCAAAGAAGCGACCCTCTCCGTAGTTGTGCATGACAAGGTCGTGAATTCCGAGCACGCCGTCGTAGGATCGGAGCTTTGTGACTATCTTCATGACAAGCTCGGCGTCGGGAGCCGTGCCGAGAATGGTGTCGGAGGACTCCTTGATGAGCTTGATGCCGAGGACTATGATATATACGGCGATAGCACAGCCGAGCACGCCGTCGACATAGGAGCCGAGCTGCGGCGTGAGCAGCATTCCTACAACGACCGCTGCGGTCGCTGCCATGTCACCGAGACTGTCAATTGCCGATGCGTTTAGCGATGCCGAGCCGATTCGGCGTCCGACGACGCGATAATACACCGTGAGAAACAGCTTCAGTGCGACGCTTGACGCCATTATGATGACAGCCGAGGTGCCGAACACAGCGCTTTCGTCGTTTCTGAAGCTTTCGACGGAGCTCTTTAACAGGTCAAAGCCGAGTGCGGCTATGATGACCGAGATAAACAGAGTTATAAGATATTCGATCCTTGCGTGCCCGTAGGGATGCTTGCGGTCGGCGGGCTTTGCCGAGAGAACATAGCCGACGAGCACAAGTATCGACGAGCCGGCGTCCGACAGGTTGTTTACGGCGTCTGCGATCACAGCGACGCTCGAGGTCATGATACCGAGCGCGAGCTTCATGGCGAAGAGCACGAGATTTACGGCAATGCCGACAAGTCCCGCGTTTCTGCCTATGCGAGCGCGCTGCTTTACGGTGTATTCGTGCTTTCCGTTCATGCTTTCCTCCTTGACGTGAAAGGATTATTCGCTCTTTGCCCGAACAGCGGGCAGGATGAAATGCTCGGCGTGGGGAAGTGACGTTATCCAGTCGCACAGGACATGCCACTCAGCGAGCTTATGATTCCTGCGTGCGTTCAGTATGTTAATGAGGTTTTCGTAATTCATCGTGACGGTACGCATCTGATTGAAGCTCGACGGAAGAAGCTGTATCATGTCGTGCCAGTGGGAGAGCTCCTTTGTCTCGACAAAGGCAAGCCGAGCCGTCTCAAGGCAGTCGATGACGCCGTCAAGGCACTTGAGAGCCGTCTCTGACATTCTGTCGCAGCTAAAATCCTCGCGTGAGAAGGGCTTTGAGTGTATCTTGTGCATGGTGCTTGTCGAATTTGCAACGGTGCCTACCTTGTAGGTGTCGAATTCCTTCCACCAGTACAGGGGAGCCGTGATATCTGCCGATACGAATATCTGCCGGACGAATTTTCTGTGATCGGGTCCCGCCTTGACAAGACGTGCGCCGAGCGCTATGTCTGCCTCTCCGAGTATGAATTTTCCGTTTTCGTCATAGCGGCTGTCGCTTCTTTCCCAGCTGTTCATCGGATTTCGCGCGCCGCGAAGCGCGTTATCGAAATTCATGGCGCAGCCTCTCTCGACCTTTAGCATAACTTTCTCCATTCTCCGCACAGCGGCACGGCGTCATACGAAGAAGGACTTCGATGACACAGTGATTATCGGTGTTTTCCGTAAGTGCGCGGCTGCGGCATGGGTGCCTTTTCAAAAGCCGTACACTACAATAGTATACCACATATTTGTCCTCAAGTAAAGTACATTTTTTGTTCCTGTGATAACGGGGAATGCACCGAGACGCCATTTTAGCGTACATTTACATTTGTCGCTTGACTCGGGGAGCACCTTGTGATATACTAAAGTCAAAGACTGCGGCAGCGCTCGCAACAAGGAGTAAAATTATGATATATCTGAAAAAAGACGATGTTCTCCTATTTCAGGGAGATTCGATAACACACGGCGGACGTATCGAGAGCGATGAGGATCTCAATCATGTCATAGGTCACGGATATCAGGATACCGTAGCGCAGAAGCTCGGCGTTGACAATATCGAGCGCCGCCCGAGAATAGAAAACCGTGCGGTCAGCGGAGATCAGATTGAGAAGATCACCGCCCGCGCCGAGCGCGATATTTTCGCGATAAAGCCCACTGTGATGAGCATACTTGACGGCTCGAACGAGGCTTCGTCCTACATCGACGGCAGAAGCGATATCACGAGCGAAAAGTTTGACAGACGCTTCCGCGCGCTGCTTGACGACATGAAGCGCCGTCTGCCCGGAATACGCTTCATTATCTGCCAGCCGTGGAGATATGTGTGCGCCGGTGCAGAGGACCAGCAGCGTGAAAAGCGGATAGCGGAGCTTACTGAGGTGAATATCGGCATCGTTCGCGAGGTGGCGCGCGATTACGGTGCGATTTACGTTCCCTTCAAGGATGCGCTCGACAGCTATATGAAGTACTGCCCGCAGGAGCACCTCGTGTGGGACGGAGACCACCCGACCTATGTCGGACACGGCATTCTCGCAAGCTGCTGGCTTGAGACCGTAGAGGCGGCATGGGGCGTTGAGAAATAATGAGAAAGCTTAAATTACTTGCGGCGGCGCTTGTGCTTGCCCTGCTCACGGCTGCGCTTTCGTCGTGCTTTAACGGAAATGAGAGGGTGCTTTTCGAGATCGACGGCTACGGCGTGACATATGAGGTGTACCGCTATGTCGCACTCAATGCACGTAGTGATATTGAAGGTAAGTACGGTGAGAACGTGTGGGACTCCGATGAGCGCGACACTGCCTTTGCCGAGCTTGAAGAAAACATTAAAAGCACGCTTGTATCTCTTTATACCGTGTGCTCGCTCGGACGCGACTACGGCACGGAGTGGAATGACGACTCCATCCTCGCGGCGGTACGCATTGCAAAGAATGAGTTGCTTGACGAGTACGATAGCGAGGAGGAGTTCTCCGCCGCACTCGACGAGGTCGGAATGACCGACGGCGCGTTCGAATTCATAAAGGCCAATTCGCTGCTCATCGACGAGCTGTATACCGCCGTTGCATATTCCGACGAAAGGAATACCGACGAGGAGTATCTGCGCGAGCTGTTTATGAGCGACAGCTTTATCAGAGTCAAGCAGATACTTGTAGGCGGAGAAAATGCCGGCACGGACGAGCAGAATCTCGAGATTGCTGAGGGTATTATGAAAAAGCTCAAGGCGGGTGCTGACTTCGATAAGCTTTGCCGTGAGTACAACAACGATCTTTACATGTTTAACAACGATGCCGGCTACTATATAACGAGGGGAACGCGCGACAGCGCCTTCGAGGACGCCGCCTTCTCTCTCGAGCTCGGAGAGGTCAGCGACATTGTGAAGACCGCCTCCGGCTACAGCATAATAAAGCGCTGCGAGAAGGACAAGAGTTATATTGAAGAAAATTTCGTTTCGCTGACGGATGAGTATTTCGAGACGCTGTATACGGCGGCGTATGAGGAGAAATACGTGCAGCTTGCCGAGACGGTAACGAGCCTTCCCGACAGCATCGATATTCTCGAGCTTGAATAAGCTATGTATTCGGGAGAATCAAGGTGAGAAGACATCGCTATACCCGCGGGAGCTACAGAGCGGGAAACGTTAAAAAAACGAGAAAAATGATACTCGCGAGGCTGCTTTTTACGGTAGTCTGTGCGCTTTTGACATTTCTTTTGACCGTGCTTCTCGGCAGATACCTCCTTGCAAAGGCGGATTCATCAAAAAACGAAGCGTCGGGTGAGGAGAGCACCGTCGCCGAGAGCACAGCTCCGAGCTATTCTCTTGAAAACGGAATACCGGTCAGCGACCCAGAGGCATATCTGCGCGAGGTATGTGCGGCGGATATCGATATTACCTCAGCCGATGCAGACACCCTGCGCGATATGATAAGCTCGCTTTCCGCAGTCTATAATGCCGTGTCCATCCGCGTGAGCGGAGAGGACGGCAGGCTCGTGTATGCCTCTCCCGCGCTCATGAGCTATATCCGTCTCGACCCCTCGCGTGCCGACAACGGTATAACCGTCGAGGCTTCCTCAGAGCTGACGCAGGACGACCCAAAGGAGGATGGCGAAGACGGGGAAGACGGGGAAGACCGTGAGCCGGTAAAGGACAGCACGGTCACATTCCAAAAGGAATGCGACGTGCTTGAGAACCTCAAGACCGTGATACAGGCGGCGCATGAGCGCTCGCTTTACGTCGTTGTGACGTTTTCAGCCGACGGCGAAGCGCTGTCGGACAATGTCGAGGCGGCACAGAGAGGTGAGCTTGACGCGCTTCTTGCCGGTGAGCTTGTCTCCTTCGGCTGTGATGAGCTGCTGATAACCGAGCTCTTTGACGGAGACGCACAGCTCCCGGCAGAGACGCTTGAAAAAATTGTCGGCTATCTGGCGCGTCTCAGAGAGCACACGGGTCAGGCAAGGCTCGGAGTTAATCTTTCCGACGGAGTGTATCTTGTTCCGCAGAACGCGAGCATGATAAAGACCCTGTCGAAATATGCGGATTTCCTTTCGATATCGATAGATACCGAAGCCGAGGACGCAGAGCACGCATACTCCTCGGTGTATGAAAATTGCTATTCTCTCAAGGGTAACTTCAGCGTGTACAATCTTCGCGCGCTGATGCTCTCGGACGACGAGCAGCTTTCCTCGGCAATGTATGCCGCGCTCGGCGAGCTGTCGGCGAGAAGCTTTCAGTTTACCTGCTATGTAGCTGAGCCCTCGTACAGCGTCGGTACAGATGACACTCAGCCTGCCGACAGCGAGAGCGGAGCGGTCAATGAAAACGCAAGTCGCAGCGAGGATTACGAAAACGCGGAGGATGCCGAGTAAGTCTCGACGTGACGGAATAACAGACCCGGGACGGTGAATCATCATGTATATTCCATTTATTTGTTTGTCGGAAAAATGCGAAGTTACCGATATTTCTCCGCCGATGAAGCCCTTGCCCGATTACAAATGGGGCAAGGGCTTTTTGAAAAATCTTTTCGGCGAAAAATTTGCACAGCGCGTCGACGAGCTGTGCCGTGACGGGCTCGGCGACGGTGCGACGCTGCTCGAGCTGCCGCAGCCCTTCGGCGGCTTTGCCTTTGCGGCGGCGCTTCGTTATCCCGCAGGCGGGGTTGCACTGTATCTTATCCGCAGCGAGGACGAGCTACCGCTCCTGTTGAAGGATCGCTCTCGCCCGAGAGCCGACAGCAACAGCACGCCTCTTGTGTCGTCGGTGCTGTCGGCAAACGATTTTCCGACGGATATGATGTCATTTTGCGACATGTGTCTGAAGGTGACCTCGTTTCCTTCGCTGCCTGCCGTAAGGGCAACGTGCGAGGGACCCGACACGACCTTGAGCTCGGGCGTCGGTGCGCTCCTTACGGTGTGCTGCTCGCTGATATGTGCGCTCGGCGGCTCGGCTGTCGGTGATATTGAGCTTTTGCTTGACGGCACCGGCGGAGCTGTACGCGTTAATGTATCGGCAAGGTGCCCCGAGGTGCTTCCGTTTGTCGGACGCGCGGATGACCTGATGGCGCTTGCACCTTATCTTAGAGGAGCGCGCTCGTACCTGCGCTGTGCCTCCGTGGTCGCGAAGAGTGCAGAGCTTTCCGTCAGCGCAGAATGCTCGGACGGCAGGATAGCCTTCGGCGTTGTCGCGCTGTCCACGCTCCTTCCGCCTCCGGAGTTCAAGTCTCCGAGACGCGAGAGCGTCGCTGTAGAGCGCACTCTTGCGGAAACGGTAAGCTTTATACTGTCAAGTTTGAATAAGCAAAAGCAGTAAGAGAAGCATCAGCTCGCCGCTGTCATCGCTCCCGGCAACGATAAGTATGAGCGAAATTATAAGCAGCTCCTCGTGCGACAGCCCGCCGAGAAGACGCGAAAGCTCGGAGCCCTTTTGTGACGTTCCGTCTGCGGAGGTAATGTCGGAGTACTCTTCCGCTGAGCTGTCGGCTAATGCATTGCACTGTCCGGACGACTCCTGTGTGATGCCGTGTGCCTTGCTTTCGGTGTCAGCGGAGGCTTCACTGTCACTGTGTGCCGCAGCCAATGTGCTTTTTCGATTTCGGGAAAAGCGGCTCCCGTCGTATTTCGGCGGAAGCTCGTAGCGGCACAGCTCACGCTCCTCTTCACTCATTGAAGCGTCGAGCTCCTCACGCTCACGGCAGCTTCGGCAATATTTGTTTTTGCTGTACAAGATGCGCCTCCTATCTGTCACGCGGTAGCAGCTCCGCGAGGTCTGTTATTCGCGACAGCTGCATTATACGCTCGACAAGCGCACGACGGCTGTCGCTGAGATACGGACGCAGTGCGGCGAGCAGAGCATTTCTTGCGGCAGTCCCGCCGCGCGGCGCGGCGTCGTGCTTGCCTGACTTGATGATAGGTGAAAGAGCGGACAGCACAGCAGGCAGCTGCTCGGCAAGTCGGCTGTCCGTGACAGCATCTGACGGTGCGGTGTCGACTTGTGCTGCATCGGCGGCAGGCTTGCTGTCGGCTTCGCTTGAAGCCTTGAGCTTGTCGATCAGCTCGCGAGCCTCGCTGCTGTTCATTAATTGCCCGATGACCTCGGACAGCTCGTTTTCTACGGCCATTACGTCCGCCTTCCTTCCTTGTAGACCTCGAACAGCTCGGCGGCTCTTGCAATGTCCGAGTCTGTGGCGCGCGAGATTACATTTCTTATGCCGGACAGGCTTTCCGCACGGAGCCGCACGGCAGTGTCCGCGCCGAGCGCTGCGGTCAGAAGTCGGCGAAGGCTGTCGTCCGACATCGACGACAGACTCTCGAGTGTGCGCTTGTCAATATTCATTGTTTCCTCCGATTTTCTCAGTGCTTTCGCTTCAGTATATGCGTCGGCAGGGCGAGCTGACACAAAACGGATGTATCGGCGGAGACTTTTCAACAGCTTGGAGGGAAAACCTTGAAGATACTGATCTTTTCCGATTCACACGGCAACATTTCACGCATGAAGGCTGCCGTTGAGGCTCATCTGCCGCGCGTCGACCTCTTGATCCACCTCGGAGACGGCGTGCGCGACTTTGAATACATTACCTCTCTTTACCCGGACATACAGTCGCTGTCCCTGCGCGGAAATGCGGAGAGCTCGGCAAGAGAAAGAGTGATACTCGAGCTCGACGGCGTGCGGATAATGTGCATTCACGGGCACAGCTACGGCGTCAAGGCAGGCGTGTCACGTGCCGCACAGGCAGCAATTGCGGAGGCGTGCGACCTTCTTTTGTTTGGGCATACGCACACTCCGTGCGATACGGTGTATGACGGCGAGGGTGACTCGCGAGTTCGAATATTCAATCCCGGATCGATAGGTCGCGCCTACCCGCCGTCCTACGGCGTGCTGAATATCGCAAGGAACGGCGCATTTTTGACCTCGCACGCATTTTTATGAAGCAGAATAATCAATTAGCAAATATTACCAAATTTCAAACGAGAAATTTGGTAATATTTTTTTGTGCCAAGTATTGATTTAATTGGTGAAATATGGTAAAATAGTTACAAACAATTTTTACCAAATTTACGCAAATAATGCGGAGGACAGGAATATGAACGAAATACGTGTAC
>CAYNHY010000074.1:0-8963 GCA_964397225.1 uncultured Ruminococcus sp.
CTTGAGCTTCCCGGAATCGCTTGCCTTCTTGACAAGTAATTAATAAAAGCATCGCCGGAGGCGGGACTTCCCTCCTCCGGCAATTGATTATATAACACGAAAGGTCGAAATCAAAATGGATAAGTCAAAGCGCAATGTTGTCATCGCCGGCAACTGGAAAATGAACATGACTCCCTCCGCTGCGGCAGAGGCTGTAAAGAAGACCGCAGAGCTCACAGCAGGCATGGACGGCTGCGAGGTCATCCTCTGCGTTCCCTTCGTCGATATTCCCACAGCCGTAGAGGCAGCTCGCGGCACAAATGTAAAGATCGGCGCACAGAACGTTCACTTCGAGGCTAAGGGCGCGTTCACGGGCGAGATCTCCGCATCGATGCTTCTCGAGTGCGGCGTCGAGTATGTGATCATCGGTCACAGCGAGAGACGTCAGTACTTCGGCGAGACCGACGAAACCGTAAACCTCCGCACAAAGGCGGCTCTCGCAGCAGGTCTTAAGGTCATCCTCTGCCTCGGTGAGGTTCTCTCCGAGAGACAGGACGGCATCACAAGCGAGATCGTTTCAATGCAGACAAAGCTCGATCTCAAGGGCATTTCCACCGACGACATGAAGAATGTCATCATCGCATATGAGCCCGTTTGGGCTATCGGCACGGGTCTCACAGCTACTCCCGAGCAGGCCGACGAGGTTTGCGGCGTTATCCGCGACACACTCGCAGGTCTTTACGGTAAGGACACAGCCGAGGCAACCGTTATTCAGTATGGCGGCTCCATGAACGACGGAAATGCGGCAGAGCTTCTTTCCAAGGTCAACGTTGACGGCGGTCTCATCGGCGGCGCGTCTCTCGTTCCCGAGAAGTTTGCGGCTATCGTTAAGGCAGCTCAGTAATTTCAATCGAAACAAAATAACCTCCGTTTGACAAACAGATTCAAACGGAGGTTATTTACATTCGGTCTTACTTTATGCCGCAGGTCTTGCAGCCACCGTTGCCGAGCACGAACGACTCACAGTCCGTGCAGCTGCAAAGCGTGGGGTTCTTCTCGTGAGTTCCGATTCTGATGCTCTCGAGAGCGCAGTACTTCTCATTATCGGAATGGTTCGCGCACTGTGTAACGGTGCATTCAATATTACGGTTTACGTTCTTCCTATTCATCATCAAGACCGTCCTTTATGATTTTGAAATCTTGCGATTTCTCATATCATTATGGTCGGCGTCGATGAGAAATATGTATCAGTCGCGACTCGTGGAAAAAATTTGCATAAGGCGCAGCACTACGGCACCGACTGCGTTTCCGAGTACGGCGAAAAGTATAAAAATCACGGGATGCGCGGGAGACAGCGAGGACAACGAGAAATAAAACATATCCGCGACCGAATGCTCAAAGCCGCTCAGAATAAACACAGGGATGCAAATAAGGATACCAAGCGCACTCCCCTTTGAGCGGTATATCTCAACGGCAGTATACATGAGCACTCCGCAAAAGGCTGCAAGCAGGAAGGTCTGAAGATAGCTCTGCTCCAGCTTTGCCGTGCAGATCGAGCTTGCCTTTTCGACGAGAGGCGTCCTGCAAAGCTTCATGAGAAATCCCGTGCCGCACGCACCGACGGCATTGCCGACAAGTCCGGTCACAAGCGATATTATATTTGCAAGGCTTCGATCTGTCGCAAGGTAGCCTATCTTGCCTGTGAACAGGTAAAGCGAGAACATACATATTGCAAGAAGTGCCACAGAGAACAAAACAGCGCCGACAGTCTTATTCTCACATGAGAGAAATACCGTGCCTCCGATGCCGACAAGCATTCCAGCAGCAATCCCACCGATGAAGATCTGTAATGTTTTTTTCATTTGGTGCTCCTTTCGCGCCGAGCAGACGGCGCCGAACAAAAGATAATGCTTATTATATCATATCTCGGGCGAAAATTCCACCTTGCAGGTGATTTTTTGCACTTTACGGCGAAATTTTGCTCCGCTGTCCCGTCCTACACGGCATAGGGACGTTCAATGGAAGACAAATTTTGTTTTTTTCAGCCGTTTTTTTCTCAACCAACGGTTTACATCTCCCCACTAAACCGTCGGTAGGTGTGCTTTATATGCGGCAATTGCTATACTGTGTACAGAAAGGAGGTGTCTTATGGATCAAGCAAAAATCGGAAAATTCATTGCAGAGTGCAGAAGACAGAAAAAGCTAACGCAAATGCAACTCGCCGAGAAGCTCAACATTACCGATAAAGCAATATCCAAATGGGAGCGAGGGCTGTCAATGCCCGACTCCTCGATAATGCTTGAGCTTTGCGGTATTCTCGGCATCACAGTAAATGATTTATTAAGTGGGGAGGTAATTACAGTGGATAATTACAATAAGGAATTGGAAAAGAATCTGCTTGAGGTAATTCGGCAAAAGGAGATGGCGGACAAGCAGCTGCTGTCCTTGGAAATTTTCGTGGGCTATTTAAGTTCAGTTATTTTCATCTCGCTCGTATTCGTTGCCTCGTTTGTTCAAATGTCAAGCCTGTTAAGGCTTGTCCTTATCGGAACAGGTCTTGCACTGTTTGCGGTGGGAATCGGTTTTTCAATCAGAATCGAGCAGACGGCAGGCTACTATGAATGCGCCGATTGCGGTCACAGATACGTTCCGTCATACAAAAGCGTGCTCCTTTCGGCTCACCGTGGCAGAACAAGGCATATGCGTTGCCCGAAATGCGGCAAAAGGTCATGGCAGAAAAAAGTGATAAGCAAGGACTGAACAAGTAATTTTATCGCATATCGCTGACATGACAGCATAAATTCCGAGGACACGACTTAGTACAAGCAAGCAAAAGTCGGCGGCACAGTGAATACTGTGCCGCCGACTGCTTTGGTATCGAGCCTCGCTACGTTTTTTCAGATAAAAAGCCTATGATAAACGCGAGCGCCGGGTATATTATTGAATTGTTTTACCGTGCAGTCCTATCAATATCTGCCGATGAGGTGGTACGGTATATCCTTGAAATCGCGAACCGTTTCAAACGCGCGACTGTTCTCCTTCAGACGATAGTCGCCGTTTTTGTAATCGACGAATATCTCATCGAGATTATCGAATTTGTCGGTGTAGTTGTCAACGACCGCACTGTAATGAACCGGTCCCCAGCCGTAGCCGCCCGCCCGTCCTGACGAATTACAGTAAATATTGTCGCACATAAGCGAGAACGACGGATTAAAGCCATAGTGTGCGGCGTATTTGTCACTGTCGTCCTGAAGTATCTGAGAAAGAAGCGGGAAGTTCTCGCGCCACACAGTTGTGTAATACGGAGTGCTCTTATATAAATTCCAAAGGAAGCCGTTGCCGAGGGCGTAGAAGCTGTTGCCCGTTCTGTTGCCGGTATACGGACGTGCATCGTACAGGCACGCGACGCCTCCCGTCGCAAGTACGATATTGTTAACGACCGTCTGACCGAAGCCGCCGCCTATCGAGAAGCCGTGACCGCCCACATTGACAATTAGATTGCAATACGCGCTCTGGTATGCCATTCCGTCATCCCAATATATCGCGGCAGGTGCGCGCAGCTGCGAGCCGATATTCGCGAAAATATTGTAGCGGATAACATTCGCACCCGACGTCCACGACGAGCCGTTGTAGTAGGCGCTGCAATCGGAAGCGAGCTTTGTACAGTCGTGGATGTAGTTATACTCGAAATAATTGAGGTTTCCCGACATTCCCGCCGCATTCGAGCTTGAATACGCCAGCTCATTGTGGCTGACCGTCAAGCCCTGTCCGTTTGCCGTAATGGCAGGAGTAAAGGTGCGCTTGTATAGTCCCCAATGCGTCACGAGATTATTGTCGACGAGGTTATATGACTTCGTAAGCGTGCTTTTTACGCCCCCGCTGATGTCGATCCCCTTTTCGCCGAGATAGGTCAGCTCACAGTCGGTGACCTTCGAATAGTAGCTGTTCATGAGGAGTATCGCATTGCCCATTATCGCGTGAAAATTGCAGTCGTTTATGACCAGATTGTCGCAATAGTTTCCGTAAAACGCTCCGCCGCGCGTGCCCATGAAGGAAAGCCCGTCAAAGGTGATATAGTCGCAGTTGTCAAGCTTCACAAACAGGCTCTGCATATGTATTGTCAGCTCGACCGACGCGCTCGACAGCTCACAGCTCGGGTAAATATACATGAGGCAGTTCTTGCGGTCGAGATACCACTCTCCCGGAATGTCAAGCTCCTCAAAAACATTGAAGAAGTAGTAGAAGATTACATCAAGTCCCGTGGACGACGCCCTCGACCAGGTCATTGTACGCTTGGACTTGTCAAACGATATCGGGGAGGTGACCTCGTTCCACTCGCTGTTCATCATTCCGACGCCCCAAACATCATTGGACAAGCTCCAGGTCGAAACGCGGTCGATGTCCGTCTGGTAGGCGTAGTATATCGCAGGCGAAAGTCTCTTGATGCCGTTTGTTTTAAGCAAGGGCTCGTCAACATTCGGGTACTGCGCGAGCGTGTAGAGCTCGCGGTTAACGGACACCTCGACATTCGTGCCGCGCATTGACGAGGTTCCCGTCTGATTCAGCGTCAGCATATCTGAGGTAATGCCGTATTTCTTCAGGTCAACGACGCGAACGGCGCTTGCCGCGCCCTCTGTCAGCCGCGAGCGCTCACTTCCTGTAACGGGCGTGAAATCGGAGGGGTCGATGGTCATTGAGCCCTTGAATAAGACCTCGCCGTCGCCGTATGCCGTGTAGACGACCGGGCAGTCCACGCTTCCGCTGTCCGATGAATTAAAGCTGACGGTCGAGTACGCGGGATACACGCCCGCCTTGAAGGCAACTGTTATTCCGTCAGGCGGTGCACCCACGGAGCTTTTCAGCTCACCGACAGCACGACGCGCTCTGTCAAGTGTCGCATACGGCTTATCGAACGAGCCGTCGCCGCTGTCGTCATCGCCGTCGGGTGCGACGTATATCTCTGCATCCGTCACAAGAGCTCTTTCCTTCTCGGTATGTACCGAATAAATGGACGGCGACGGCAGACTCCAGAAGGACGGTGTTTCGGTGTCACGAAGGATTATCTCGGGCTCGCTGTCTGTGCCCTCGAGCGTCGCCTTATACATCATCCCGTTCTCGTCTGTGACAAGCTCGGTCGACAGAGCCTGAGCTGCTGAAGCAAGCATTGCCGCGATAAGCACGGCAGATATTAATTTTTTCATGTCGTACCTCACTTTTCAAACACTATCGGAAATTCATCGTCAAAAGCGCTGAGACGGTATATTGTCTCATAGGTCTCGCGGCTTCCTCTGAAGTGAAGCTCAGTGACGGCGGTATTATAGAGCACACCGCTTCCTATGAGCTCGAGTCTGTCGCCGAAGGACGCTTCGCTGAGAAGCATGCAATTATAGAATGCCCAATGTCCCGCATATGTACAGCTGTCGGGGAGATATACCTCGGTAAGCGAGCAGCCCTCGAAGGCGTACTCGCCGACGATCTCAAGTCCGTCGTTAAAATTAAAGCTATCAAGCACACAATTCGAGAAGGAATACTTTCCGACCTCCTCGAGCGTGTCATAGGTGGTTACTCTACTGAGTGATGTACACATGTAAAACATGTAGTCGGGAATGCGCTCAAGCTTCTTCGGCAGGGTCACACTCTTAAGAGAGGTGCAGTAGTAGAACGCAGCGCGTCCTATCTTCGTCACGGAATCCGGGAGCTCCACAGACTCGAGCGATGTGCAAAGCGAAAAGGCTTCCGTATCGATAAAGGTGACGCTGTCGGGTACCTTTACGCTTACAAGCTCACGCGCCTCCCTGAACGCCTCCTTGCCGATCGAGGTAACGCTTACGCCGCCAAGCCTTGAGGGGAGTGAAAGATGCTTCACAAAGCGTACTCCGATGTAATCGGTAATCTCCGCGCTGCCGTCGAGCTTTATCTTATAAACGAACTCAGGCGTCATCTCGGCTTCAAGATCCGCGACTTTCCTTATGCGAAGCGAAAGGCTGCGTGTCTCGGTCGTCTCACTCGTCTCGTTGTTACGCAGCTTCACATCGAGCTTGGTGTCGCAGTACGAGCCGACCGCCGTGTCGCGGTAGGCACCGTTTTTCAGCGCGTCCAGCTCTGTCGAAACAAAGACTGCCGAATACTTATTCTCGTCAAGCTGCGTGCCGCATACAATGAGGATCCGCGAAAGAGTGCTTTCGTTCAGCGTGCTCTCGTCTCCTAGGGTAATAACGCTTCGAGTGCCCTCACGGTCGAGGACAGCTTCAATGCTGCGTAATGCCTCATGCATCGGGTCTGCCGTAACATACGACGCAAAGCGCGAAACGATCGTCGCGACCTCGGCACGCGTCACTGAGCGGTAGGCATAAAATCTGCCGGACACATCGCCCTCGATAAGCCCGAGCAGACGCATGCGCTCAATATTATCCTTTGCCCACGAGGGGAAGGTGACCTTGTCTGAGAACGAGTAGATCTTCTCGTTCTCGGGAAGCTTTACGTTAATATAATCCACAAGACGTATTATAAATGTCGCCATCTCCGCACGGCTTATCGGCTCATTGGGCTTGAATATATTGCCCTCGTAGCCCTGTGCAAGTCCTGCCTTTGCCGCCCAGCCGACGGCGTTTCTAAACCACGACTTCTTTCCGACATCGGAAAATCTGTCGCCGTACATGCCGAAGCCTGTCGTGTCCTCGTCAGCAAGACGCGACATCAGCGTCACAAGCTCCGCGCGTGTCATAGTCGAGCCCGGCTCAAAAAGCTTTGCGCTCTTGCCCTCCATAAAGCCCGAATAATACATTTCGGCAACAGCGGAATAAAACCACTGTCCCGACTTCACATCGCGAAACGGAAGCGCTCCGCCCTCCGCTGCATTCGAGCCGACGAGCAGGCATGGCGTCAACAGCAAAAGCATCGCAAGCGCGAGTGCGGTCAGAATTGTGAAAAGCCTCTTTTTCATAACTCGGTTTCCCTTCGGAATTTTTATTACTTTAGTATTTTAGCATTGAAAAGTGATTCTGTCAATTGTCATTGCACACATGATTTCACAGATTTTTTGTGCAGCTGTTACAAAAGCGCAGCTTGTTTTTTGTCCATTCATACAATTGAATGTGTTCGTTCACAGACTCTTGTCTTCTTGTTAATTATTTGGCATGAGAAGAAAAGGCTCCCCGACTTGCGAAGAGCCCTTGCTGCGTTTCACTTCACGCGATACTGGCGCCTGCGACTCGGCAGACGTAGGTCATCCCTGAAAGGCTGTCCTTTGCGGTCACAGTCACGTGCTCGCCGATCTGCGGTGCATGGATAAAATAATAACGTCCGTCCGCGCCGTCGCGACCGATATACAGCAGCGTGTGCCCCGGATAATAAACCACAGTGGGCACATAGGTGTCGAGCAGCTGTGCGGCTGAGGTCGCGTCAACCATGCACGAGTCACCGATAACGCTGTTCTGCTGTGAGGTATCGCGCGGGAATACGAAGCCGAAGCACCTGAAAACATTGCACACAAAGCCTGAGCAGTCGACTCCGTCGTCAAGCCCGCCCCAGCCGTAGGGCGTTCCCTCATACTTGAAGGCCTGAACAAGATAATTCTTGTAGGTATAAGGGAGATAGCCCTCGCTTGCAGCCGAGCACGGAACAGATATGCTTATGTATTCCGCCGATCCGTCGGCACGCCGGCTCGGGAGCAATGCGGAATAAGAGGAGCCGTCGGCTCCGACAAGCGGAAGCGTCGCTCCCATATCGAGCTTTATCTCTCCGTCACGATAAAGCGGCTCGGCAATGCAAATAAAGCTCTGCGGACGCGCAAAGTCAAGCCATGCCTCACGGCTATCGGCTGTCGCCGCCTCGTCACAGCGTATCCACCCGCTGTAGCACTGCGAAAGGATGAAGTAATATTCATTATCGTAGCTCGTATAGAGCACAAGCACAGGTGTTCCGACGGCAAGCTCCGTGCTTTGCACGGTATCATACGGATTCTTCGGGCTTGTTCGGTAGGGCTTCGAATCGGGGATAGCCCGTACATAGCCGCGCGAGGTCATAACGGCGTAGCTCACGCTGTATTCCGTCGCGTCTTCGAGCGTCATGCGGCGGCGTACCCTGTCGATATGCTCTGCGTGAATTTCATTGCCGTCTGAATCAAAGCGCCCGTGAGGAATATCGTGCCTTGCTATCATCTGCGAAAGCGTCTCACGCGTTATACTCTCACCGAAGGAAAAAATATCACACATTGACTCGGAGTCGCGGAGCATCCGCTCGTTTTCCGCTTTGATTTCGTCGTAGGTCATGAGCACCTCCTCAGAAATCGGGTTCGCCGAGCACCATTTTACGACCTCGGCGCGAAGCGGAAGCTCTGTCGGCTCCGTCTTGCTCTCCGTAACGCTCTCACTCGCGCTCTCGCTTTCGTGAGGCAGTGTCGTGCTCGCTGTGACAGACTCGCTCGGCGAGCTGTCAACCCGACTCGTCGCACTCGGCAGAGGATGTGCATCCCGCAGGCACGAGCACAGCGAAAGCGCGGCAACAATGCACACTGAAGCGCTGAATATTCTTTTCATGTCTGTCTCCTTTCGGCGGAAAATTTGAAAGTGCCGCAGAGAACTCATCGTCTGCGGCGCTTTTCGCGTGCTTTTTTAATGATTTGCGCGGTATCTCTCAAACCAGATCATACCGATCTCGAACGCCTCGTAAAAGCCGCTCTTCATATCCTGCTTGACGATCCTCTCGTGGTCGGGAAGGCTCGTGTCGGTCTTCATAAGCTGAATGAGTATCTTATCGGGCACCTTCATCCCGCCGCTGTCCTTTTCGGACATTATCATCATCTGAAGGATATATTCCTCGTCCATACTGCCGTAGCAAATAAAATTACCCTCTCTGACAAGAGGCAGTCCCTTATACATTAAAAACTTTCCGTCAACTGTGGAAAGCACATCGAAATCCTTAGCTTCTGCCATTACAGCCACCGTCCTTCTATAGTTATACTAATATATTTTACTATATTATCC
>CAYNHY010000075.1:0-8869 GCA_964397225.1 uncultured Ruminococcus sp.
TCCTCGAACAGCGGCAGGTGATTGGCGTTCATTATCTCTGTAACGATGGGCATGCCCGTCGCCTTCTTTGCCTCAAGAAGCAGCTCGATTCCGTCCGCCTTCAGTCCCTGGAAGTCATAGGGCGAGCTTCTCGGCTTGAATGCACCTCCGCGAAGGAGCGTGGCTCCCGCTGCCGAGACCTCCGTTGCGACCTTCAGTATCTGGTCGTGGCTTTCAACCGAGCAAGGACCCGCGATCAGCGCGAAATTACCTCCGCCGAGCTTCACGCCGCCGATATCGAGCACCGTGTCCTCGGGATGAAACTTTCTTCCGCAGAGCTTGTACGGCTCCGCGACTCTCTTTACGGAATCAACAATATCAAGGCTTGCGATGAGATCCATATCGATGCACGAGGTATCACCGATAAGTCCGAAGACCGTATAATCGTGTCCCTCCGATACATGAACCTCAATTCCCTGTGAACGGATCCAGCTCATGAGGTGATCCTTCTGCTCCTGCGTTGCGCTTTTTCTGATTACGGCAATCATTTTTTCTTTCCTTTCGTTTTTACGGTGACGCACCACGGAGAGTGGATAAACAAAAATCGCACAGACCGTGATCTGTGCGACATTTACCGAATTTTGGCGAAGCTACGTCAAGCGTTAGCTGTCAGATTCATGCACAAATCACTATTACTTCCGGTAAAAAAGTAATAGTAAAAATAATATGCAAAAAACTGAACGGATGCAGTCATGACGTAACTCCTCTGTTATTTACTGTACTTAGTATAACTCTATTTTTTCTCTTTGTCAAGCCCCGCGGACGAATTTTTTTGAATATTTTTTCATCGCGCTGTATGAAAAGCCCTCAGGTCATCTTCTCCTGCTTCACCTTGTGGTCAATAACATGGCGGGAAGCGAGCTCGCGGTGTATATCCTCAACGGAAATACCCATCTGCACCATGAGCACCATTACATGATATGCAAGGTCTGCTATCTCATACACGGTCTCCGCGCGATCATCCGCCTTTGCGGCGATAATCACCTCGGTCGACTCCTCGCCGACCTTCTTGAGTATCTTGTCGATTCCCTTTTCGAAGAGGTATGTCGTGTACGAGCCCTCCTTCTTTTCGCTCTTTCTGCCCTCGATGAGCTCCATGAGCGCTTCGAGCGTAAACTGATGCCTCTCGTCGCTTTGATACAGAACATCATTAAAGCACGAATCCGTGCCCTTATGGCATGCGGGACCGTCCTTCTCCACTACGACCGTCAGCGCATCGCGGTCGCAGTCCGCCGTGATCGAGACGATGTGCTGATAATTCCCGCTCGTCTCGCCCTTCAGCCAAAGCTCGCCTCTCGAGCGGCTCCAGAAACACGTAAGACCGCGCTCCATCGATATTTTAAGGCTCTCGCGGTTCATGTAAGCCACGGTGAGCACGCGGCGTGTTATGCTGTCAACAACGACTGCGGGTATCAGTCCCGCCTCATCAAACTTCAGCTCATCAATGTTTATCATTACAGTTTCCTCCGTTAATTATCAGCGGCGCACGGGAATTCCGTTCTCCGCAAGCGTATTCTTAAGCTCTGCTATATTGACCTCTCCGAAGTGGAAAATCGACGCAGCAAGACCCGCATCCACCTTCGGAAGTGTGGAAAACAGCTTAACAAAATCCTCGGCACAGCCAGCACCTCCCGATGCGATGACCGGCACGTCCACGACCGACGACACAGCCTCAAGCAGCTCAAGGTCAAAGCCGCCCTTAACTCCGTCCGTGTCTATCGAATTTAGCACGACCTCACCTGCGCCGTTTTCGACACAGCGGCGAATCCATTCGACTGCCTCCATCCCCGTGTTTTCACGTCCGCCCTTGGCAAACACGCGATACACGCCGTCAACGCGCTTTACATCCGCGGATATTACGACGCACTGGCTGCCGTAAAGCTTTGCCGCGCGCGCTATCAGAGCTTCGTCGCGTATTGCGCCGGAATTCACACTGACCTTATCGGCACCGCACTTGAGCACGCGGTCAAAGTCGTCCACGGTATTTATGCCGCCTCCGACCGTCAGCGGGATAAACACGCGTCTCGCAGTTTCACGAAGCACATCGACAAAAAGCGCACGTCCCTCGGCAGATGCCGTAATATCGTAAAAAACAAGCTCGTCGGCTCCCGCGGAGCTGTAGTATTCCGCAAGCTCGACCGGTGACGACACATCGGCAAGTCCGCTGAATTTCACGCCCTTTACTACGCGACCGTCGCGCACGTCAAGGCACGGGATTATTCTCTTTGTTATCATTCTCCGACCTCCCCGAGCTTCACAGCCTCCTCAAGGTCAATGTCGCCCGTGTAATATGCCTTGCCGATTATCGCGCCGTATATGCCGAGCCGCGCAAGGCGTCTGACGTCGTCGAGCGAGCTGACGCCGCCCGATGCCGTAAGCTTCATTCGGCAGCGTCGCGAAAGCTCGCCGTACAGCTCATGGTTTGTGCCGCGCATTGCGCCGTCCTTTGAAATATCGGTCACTATCACCGACGATACTCCGAGCCCTTCGAGCTTTTCACAGAAATCGAAGCAATCTATCCCCGAGTTCTCCGTCCAGCCGCTCGTTGCAACGCAGCCGTCACGAAGGTCTACACCGACCACGGCAGCCTCGCCGAAATTACGCACGGCGCTCCTCAGAAATTCCTCGTCGCGAACTGCCGCGGTTCCGAGTATCACACGGTCCACTCCCGACTCAAGATACTTCTCCGCGACCTCGAGGCTGCGTATGCCTCCTCCGACCTCGACTGTCATATCGCTCGCTTCGGCAATCAGCCTTATAAGCTCGATATTCGGCGTCGTACCGTCGCGCGCGCCCTCAAGGTCGACAAGGTGCAAGCAGGATGCCCCCTTTGCAGCAAAGTCCTCCGCAAGCTCGAGCGGACGCTCACTGTATACTGTCATCCTCGAATAATCACCCTTATACAGGCGCACAGCCTTGCCCCCGTAAAGGTCTATGGCGGGAAATATTTTCATTATATCCTCCGTTCGTCAATCATCTGCGCCGCTTTACAGCTCGCAGAAGGCCTTCAAAATTCCGAGTCCGACCCTTCCGCTCTTCTCGGGGTGGAACTGGCAGCCGTAAACATTGTCCCTTGCCACCGCGGCGACAAGCGGAGCTCCGTATTCCGTTTCGGCAACGGTGCTGTCCTCGCAGCCCGTTCCCGAGAAGGAATGAACGAAATACACGTGCTCTCCCTCATCGACATACTTGAAAAGCGGCGAGGGCGAGCCGACAAAATGCAGCGCATTCCAGCCGATATGCGGTATCTTCAGCTCCTTCGGTATTCTCTCCGAGATCGGGCGTATCTCGCCGTGTATCAGACCAAGTCCGTCGTGACAGCCGAACTCGTAGCTTCGTTCGAACAGAAGCTGCATTCCGAGGCAAATTCCCATGATCGGGCGTCCGTCGGATACGGCCTTTATTATCTCGCTCTCAAGACCGCTCTCGCGAAGCTTTTGTGCGGCGTCACCGAAGGCGCCGACTCCGGGAAGGATTATTCTGTCGGCAGCGGAAATGAGCTCAGGGTCGCTTGTTGCGACCGCCTTCTCGCCGATCGCGGCAAAGGAGCTCTCAAGCGAAAAGAGATTGCCTACTCCGTAATTTATCAGCGCAACCATTAAAGCACTCCTTTCGTAGAGGGTATCTCGTCGGGGTGCTCACGGTCAAGTGCGACCGCAGCGGAAAGCGCCCTTGCCACAGCCTTGAAGGCTCCCTCGATTATGTGATGGGAATTCTCACCCGCGAGCTGCCTTATGTGGAGCGCTATCGGGAAATGTCTGACAAAGCCGAGAAAAAATTCCTGCACGAGCTCGCAGTCGAAGTCTCCGACCTTCTGCGTCGGGATATCGAGCGAGAAGGCGAGCTGCGCGCGACCGGAAATATCTATCGCGGCAAGCATCAGTGCCTCGTCCATCGGAAGCATAAAGCTTCCGTAGCGGACGATACCTTTCTTGTCACCGACAGCCTCGGAAAATGCATCTCCGAGCGCTATTCCGATGTCCTCAACGGTGTGATGATAGTCCACCTCCGTGTCGCCCTTGCAGTTAAGGCTCAGGTCAAATCTTCCGTGGTGGGCAAGCAGCGTCAGCATATGGTCGAGAAACGGACAGCCCGAGTCGACGTCCGCCTTTCCCATGCCGTCGATATTAAGGCACAGCGAAATATCGGTTTCCGCGGTGCGCCGTGTGATTTCTGCTTTTCTCATTTTTCCGCCTCCGTAATTTCCTTCATTGCCGCCACAAGCGCTGTCATATCCTCGCGCGAGCCGACGGTTATGCGAAGGTAGTTCTCAATCCTCGGTGCGTCAAAGCGGCGCACGAGTATTCCGCGACGGCGAAGCTCTCCGTAAATATATTTGCCGTCAAGTGAAGCGTGACGCGCGAATACGAAATTCGCACGGCTGTCCGTCAGCGTAAAGCCGAGACGTGTCAGCTCGCGCGCGGTGTACTCGCGACAGTCGATAACTTCGCAGCATCTCTTGCGAATTATCCGCTCATCCTCGAGTGTGCCGAGTCCCGCAGCCGCCGTCATGCGGTTGATATTGTAAGGATTTGTCGAATATTTGAGTGTGCTCATGTCAGCCACGAGCTCAGCGCAGGCAACGCCGAAGCCAAGCCGCGCACCCGCCATCGAGCGCGATTTTGAAAATGTACCGGTCACGATGAGGTTTCCGTATTTTTTGATAAGCGGAACACAGCTTTCACCGCCGAAATCTATGTACGCCTCGTCAATGACGACAATATTATCGGGGTTCGAGCTGACAATGCGCTCGATATCGCTCACCGGGAGAAGAATTCCCGTAGGCGCGTTCGGATTCGCGATGAATATGTTTTTTCCGATACCGACATAATCCTCGGCGCGTATTTCGAAGCTTTCGTCTAACGGAAGCTTCTCGTAGGGGACGAGATTTCGCTCGGCGAACACCTCGTAAAAGCCGTAGGTAATATCAGGGAAGACCGCAGGACGTTCACCGTCGCAGAATGCCGAAAAGGCGAAGTCAAGTATTTCATCCGAGCCGTTTGTGAGAAGGACCTCATTCTCCTCCACGCCGAGCAGCGCGGCAAGACGGCGCGTCAGCTCGCGCATATCCGGATCGGGATAAAGGTTCAGGGAGCACGCAGCCTCGGCGGCGTAGCGGCACGCCCTCTCGGTCGGAGGAAACGGCGACTCGTTCGTATTGAGCTTTATGTATTTTGTGTCGCGCGGCTGCTCGCCCGGGACATAGGGCACCAGGCGCGAGAATTTTTCACTGAAGAATCGGCTCATTTTTCGCCACGGCTTTCACTTCTCACAAGTGCGCTTTTCGCGTGAGCGGTAAGTCCCTCGCGAGCTGCAAAGTACGCGACGTCCTCGGCAATATCGTCAAGCGCGCTCGGTGTGAGGTAGGTGTACTGCGTTTTCTTTACGAAATCGTCTACCGACAGCGGGCTTGAGAATTTCGCGCTGCCGCCGGTGGGAAGCGTGTGATTGGGTCCCGCAAGGTAGTCTCCAACAGCCTCGGGGCAATTCTTTCCCATGAATATGCTGCCCGCGTGGCGAATAGCGTCAAGGTAGTCAAAGGGCGAGTCGACGCTGAGCTCAAGGTGCTCGGGCGCAAGCTCGTTTGCGATCTCGATAGCCGCAAGCAGGTCGCCTGCTACAATTATCTTTCCGTTTTTATCTATGGACTCACGCGCGATATCGCATCTTTCGAGAAGCGGTATCTGGCGCTCAAGCTCTGCACTGACAGCGTCGGCGAGCTCTCTGCTGTCGCAAACGAGCACAGCGCTTGCAAGACGGTCATGCTCTGCCTGAGAGAGCAGATCTGCCGCGAGGTGAACGGGCGAGCTTGTGCTGTCAGACACTATGAGTATCTCGCTCGGTCCGGCTATCATATCGATTGAAACCAGACCGAAAACCTGTCTTTTAGCCTCTGCGACATACGCATTTCCGGGGCCGACTATCTTGTCGACCTTCGGCACGCTTTCAGTGCCGTATGCCAGCGCCGCCACGGCCTGTGCTCCGCCGAGCTTGAATATTCTGTCAACGCCCGCAATGTGAGCTGCGGCAAGTATGACATCCGACACGCGACCATCACGTCCAGGAGGAGTGACCATGACAAGCTCGGGCACGCCCGCAAGCTTTGCGGGAATGGAGTCCATGAGCACCGTCGACGGGTATGCAGCGGTTCCTCCCGGAACATAAAGTCCCGCGCGGTCAACGGGGATTATCTTCTGCCCCATCACGACTCCGCGGCGGTCGTTGATTATAAAGCCGCTTCTCACCTGCTTTTCGTGAAAAGCACGGATATTGTCTGCCGCGCGTCTGAGCACTCGCAGAAAATTCTCATCGACAGCTTCGAGAGCGGCGTTTATCTCCTTCTCGGTGACCTCAAGGCTATCAAGCCTCGCTCCGTCAAATTTCTCGCAATACTCAAAGAGTGCCGCATCGCCGTTTTTGCGAACGTTGTCGATTATCTGTGCCACCGTTCCGCTGACATCGACCTCGGGTGTGCTTCTTGCGAATATCTCGCTGTTGTCGATGGAGCCGTATTCCATTATTTTTATCATAGCATTAAACCGTGCCTTTCGTTTCGTGCTGTCAAGCCGTGCTCGGCAGCTTATTTCTTCTGCGCGTCGAGAGCCGCCATAATGCGCTCGACTGCCTCTCCCTTGAATTTGTAGCTTGCTTTATTTGCGATAAGGCGTGCGCTTATCGGTACTATCGTGTCGACAAGCTCAAGCCCGTTTTCCTTCAACGTGCTTCCCGTCTCGACGATATCCACTATAACGTCCGACAGACCGAGTATCGGCGCGAGCTCGATAGAGCCGTTGAGACCGATTATATCGATATCGCGACCGAGAGCTGCGTAATGCTCCCGCGTGATGCGCGAAAACTTTGTCGCTACGCGCAGCGTTCTTTCCGTGTCGTCGCGAAAATCACGCTTTGCTGCAACAGCCATTCGGCACCTTCCGACTCCGAGATCGCAAAGCTCATACACGTCGGGCTCGTATTCAAGCAGAATATCCTTGCCGGCAACGCCGATATCGGCGGCACCGCGCTCTACGTAAATTGCGACATCCGACGGCTTAACCCAGAAGTATCGCACGCCCTTCTCGGCGTTTTCGAATATCAGTCGGCGACCCTCCTCAAGCACCTCTGGGCACTCAAAGCCGGCTGATGCAAACATTTTATATACCTTTTCTCCGAGGCGCCCCTTTGGGAGCGCTACATTAAGCATTTTCTTCAATTACTTCCACACTCCCTTCGCAAAGGCGCAAAAGCTTCCTGTACCTCAGCCCCTCGGGCAGTCGGCGAAGCACCGTACAGCTCTCGCCCGACGCCGCCATATCCCGCGCGATGCCAGATATCAGCTCTACGGGCGTCGTGCCGTCGTAAAGTATCACGCAATCAGTGTCATAGGGCGCACGCTCGCCGCCGAGGCTCTCGAGCAGGTCAAGATAAAGAGCAAAGCCTATCGCACGCGAACGGCGTCCCATGCTCTGCATCAGCTTATCGTACTGACCGCCTGAGAGCACGCGCTCACATATTCCGCTGATAAAGCCGTTGAATACGAAGCCGTTATAGTATCTTGCATTTCCCGTTACGGAAAAGTCGATATTCACATGTCCCGCAAAGCCGCATTCGTTTAGCGAGCGCATAAGCGCCTCAAGCGAGCGCAGCGCCGTACAATTCGGCATACGCTCGATAAGAGTCGGCAAAACGTGCTCCGCACTGCCGTGCAGGCTGACAAGCAGCTCGAGAGTTCTGCTGTCGACGCCGTAGGAGCTGCAAATCTCGCACAGCTCATGCGCGTTCTTGCGGCTGATGCACTCAAGGAGTCTGTCATAGACCTCACTCGGAAGCGCGGTCTCGCCGAGCGCCTGCTCAACGACTCCCATGTGAGACACGTCGAGCACGTAATCGTCCGATATCTTATGCAGGCTTTCCGCGGCAAGCATTATGACCTCGAATATTGAATAGTCGTCGATGTCTCCTATGCACTCGAGTCCCGTCTGCATGATCTCACCGAAGACTCCGTTTCCGCGTGAGACCCTGTATACGTTTTCATTATAATAAAGCTTGCTGACCGTGCCGTCCGTGTCGGAGCTGTTTCTTATTATCGACAGCGTAACATCCGGCTTCAGCGCCATCAGCTTTCCGTTTGTATCTGTGAAAGTTATGACTCTGTCGGAAACGAGAAAATCCTTGTTTCTCGCGTACAGGTCATACTCCTCGAATTTACTCATTTTATATCGCTTGTAGCCGAACGAGGAGTACAGTGAGCGAAGCTCGAGCTGTGCTCTTTCGCCGCCTCTCAGCGTGCAAAATTCACTTTTCATGACAATCTCCGTTATTCGTTTGCGTCGTCCTTCGGTATACGGTTCATAACGGTGTTGTAGCCTCCGCTCCCGTATACAAGGCATTTATTTACGCGGCTTATCGTTGCCGTGCTGGCTCCGGTCTCGCTTGAGACCTCCTGATAGCTGTGTCCCTCGTTAAGCATCTGCGCTACGCGAAGACGCTGTGAAATATCCTGAAGCTCCTTCACGGTACACACGTCTTCAAAAAAATTTCTGCATTCCTGCGTATCGTGCAGCTCAAGCACTGCCTTATAAAAATATTCGGTAAGCTCATTATGAAAGCTCTTCATTCTTTACCGTCTCCCTTCATTTCGCTTTAGCGCTTTAATATAGTAACACAACATCTCGCTAAAGTCAATAGTCACAGCCATATTTTTTTATCGCTCGGCAATTTTTTTGCAAAAAAGCAGATAACCCGAATGCGGAATGTCGCATTCGGGTTATCTGCTTATATCAGCTGGTGACCGGACTTGAACCGGTGACCTGTTGATTACGAATCAACTGCT